>JAFIGC010000177.1 GCA_020831635.1 Verrucomicrobiota bacterium | reverse complement strand
TTTCGCTCCATGATCTTGCACGCCTTCTTTGCAAATATCTCACGGATTCAGGTATACCTTTGAATTCAAAATGTGCTATCCGACAGCGTCACCAGAAAAGGTTACCGCAAGTGGCGGCTTACAACCGTTCTCCGCGTTGGCCAGAGGGTTTTTTCGAGGTGCTGGCAAAAAGCAGGTGTGCATGAGGAACGCTTTTCCGCCTGTGCGGATCACGGTTTTCACAGAATTTTTCCGAGGAAGGCTTGGGTACGGGGGTGTTGGGGATGATCGAAGAGTTGGTCGGGAGGGCCTTGTTCGAGAATGCGGCCTTCGTCCATGAAGAGGACGCGGGTGCCGACGCGGCGGGCGAAGCCCATTTCGTGGGTGACGACAACCATGGTCATGCCTTCGCGTCCGAGATCTTCCATGACGGCGAGGACTTCGCCGACGAGTTCGGGGTCGAGGGCGGAGGTGGGTTCGTCGAAGAGCATGGCCTCGGGTTCCATGGCGAGGGCGCGGGCGATGGCGACGCGTTGTTTTTGTCCGCCGGACAGGTTTTCGGGGCGGGCGTGGGCTTTGTCGGTGAGTCCGACTTTTTCCAGGAGGTCGTAGGCTCTTTGGTTGGCGGCGGCTTCGTCGAGGCCGAGGACTTTGCGGGGGGCGAGGGTGAGGTTTTCGAGGACGGTGAGGTGGGGGAAGAGGTTGAAGTGCTGGAACACCATGCCGAGTTTGGCGCGCATGGTATTGATGAAGGAGCTTTCGGTGTAGAGCGGCTCGCCGTTGATTTCCACGTCGCCGGCGGTGGCGGATTCGAGTCCGTTGAGGCAGCGCAGGAGGGTGCTTTTGCCGGAGCCGGAGGGGCCGATGACGCAGAGGACTTCGCCTTCCCGGATTTCGAGGTCGATGTCGGAAAGCACGGTGTGTTCGCCGAAGGCTTTGGTGAGTTGGCGGGTGCGGATCATTTGCCCTCCATGCGGTGTTCCATGCGTCGCAAATAAATGGAGCTGGGGATGGTGATCATGAGGTAAAAGAGGCAGGCCATGGTGAGGGCTTCGAAGGGGGCGAAGGTTCGGTTGTAGTATTGCCGGGTCTGGAAAAGGATTTCGCCCACGGCGATGACGGAAAAGAGGGAGGTGTCTTTGAGGCTGATGATGAATTGGTTGCCCAGGGGCGGGATCATGCGGCGCATGGCCTGGGGCCAAATGACAAAGCGCATGGTCTGTTGCGAGGACAATCCGAGGGATCGGCCGGCTTCGCGCTGTCCGGGGTCGATGGACTGTACGGTGCCGCGCACGATTTCGGCGATGTAGGCGCCGGAGTTGATGGCGATGGCGAGGATGGCGGCCAACCAGTTGGGCATGTTGATGCCGAAGAGGTCGGAGAGTCCGAAGTACACGAGGAAGATTTGGGCGAGGATGGGGGTGCCGCGGATGACTTCGACATAGACGGTGGCGGCTCCGCGGAAAAATCCGGGGCGGGAGACCCGGGCGAGCCCGGCGGCGGCGCCGAGCCAGAACCCGACGGCCAGTCCGGAAAAGGTGATGAGCAGGGTCCAGCCAAGTCCCCGGAAAAGGAAGGGGAGGACTTGGATGTAGGGGGAGTCCATCATTTTGGATGGCGGCGCTTATTCGGAATCGGCGGGCTCACCGAACCACTTGGCGTGGATCTCGTCGTAGGTGCCGTTTTCCCGCAGGGTGCGCAGGGCTTGGTTCACGGGTTCGACGTGGGGGGAGCCTTTGGGGAAAACGATGCCGTATTGTTCGCCCTGGAGGACGTCGCCGATGGTTCTGATCTGCTCGCCATCGCCATTGCCATCGCTTTGACTTGCGTAGTAGCGGACGTTGGGGACATCATAGAGAACCGCGTCCACGCGCCCTGCGGTGAGGTCCATGTAGGCTTCGACGATGCCGGGAAAGGCGACGATACGGGCATCGGGATGGTTTTCGCGGAGGTAGGTTTCGCTGGTGGTGCCGGAACGGGTTCCGACGCGTTTGCCGGCGAGATCGGCCTCGGAGGTGATGGTATCGTTGTCGGCCCTGACGGCGATGATGAGGCCGGCGTCGTAGTAGGGATCCGAAAAGTCGACTTGCTCTTTGCGGGCTTCGGTGATGGTGATGCCGGCGATGCCCATGTCGTGGCGTCCGGTGTGTACGGCGGCGATGAGTCCGTCGAATTCCATGGTATTGATGCGGAGTTCGAGGCCGGCTTCTTCGGCGATGGCGTTGATGAGGTCGATGTCGAAGCCGATGAGTTCGCCGGTGTTTTCGTCGATGAATTCAAAGGGGACGAAACCGCTGTCGGTGGCGACGCTGACGGTGTTGGGGTCTCCGCAGGCGCTGAAAAGCAGAACCATGGCCGCGAACACGAGGGTTTGGGAGGTGCGAATGATGTGTTTCATGTTCAAATCTCCTGTGATTGGATTGAAAGGGTTTACCATGTTGTACCATATGAAAGCGGATGCGACAACCCAGCAGAATCATTGAGATCCCCACTCAAATCGCTCGATATTTCGTTTCGAAGCCCAAAATTAGACAGATGCTTAGCCGTCAGGCGCGAAATTTACCAGCCCGCTTTCCCGGAGGCTGTGAAAATAGGTGGACTGTCCGGGACGGGATTGGCCGATGATGACGTGGTCCAAGACGCGGATGTTCAGCAGTTTGCCGGCTTCGATGAGGTTTCGGGTCACGCGCAAATCCTCTGGAGAGGGGCTGGGATCGCCGGAGGGATGGTTGTGGGCCACGACGATGGCGGCGGCCTGGTTCATGACGGCGGGGCGGAAGACTTCCCGCGCATGCACCAGGCTGGCGTTGAGCACGCCCTGGCTGACCATGACGGGGTGTTCTTTCAAGCGGTTGCGGGTGTCCAGCAGCAACACCCAGAAGCGTTCGTGGTCCAACTCCCGCGCCTGTTCGCGCAGGAGGCGGGCGGCGTCTTCGGGGCTGTGGATGGCGGGCTTTTCCTCGACTTGCTCCTGGCTGAGGCGGCGGGCCAGTTCCAGGGCGGCTTTGAGTTCGCGGGCTTTGGTGGGGCCCACGCCGCGAAAATTGACCAAATGCGCGGGGGTGGCCCGGGTCAGCGCGGTCAAAGAGCCAAAATGTCGGAGGAGGTCCCGAGCCAAATCCACGACGTTGTATCCGGGGCTGCCGGATTTCAGGAGAATGGCGAGGAGCACTTCGTCGGGCACATGTTCCGCGCCGACCCGGTCAAACAATTCGCGGGGTTGCAAGCGTTTGGGCAATTCTTTGACGGTGGCGTATTGGGGCGGGATTTCCTGAATCATGATGGACTCCTGTGAAAAGGGAAGGGGCCTGTGTGCTTCCAGATTTTTTCGACCTCCCGGATGGCGTCTTCCAAGGGGGTGCCGTTCGTGCGGGTCACCCATCGCGCATCCATTTGATTGCGGAACCAGGTGCGTTGCCGTTTGGCGTAGCGGCGGGTGCGCTGGGCGACGGCTTCGACGGCTTCGGTCACATTGAGATCCCCGTCGAGAACGGCGAAGGCCTCTTTGTAGCCGATGGCCTGGGCGCAGGTGCCGGTGAGTTGTCCGAATCGGGCGCGGAGCGCGCGGGCTTCGTCCAGCAGCCCATGGGCAAACATGTCCGCGGCCCGGTCATGTATGCGTTGATTGAGTTCCGGAACCGGGACGGAAAGCACGGGGATGGGGAAATCGCTTTGGTTCTGCCAGTGTTTGGGCAGCGGCTTGCCCGCCTGCAACCAGGCCAGGGCCCGCTCCAGGCGGCGTGGGTTTTCAGGGTCGGCGATGTTTTGCAGGGCTTCGGGGTCGATCTCGCGGATTTTTTCGCGTAGAATCGCCGGGTTTTCTTCGGTGAGGGTCGTGGGTTCATCCTCTTCGGGGAGCCCATGAATGAGGGCGCGGAAGTAAAGCCCGGTTCCGCCTACAACGAGGGTGGGGCGGTCATCCAGTTGTTGCCGGAGGTCTTTGATCCACGCGCCGGTGGAGTATTGGGCTCCGGGTTCGACCCCATTCAGCCCGGCATAGTCGTACTGGGCGATTTCGTCTGAAGTCGGTTTTGCAGTACCGATGTTCATGTGGCGGTAGACCATCATGGAGTCCGCGGAGCAAAGCCGGTAGCCTGATCGCGCCGCGAGGGCGTGGGCCAGTTCGGTTTTGCCGGAGGCGGTGGGACCGCTGAGAAAGTAAAGCGAGGTGACGGAGGCCGTTATTTTCCTTTTGTCCGTCATGTCCAATCCACCCCCTTACGCTTTGGCTTCGGCTTTGGCCTGGTTTTCAGGCGCGTGGCGGTTTCGCCATTGGGAGAGCAGGTACAGTCCGACCCCCGTGCAAATCCAGGTATCCGCCAGATTGAAGATGGGCCAGTGGTAATCCCCGACATACCAGTCAATGAAATCGATGACGAAGCCGTGTTTCATGCGGTCGATGAGGTTGCCCAGCACCCCGCCGACAATAAAGCCGTAGGCGACTTGTTCCATGCGAATGCGATTGAAGAGATGATCCCGGAAGACGACCATCAAACAAAAAATTAGCATCGAAAAAACCAGCAGCGCGGCGGGATGGTTTTGGAAAATGCTGAAAGCGGCGCCGGGATTGTGCGCGTAGGTAAAGTTGAAAAACCCGGGAATGACCACCCGGCTTTCGTGGTAGTCATAATGGGTATGAAACCATTGTTTGGTGACTTGGTCGGCAATCAGGCAAACGGCGGCGATCCAATAGGGCCAGCGGGGAGGGGAGCCATCCACTTGAGCCGAGGTGGGGCGATCCGAGGTGGGGCGATCCGATTGCGAAGGATTCGGCTCGGGAGGTTCGGACCGGGAAGGGGCCGTTTCGAGAGACGCTGGCTTGGGGGGCTCCACCTTACCAGCTCTTGAAGGCTTGTGCAAAGGGGCGGTATTTAGCACGGCCTTGTTCCATTTGCGTTTGGGCCTGTACGCTGAAGCGGGTGTAGGGGATGACTTCCAGACGTGCTTTTTCGATGCGGACCCCGGACATTTCGCAAATGCCGTAAGTGCCTTCCTGAATTCGCATGAGGGCCTCGTCCACTTCATAGAGGACGTCCTGCTCGGATGTGGCCAGGCTCAGGGCGAATTCGCGGTCAAAGTTGTCGGTGCCGTGGTCGGCGCTGTGTTGACTGGAGCCGGAGAGATCCGCGCCCGTGTCGCGTCCCACGCGGTGGAGGTTGTCCGTGGTCAAAAATTCAATGTCGCCGACGATCCGGTCGCGAAGTTCCAGCAAAAGGTTTTTGAATTTTTCCAGATCCCGTTGGGTCAGGGGTTTCCCGGATTTCGGAGGTTTGGGCGAGGCGACGCTGTGTCCATTGGTTTTGCGAGGCGTGGCCGAGGGCGTGGATTTCGCCAGACGTTCGGACGCTTTCTTTTTCCGGCGTTCTTCACGTTCCTGAATCCGCTTGGCGGCGGCGGAAACCGAGTTGACCACAGAGGGCGTTTCGGCGGCGGATTTCCCACTGCCATTTTTCCTCGGCGACGTTTTGGAGGCCGCAGGTTTGTTCTCCTTTGCCGTTTTTTGGGCTGGAGATTTTTTTGCCGCCGGTGGCGTTTTTTTCTTCACCGTTTTTGAACCTTCGGCGGCACTTATTTTCTTGGCACCGGAGGTCGTTACGTTTTTTGAAATGGGTTTTTTGGGAGGTGTCTTCTTCGCCGCCATGAATGGGTCCAATCTGCGGGGTGGTTTCTTAAGCTTGGAAGCATATATGAACAAAGCGCGGTTTGTCAACCGCGAATCCACTTTGATGCGACTATCTTAATTTCAAGACCAGCCAAACGACGGGCCAGAGCCAAAGGCCATACAACAACAGGGCAAAGGGGATCACCCAAAGGGACAGGTGGATATACCCGCCCTCATTGGTGCAAACCTGCATTTCCTGAATGCCGGATCCGTCCGGGCTTTGGATTTTCGCTTGTTTCGTGCAGGGCATCCATGGCAGAATCAGCCAACGATTCCGGTATTGCCGCAACCCGCGCGGCAGGGGGCGCGGACAGCGACCATTGTCGGCGCCTTGGCAATAACTGCACAATTGATCGCGTTGCTTCCAAATCAGCCTGCAATGCATCAGCCGCCAAGCAAGCAACGTGACATCGTATGTCAATCGGATCAAATCCGCGGGTAGGTATAAAATATTGTTTAGCATCCTTAAGAAAAACCCTCTTCCCAATGAGAAAGATTCCTTAAATGTTGCGAATATCAAGCATACGCAAGCTATTTTATTGCTTTTCTTTGATAAGAATTAACAATGGGGGCAAGGGACTGCCGTTGTAGCGCGACAGTCCCTGTCGCGAACGCCAAGATTATCGGCAAGGGACTGCCGATCTACAACCCTCATTTCACAAATCCGGCGTTTTCATTGTACGCCCCGCGATTGATAAAGGGCCAAGGAACGAAAAAGGCGGTGCCAATGACGTTGCGCCCGCTGACGCCGCCAAAATGACGGCCATCCAAGCTGCGGTACGTGTTGTCCCCAAAAAAGAGAAATTCGTTCTCCCCCAGTTCCAGCTTGGCTTCGCAATCGGGGAACAAGGGGGTCGCTTGGCTTCGATTGAAGCCGGTGGGCACGCGGTTGGCGTACCCTTCATAGCCCCGGCCTTCCATTTGCCGCACGAAGACTTCCGGCGCGGTGACGTTCTCCCCGTTTACCTGCAAATGCCCTTCGCAGATGGAGATGCTTTCATGGGGAAGACCCACAAGCCGCTTGATGTAGGCGGTGTTTTCTCGAATGGACTCGTAGTCAATGCCCCGGGTACTGAAAACGACGATATCCCCGCGCTTGGGCGGGAAAAAGTTGGTGGACAAGCGGTTGACCACGATATGGTCGCCCTGTTTCCGCAGTCCCCTGGCAAGTACCTGTCCTTTTTGCACGGCCTGGCCGGGTTGGATCAATCGGTCGAATTCCTGGTGGAGACGATAGGTGTTGTTGCCAAAGCGGAACACCATGAAGGTATCCTGCTGGGACCATTGGTCGTGGGGGGGGATGATGCCATTGCTTTTGGCTTTGACTTCGATGTAGCGGGAGCCGGTGAGGAGAAATTTCCCCCAGCGGAAGGGGACGCGGTCGGTCCAGTTCGGTTCATATTTCGCTTCGGCGGTGATGCCCCAGAGCGTGGGCTGCATGGAACCGGTGGGGATCTGGTAGGGCTGGAGGAAATAGGTGCGGAACCCCAAGGCCACCGCCAGTACCACCACGAACACTTCCACGTTTTCACGCAAGGCATAGGCTCCTCGAGGCGCGGGATGGATTTTCCGGGAAAGTTCGATGGATTCGTCGGCCAATTCCACCCCTTCCTCGAGCTTTTTGGCTTTCAGCAAAGTCTTGAGTTGGGCTTGCCGTTCCCGAAGGTCGTGCACCTCCTCCTCCGTCAAAAGATCCTCTTTCATGCGCCGCGCGTATTTCACGCAAAAAATCGCGTGTTCAATGTGCTTGCGCTGTTCTTTTTTGTGGGAGTTGATGAAGGGGAGCATGGGCTTGAATGGTTTTGGAGTGTCGCGCCGCCGTCCCTGCCGTGGAACCGGCAGTGGGAGGGGACCGTTAATCGGATTTCAGGATTTTCATGAACGCTTCCTGCGGAATATTGACTTTGCCGACCATTTTCATCTTTTTTTTGCCCGCTTTTTGGTTTTCCAGGAGTTTGCGTTTGCGGCTGATGTCGCCGCCATAACAGCGGGAGGTGACGTCCTTGCGGAAAGCGGGCACGGTTTCGCGGGCGATGACGTTGCGGCCGATGGCGGCCTGCACGGCGATGGCGAATTGCATGCGCGGAATCTCGTCCACCAGCTTTTTGCAAATGTTGCGGCCAATGCCCACGGCCTTGTCGCGGTGGACAATGCAGGCGAAGGCATCCACGGGCTCGCCATGGACGAGAATATCCATTTTCACCAAGTCATTGGCGCGGTAGCCCTCGTATTCATAGTCCATGCTGGCGTAGCCGTGGCTGATGCTTTTGAGTTTGTCGTAAAAGTCGATGACGATTTCGTTGAGCGGGATGTGGCAGGTGAGCATCAACCGGTTGCCGTCCACGGTTTCGGTGTGGCTGATTTCCCCGCGCCGGTCCCGAATCAGGTTCATCATTTCGCCAATGTCGTCGTTGGGACAAATGATGGTGGCTTTGAGGAAAGGTTCCTCGATGCGGTCGATGGTGGTGGGGTCGGGGAGGTAGATGGGATTGTCGATGACCACTTTTTCGCCGTTGGTCAGGTAAATCTCGTAGATCACCCCCGGATAGGTGGAAATGATATCCAATTCGTATTCGCGGCGCAGGCGTTCCTGGATGATTTCCATGTGAAGGAGGCCGAGAAAACCGCAGCGAAATCCAAAACCCAGGGCCACCGAAGATTCGGCGATGTAGGTGAACGCGGCGTCATTGAGGGAGAGCTTTTCGAGGCCGTGCTTGAGCTTTTCATAGTCCGATCCGTCCACCGGATAGATGCCGCTGAAGACCATGGGGTGGACTTCGTGGAAGCCGGGAAGCGGTTTTTTGGCCAGGTCATCCTTGCGGGTGACGGTGTCGCCGATTTTCATGTCGGCGGACTCCTTGATATTGGCAATGATGTACCCGGTTTCCCCGGCCCGCAGCACTTTCATTTTTTTCATGGAGGGGATGAACATGCCCACTTCCTTGACTTCGAAGTCCTTGCCGGTGGACATGAGGCGAATTTTGTGTTTGTCCGAGATTTCCCCGTCAAACACCCGCACATAGGAGACCACGCCGCGAAAGGCGTCGTAATAGGAGTCGAACACCAGCGCCCGGGTGCCCATGGTTGTGTCGGTGGTGGGCGGGGGCACCTTTTTGACGATGGCCTCCAGCACGTCCTCCACGCCCTGTCCGGTTTTGGCGCTGACCATGATGGCCTCTTCCATGGGAATGGCCAGCAGGTCCTCGACCTGTTTGCACACCCCGGGCACATCGGCATTGGGCAGGTCGATTTTGTTCAGGACGGGAATGATGGTCAGATTCTGGTTCATGGCCAGCATGACGTTGGCCACGGTTTGGGCTTCCACACCCTGGGCCGCGTCCACGACCAGAATGGCACCCTCGCAACTAGCGAGACTGCGGGTAACCTCGTAGGCGAAATCCACGTGTCCGGGGGTATCGATGAGGTTGAACTGGTATTTCTCGCCGTTTTTGGCTTCGTAGAGCATCGAAACCGGGTGGGCCTTGATGGTAATGCCGCGTTCGCGCTCCAGATCCATGTCGTCGAGGACCTGCTCCATCAATTCACGCTTCTCCAGCGTCTTGGTCATCTCCAGGATGCGGTCAGCCAAGGTGGATTTCCCATGGTCAATATGGGCGATAATGGAAAAGTTACGGATACGGGATAGGTCGGACATAGGTAAGTGGTGTGGGGCGCGGAGTGGATACCATGAACGCGGGGGAAGGAAAGCAAAAAACGCCGTAGATCGGCAGTCCCTTGCCGATAAGATATGGGAAAGCGAACGCCGAACCGCCAACCGCCAACGGGCAACGGGCAACCACCCAACCACTCAACTACCCAACCACTGTAAACACTGATTTCCACTGATCTTAGGTTGTGGCATGGGTTGTGGGAGGAGGAACCACGGATTTCACGGATGGACACGGATTTATTTTTTTTTGGGGGGGGCGCTTGGGCTCTGGGAAATGAACCACTGAAAACACTGATTTCCACTGATCTTGGGTTTTGTGCGCGAAGCGCCTTTGGAGTGCGCGAACCTTCAGGTTCCGCCTTCGCGTTGTCAGCGACAGGAACCTTGGTCCGCCGGGAACCAGTCCATAAAATACCTGTTGCTATATTGCCCCTGTTGCTATATTGCCCTTCGCCACATTGCCTGCAGACTTGACAAATACATATCATACATACATACTCGACCATATGAAAACGACGCTGAACATTGATGATGGAATCTTGGCCAAGGCTTCACAGCTTACGGGCGTAAAAGAAAAAACGTCTTTGGTCCGCATGGGATTGGAAGCATTGATTGCTCGTCATAGCGCGGAGCGATTGGCCGCGCTGGGTGGATCCGAACCCGATGCCAAGGTGATTTCACGACGAAGGTCGGCCTCATGATTCTCGTGGACACGTCAATCTGGATCGATCATTTCCGGAAGACAAGCCCGAATCTCGTGGGAAAACTGAAGTCGGAGCAGGTGGTCATGCACGACTTTGTTCTGGGGGAGTTGGCGTGCGGTAATCTCACGAACCGGAAGGAAATCATCGCGTTGCTGCATGCGCTTCCACATGTGAACAAGATTCAAGATGACGAGATTCTGCTCTTTGTTGAGCAACATGCGCTCATGGGTCGTGGCATTGGTCTGATCGACATCCACCTCTTGGCCTCCTCTATTTTGGATCGGTGTGCTTTATGGACAAGAGACAAACGTCTCCTGGGCATTGCCGAAGAGATGGGAATCGCGTTTCGCCACCCATAAGTTGGGCTAAGAAATGCATGTTGCATGATCCTGAATCCGTGAGATATTTGCAAAGAAGGCGTGCAAGATCATGGAGCGAAAG
>JAFIGC010000176.1 GCA_020831635.1 Verrucomicrobiota bacterium | reverse complement strand
TTTGCATACGAAATTACCCCCAAGCTGCTTTTGTCTTTGAAAAAATCAGCCGTAACTTCAGAAGCACCACACACTTTAAATAGCCACCGTAATGCACCCCACGGAAATGGCCAGCAATCCACTTCTACTGCGACAATCACATGGTCGGAATAAGGCACAACCTCACCGTCCCACCATATCCATTGCCTATTCTCTGGTTTCATCCAATAAAGCCAGTTGTCAAGAGACCAGTCTCTTTTGATTTCAGCTTCAGCCTGCTCGTGAGGGGATAGACATTTCCACATCTTTAGCCAACGTTCAGCTTCTTCTTGGGATGGCGAGGGGGCACAGGCATCAACAAACCATTTCGGTAAAAGCCGATTCCATTCAGAGTCATCAGGCCAATCTCCAAACGAGTTATTCGCAACAATCATCAGAATATATTTTGCGTTATCCAGCACTTTAGCAGCACCGAAAGGACACCGAACAATGAATCGTACGATGCCAATGCCTTCGGTAGAATCATAAGTGGATGGACTCTGTTTCAACCTCGCAATTTCATGCTTGATTCGGTCGATATTCATTTTCCGTGAGCACTCCCAGAACCTTGAATGATTGCTTCTTGAAGTGCTTTTATCTGATCAGGCCTTAGGCCGAACTGATCCGCAGCTTTCGTTGGATCGACTAAAATTGGTCTTCCTGGGAACTGTTTAGCCATACTTTCAGGTACTGCGGCAGCGCGTAGGTCATCAAGGAAAGATGCAGGCACCTCGAATGACTTCATTTGTGCGCCAGGCATACCTTGACCCAGCCTTTGATTAAGGAACGCTTGTGCACGTTGCTTATCGCCAAAGTTCAAAAACAGCATTTGGTCACCTTGAACAGTAACCTGCCCTCCTTCACCGATTGTAATGCGAGTGTTAGGCATGCCTTCCACTCTATATACAGTCGTCCTGACGCTTGAAAAATTAAAACTTTGCCCGTAAACCTCAGGCACTGTTGGTTTGAATTGATTTGTATATAAAGCCCTGCTGGCAGATAATTGAAACAATGAATTTCTAATCTCATTTGCCGAAATTTCCGCAGCCCTATATATTGAGGCTTCGCCTCTAATCCACCCCAAAGCCGCCTCATCGCGATCCGATATATTTTCAAGAAGATACTTGAGTTCATCGTCAAGCATTTCGTTTAACTGTTCTTTCGAAAATTCACTGCTAATATTACGATTTGACATTCTTCTCAGGCTTCGCCGGTATGCGAATTGTTTAAGTTCTTCTTCCAACTGAAACATTCTTCGCCGATTTTCCCGGATTTCTGCTGAATAGGCGTTTTTCGTTTCGCGATTCAATTGCGAGCGGACACGCCAATTTCTCCAACCACTGAGGCTGTTGTTCGTAAACTCAATTGCCTCACGTTCAGATTGCTCTAATCTTGCAATTATATCTTGATATTCCTTTACGGTTGTCAACCCGAGGAAATCGATATTGTTCACCGGATCATTGTTGGCATACCCGTACAGATTCAACCCGCCCGCTTCGCCGATGGGATCGCGGGAGAGCCATTGTTTTGTGCGGGGATCGTAGTGGCGGTAGCCGAAGTAGTTGAGGCCGACCTCGCCGTCGAAGTAGGCGGTCGCGAAACGGAAGGGGTTTTGGTGGGCGCGGGGTCCGCTGGCGGCGGTTTGTCGTCCGAAGGGCTCGTAGTCGTATTGGGCCACGACGTTTCCGCTTTCCACGCAGACGAGGCCGATGATGTCGAGGCGGTGATTGTAGACGGGGGCGCTGATTTGGATGAGGCCGCCACCGGTCTGATGGATGATGAGCGCGAGTTGTCCGGTGGCTCCGAGACCGGGGAGGCGTTGTCCGTTGGGTCCGGCTCCGTAGACGTAGAGGTTGCGGGTTTCCAAGGCTCCGTTGCCGCGTCGCACTTCTTCGACCACGGGTAGCCAGCCGTCATAGACAAAGTGGTGGGTGCGTTGCAGGTTGCCGTAACGGTAGACCCGTTTTTCGACGCGCCGCTGTTGGCCGTCGTAGACGTTTTCGACGCGCATGGGGCCGTGGCGTTGCTCGACTTTCAGCAACTGGTCGGCGGCGTTCCATTCGAAATTGTGTAGGCTGTCTTGGGTTCTCCGCCCGAAGTGGATGACAAAGGTTTCTTCGGCGTCCGGCAACCAGGCTTCGCCCTCCAAATCGGCGATGGCCATTTCGCCGATGTAGTCCTGTCCGGGACGCTTGCCGGTGACTTTCCACGGAAAGGGTCCGTTGCTCAGGGCCATGCCGGGATAGTGGTTTTCGTCGAGGGTGACCGCAAAGGGGCTGGTGGTGGTGGTGACGAGGTTGGTGTTGGCGAACACGTGTACGGTGGCTTCGGCATGGGCGGTGCCGTGCAGGGTGAATTGCCGCAGGTTTTCGCGGAAAGTGGCGATGCCGGATTTTTGGTCGTCGAAATGTGCGTCCAGCACTAATCCGTTCAGTTTCTCTTGGGCGAGTTCGCCCCGGTCGGTGAAGGTGTATTCGCGGTCCTCGCCGGAACGCTGTGCGCGAGCCAGCGATCCGTTGTCGGCATAGGTGTAGGTGGTGTCGACGCCATAGCGGGTCAGCACCGACATCCTCCCCATGGCGTCGCGGTCCCAATCTTGGTTAAATTCGGGGAATCCGGTGCTGATGGCATCCACCAAACCGCCCGCCGCGCGTTCGCGAGACCAGGTGAAGGTGGGCTGTCCGCCTACGCGGTACTCGATGCCGGCGGCGACCCCGCCGTTGCCGGAATAGTGGATTTCCACCGAGGGAAAGCCGGGGCCGGTGACGGTGAGCTTTTCGAGGCTTTCGCTGTCGTGACGGTAGGCTGGCACCGCGTTGTATCGCGTGGTTCCCTCCTGCTTGACCTCCAAAAGGGAGGCCCGCCCGCGCGAATCCACGTCGCGGACAAGTTGGAAATCGTTGAGCAGGCCGGAAGTCCAGGTTTCGGTTTCCAAAAACCAGCGGCCGTTGTTGTAGGTCAGACTGCGGACGCCGGAGTCATCCTCGACCTGGTCGGGACGTCCGAAGAGGTCGACGGACTCGATCTTGTGGGCGGTTTGCCCGTCGATTTTCCATTCGGTGAGATGGCCCCGGACGGGGTCGTGGTCCCAGCTTTGGTTTCCGGCGGGGGTGGTGTGTTGGATCAGCCGTCCGGCCACATCCCAGACATAGCCAAGTTGAGAGCCGTCGGCATGGGTCTTTTGGGTGACGTATCCGGCGGGATTGAGATTCCAGGTGGTGACGGCTCCGTCGTGCAGGGTAAGGGTCACGGTGCGGCTGCCGTTGGCGTTCCAGTCCTCTTTCAAGGTGTGGGGCATCACGGATTTTCCGCCGACACTGCTTTCCATGTTTTTGTAGTCGTGATCGTATTCGGGACCGCCCCCCTGGCCATATTTCACGCTTTCCGTTGAGGAACCGGCGGTATAGTCGCGGGTGAAAGCGCGGTTCACCCCACCCATGCTGACGGACGCCACTTCGGCGGCGGTATTCTTTTCCCCCACGTGGTCCTTTTCCCACACGCGGCCCGGCGGTGAGAGATAGTTATTAGAGTTTTCCGATCGTCGGAAAAGCAAAAGAGATGAATTCCGACCGTCGGAAAATCGGGGCAAAAACGAATCCGTCCTTGTGTGGGCGAAACAAGGTACAATGATAAAAAGATACCACAAAATGTAAATATAGAGTGTTTTTTTCAAAGCATCCTGATATATTTTTGAACTTGAGATTGCGAAATGGGTTTTTGAACAAATCGATGTCTTGTTTAGACTTGGTGGTCACCTGGCCTTGGAATCTTATTTAGCCACTGCATCTGTCTGATCAAGATACTTCATCCGTGCAATTGTATATTTTATCTTTTTAAAGATTCATACAAATGAAGTCCTTCGTTTTTGGGCTGTACAAAAAAACAACTTTATATGACGGCCACATAATCATGTCTATCAAATCGTTTCTCATTAAAAAACGTTCAATATCTTTTGATTTTTTTTGCAAGTCAATGTTGTCGCTGACAACAGCTAAATGTCGTCGCTGTCTCCATACATTTATCATCCCCTCTTTGTCTTCAATTTTCATATCTATTGGATTTGTCTCCAAAATCTCTTTAGGGAGAGATCCTGATTTTTTTATGTACGCCTCGATGACTTCTGGCAATTTCATGGTAAAAACACTTCTCCCGGGATTAAGACTTGATACTCGAGACCTCTAAACGCTTCGTTGAACCAAATACTGCCTACTGGTGCTTTCGTTTCGACAATTATACCGCCTCCCATATTCCGATAACGAGTCCATGCCACATTTCTGCTGGCAGTCCAGGACGTGAAACCCGTTCCTCGTGTGTTTCCCATATCATGTGCAATGGCCCTAACCTCTAAGGGAGCATCCGTCACCTGGCTATAAGGCCTGATTAAACCTAAACGAGCTTCCTCAATGGCCGGATGATTAGGAGGATAATGACGCCAAACACGCATTCCTTCCGCCAATGAAAAATCTGGTCCTGGGGTAAGGTTTGGTTTTGGATCCCACCCCCTCGAAACCTCCCCAAACCGGGACGACGCCCCCGCCCGCTGGCTTTCGGCGATATTTGTCATCACGCGCTGGCGGATGGCGAAACGGTTGAGGGCGGCTGTGTAGCCTTCGGGGCTGTAGGCCCGCATGGGGTTGATTCCCCTCGCCTGCATTGAGCGGGCGCCGCCCGCCATCATCAGTCCTTGCAAAGAACGGTCCTGCGCAAGGGTCCAGTCCCCCGTGTGCGCGCCCTGCCAGGCGCCTTCGGCCAGCCCCAGGCCGCCCAGGGTGCCGATATTCGCGACTTCTTTCACCGTCCCCTTCAGGATGCGGTTCCTGAATTCCTCGGGGCTGCCGAAGGCGGCGGGATTTTCGGCGATGGCGTGGAAGAGGTCGCTGCGGCCCTCGTAGAATTCACCCACGCCCGCGGCGCTGGAAACACTGAAGCCGATCATGTCGCTGCCGATCAGCGTGGTTTCTTTCACGCCGTGGCCCAGGCGGGTGGCCACGCCGAGGGTCTGGTGCCCGGCCTCCACAAAGCCCGCCCCCGCCGACCTGAGGTCGTCCCGGCTGGGGACGAAGAGGTTGTACCAGCGGTCGTTGGGGTTGCGGATGCCCCAGGTGTGGGGCAGTAACACGTTGGTCAGGCCGAGCCGGTCCACGCCGTTGATGGGGTCGTTGTCGGCGTAGGCGTAGAGGTTCAGCCCGCCCAGCTCCCCGATGGGGTCCCGGCTGACGAATTGCAGGGTGCGCGGGTCGTAGTGGCGGTGGCCGAAGTAGTAGGTTCCGGTTTCGCCGTCGTAATAGGAGGTGGCGAATCGGAAGGGGTTGTGGGCGGCCCGCGCCCCGGACACCCGGGTGGGACGGCCAAATTCGTTGTATTCGTAGGTGGCGACCACATTTCCGCTGTAGGCGTCCACCAGGCCGATGACATCCATGCGCCAGTTGTAAACGGGGATGCTGACCCGGGGCGCACCTTGCGCGGGACGGTGGACGATCAGCGCGAGCTGTCCGGTGGGTCCGCTGCCGGGGCCCCGAATGCCGTCGTGGGCCGCTCCCCAGATGTAGGTGTTGCGGTGGATGAGCCCCCCGGCGGGGTGGTGGACGGCTTCGACCACGGGCAGCCAGCCCTCGTAGACAAAGCGGTGGACGCGATGGAGCTGGCCGTTTCGAAAAACGCGTTTTTCCACGCGGCGGTGGTGGCCGTCGTACACGTTCTCCACCCGGAGCGGCTGGTTGCCGTGCTGTTGTTCGGCGGCAAGCAGTTGACCGGCCGCGTTCCACTGGAAGGCGAGCATGCCGTCGTTCTGGCGGCGTCCGAAGCCGTCCACGAGGATGTTTTCCTGGGCGGGCGGCAGCCAGGCAACGCCTTCCAGATCGGCGATGGCTTTGTTGCCGATGTAGCCGGCGTTTTCATCCTCGATGACACCGGTAACCGTCCACGGCACTTCCACGGCCCCGGCGGGAGCGTGGGGCAGGTTGTTTTCGTCCAGGGTGAGGGCGAAGGCTTCCACCACCAGGCAGGGAACGCCGCCGAGGGTTTCGGTACTCACTTCGCTCATAAACCCGGAGGCGGTGTTGGCTTGGATCACTGTTTTGAGGGTTTGCTCGTTGAATGTGCTTTTTCCGGTTGCTTTGGTGTGGTCGTTTTCACCCGTGGAGGAAAACACGCCCTCTTCCCATTTTGCGGTCCCGGTCAGCCCTTGAGGTCCGGAGAAGCCGCTGCCCACGGGATCGCCGAAGGCGTTGCGGGTATTTCTCGACACATGGCTGGAACCACCCCCACTGGCGGTGTGGGTGGTGGTGAAGTCGTCGTAGGCGACGGTATGGGTGACGTTGCTGAGTTCATCCGTGAAGGATTCCGTGAAGGATTCGAAACGATGCAGTGCGTCGTGTTCAATGTCCATGATCGTCCTCCCCCGGCCCGTCATGGCGGTGATCCGTCCGCCGTCATCGCGGGTCCAGGAAGAGGGAAAGCCGTCGGTGGCGGTGTGGTAGGTGGGGCCGAAGGGGCTGTTGGCGAAGGTTTCGTCGCGGAGGGTCAGGCTGCCGGGAACGACGGTGCTTTTGAGCGTCAAGGGCCAACCGAAGGCATCGAAGGTCATATCGTGCAGGACACCTTCAGACTTATCGGCGAGGCCATCGAAGATTTCCAATCTGCGGGAGCCGTTGGCCCAAGTTTCGTCGATTTGGGTGGCGGTGCCGTCGGGTTGGGTGTTGGATTTCGGCATCCAAGGGAGTTGGCCGGGTCCCACCTCCATCGGGGACCACAGACTGGTGGAGGCGAGGGGCTGGGTTTCCGTACCCAGGATTACGGAATCCTCCCAGTTCAAGAGGGTGGGGAAGGTTCTAAGATGGCGGGAAAGTTCGGTGGACCCGTGGGTTTGGGTTGTGGTCCACTTGCCTTCTTGCCAGGACCACTCGGTGCCAAAGGGCCCTCGGGCGAAACTGATGGGCTGACCGTCCGCGTTGCCGATAAAGTTATAGTCACCGGGGCCGTTCCAGGTTTCGGAGATGATTGCGCCGCCCCAATACTGGATTTCAAATTTCGGCCAACCGGAAGACACGTCTGGGGTCAGGGCTCGGGTCCAAGTTCGGGTTTTGCCGTTGACGGTTTCAGTCCATCCAGTCAAGAGGGGAATGGAGCCCGAGCGGGCGCGGGTAGCAAAACTGAGGTCGCGGCTTTGGAGTGTGTGGACTCCTTCCTTGTGGGTGAACTTCCGCGTGTAGGGTCCGGATTGAGTTTTCATCCGAAGTTCGAGGGAGGGATTTCCCACGGGGCCTTTTTCCAAGGCGAGGAAATTCACCCCGCTGTTTGTAAGATTTCGTTCGCAGTACAGGCGGGTGGTGTCGGTCCAGGTCCCGCGAGTTTCGGTAAAGGTGGCGGTCTGTAGGCGGGTGTTGGCAACGGGATCGTCCACGGTGTGGACCTGAATGTCCGCGTCCCATGCGGGGCTTTGACCGTCCACGGGCGTTTGGGAAAGGGAGTAATGTCCGGTGTTTCGGTCATGGGAAACAGTGGTGGTGAATTGTGCGCCGGTGAAGGTGTGGGTGGTCACGCTCCCTTGAGTACCATGTTGAATCGCATAGGATTTATGGGCACCCAAGACGTGCAAACGAAGGGCTGACAAATTCCAAACGGGTCCGCCCGGACTCGGCAAGGTCCAGGTCGGAGGGTTTTGCCAAAGGTCCCCAAATGAAGAAAACGAAAACGCAAGCCGACCTCCCCAACCATCCAGACCCCTGCCAAGGTCCACGGTTGCGGATTCAAAATGATTCGGGGCCAGGTCGAAAGCGATTCCATCGTTGGTTTTTGGATCTGCAAGTTGAAAGGGCTCCGATGGAATGGTGTGTGTGTATTGGTCGGGGAGGTAAGCCACCGCGGCAACCGAGGAAATGGCGGCGTACTCCGGCCACGGGGATTCTGGCGTCCCTTGTGCCCATGCGGGGTTGTACTTGCCTGTCTGTGAATCAAAGCTCCCCGCCTGATCCCCCAAGCGCACATTGAATTCCCCCTGCCCTTGAATCAGGGGGCCATAGAGAAACGGATCTGTTACGATGGCAGAGGCGGTATGATGGGATGTGATAAGAGCAAAACCATAAGAGGTGTTCAAGTTTGCATTCGGATATTGGGAAAAAAGCCCCCATGGGTCATTCCGGGATTCGATGACATGAAGCGTTCCAACCATTCCCGTCATGTGTTTCGGGGGATATATTTGGAGAAAATAGCCTTGATAGGACGTGGTGAAGGAAAAATCGACTGATTCAGGGCTACCATTGTTTATATGCAATTCCAACAAGGCTGTGGTGTTATAGCCAATGGGGCCTGGATTCATGGGCCAAAGATCAGGGTTGCCACCATAAAAAGGGTACAGCACGGATTCGGACCAAACACCCTCGAAACAGCCGGCGAGGGGATTCCCTTTCACGACACGTTGCAATCCCGTGGTTGGGGTAGTTCCGGTGAAATCAATCCATTCGTTTTCGATGGTGAAAACCGGCAAATCCGCCACATCCCCGCCCAACTCCGGGATCCAAGGCACTCCCACCCAATCGTGTCCGGTCGAGTCATTCGCATACATGCCCGTGGGCCAGTCCACGGCATTGAGGTGCCGGGACATGGATAGTAGGTGGAGGAGCTTAACCGGGTAATTTTCCGGGGTTATCCAGCCAACGCTTGGCATATCATAAGCTGTGAATGGGCGAATCTCACCCAAAGCATATTCTCGTGTTGATGGAAAATCACGGGGCAGATTCAGGAAATGGCTCCGAAGCTGATCAAAGAGCAGGGAGGCCTTGTTGAGCACTTCGATACGCTGGGCCATGGTTAAATTGTTTAATTGTCCGTCTGTTGGGAGAGCGGGTAGACCATGCCCCCAGTCGAAGGCTGCCGGAAGCGAATTCGCTGCCATATTTTGTGTAATTGGAGCCAGCCAGTCGCCGGTGATCATCAAACAGGCATTGAAAAGATATTCGTCGAACTGCTCGTCAAACGCCGCCAGGAGCCAACGCTTGTTTTCCACGAGCATATGACGCTCCTGGAGGACGCGGAGGAGGAGTTCGGCGGTGAGTTTGGGCGGCTCGGGAGGAGTGTCCGCGCGGAGGGGAAGGAAGCAGGATAGCGCGAGGAAAATGAACGCCCCAAACCGCCGGAATGCCGATGCGGCGGAAAAGGCCCCCCGTCCCCCGCCAATGCGGCGATTGGCGCTCCCGTCTTTTCGTGACGCGGCGGGAAAGACCCCTTGTGCCCTGCCGGTGCGGAGACCGGCGCTCCCGTGGAGGGAGGCAGTTGTGGGGCGAAGGGGGACGGCAGCGCCGATCGCCCTATCGGCGGGGCGAAGGGGGCATTTGAGTGCGGAGTGACGAATGCGGAGTGCGGAGTGATGAAAGAGAACGTCCAACATCGAACGTCCAACATCGAACTTTGAAAGGACGGGGCGAAGGGGGGATAGGGAACGTTGAAGTTTCATGCGTCACTTTCAATAGCTGATGAATACCTGCAGTTCCACATCCGGGTGGTCCCGGTAAAGGGGGTCTCGGCCGAGGAGGATTTCGTCGCCGTCGCCGAGTCCGTCGCCGTCGGTGTCGGGATTGTTGGGGTCGGTGCCGTGAAGGTATTCTTCCAGATTGGTGAGACCGTCGCCATCCTCGTCGCCGGTTGGTGAAACCAGTTCGCCGAAGTGCCAGAGTTCCCAGCCGTCGTCCATGCCGTCCCCAATTCCGCCATTGTCGCTGTCCACCATGCCGAGGGAGGCGCGGAGAAAGAGGGGGTGGTCTTCCCCGGCCTCGGTGGCGTCCACATCGAATTCCCATTCGGTCTCCGTGCCGCGATCCCGTTCCCAGAGCACCGGGAACCAATTGCCCGGCAGGGTTTCCCAGCCGTTGGGAATGCCGCTGTCGTGTCGCCAGACCGTGAAGGGTCCGGGGGTGGTTTCCAGTCCGAATTCCACCCGCCCGGAGAGGGTTTCGGGGTCCGCGTGATCCAGCAGCAACCGAAATTGGGGCATCCCGCCCATGGCCAACATCATGCGGGGTTCGGGCTCCGGCTCCGGTTCGCGATGCGGGGAACGGAATTTCCATACCACCCTGCGGGTGGTCCGCTCGCGTTCCGCGAATACTTCAACGCTTTCCCCCATGCGCATTTCCCAGTCCGGGGCGGGATACGAGGAAAGAATTTCTGGGATGCCGTTCTCGGGATTTTCCAAGCCGAGATGAATTAATTGTTGGCCGGGATGTTCCCAGATCACAATGTCGCCCGGGTGTCCTTTCGGCCAAAGACGCTCTTGCAAATCCGGGTCAATGGTATCAGGTCCGGCGGAATGGGCCATGAACCAATACGGCAGGATCATCCATCGCGCCCAAGCTTTTTCAAACCAAGTTTCGCCCTCCGCCTCTTCCACGGAAAGTTCGGGTTCGCTCTGGGTGATGGGCGGGTTGAGTTTGTAGACACCGTCCCGGTACGCCAAAT
>JAFIGC010000175.1 GCA_020831635.1 Verrucomicrobiota bacterium | reverse complement strand
CTTTCGCTCCATGATCTTGCACGCCTTCTTTGCAAATATCTCACGGATTCAGGTTTGTCCTCTCTGCGCCCTCTGCGCTCTCCTGTTCCAACCCTCTTCCCGTCCCGAAGAAGGCAGGCCCCCCGGTGCCCCAGCCGGTGCGGCGACCGGTGATGTCTGCTCTTGTGAAACTTTTCGTGGTTCCTTTTTCAACCACGAAAAGCACGAAATTTCACGAAATGAATAAAGTCCCCCCATCTTGAGAACCTTTTTCGTGCCCTTTCGTGCCTTTCGTGGTTCTTCCATCATTTGAGGCCTGGTGGTTGGTCGAAGCCATCCGTGGTTTCAATTGATTTTCCTTCGATCAAATGTATGGCTGCGTTCCATTTGTGTGTAAAGGGCAGCCCTACCCCGTGCGCCGCGAGGCCGCAATCCGGGGTTCGCAGACAAGATAGACGACCCCGCCGAAAAGGATGAACAGCATCGCGGAGGTGGACAGCAGCACCGAGATGGTGAAAGTTTCCGCTTCGGGCACCCCGACCAAGGCAAACAAGAAGACGAATATCCCCTGCTCGGCCCCCAGATTGGCGATGGACAGGGGGATCAAACGCGAAATCGCGATGATGGGCATGAACAGGAATATAAAGAGGATGTGGATGTCGCTCTGCACCGCGAGGGCAATGCTGTACACGATCAGGGTGGCGATGATTTGGATGACGAAAGTCAGCCCCAGCACCTTGGTCAGCAGTTTGTAGTGTTGCTCAAACACGGAAAATGCATCGACCATGGACCAGAATTTCCCCACGGGTTTGGCCAATTTGCCTTTGACCGGGAATTTGGCTTTCAATGCGTTTCGATAATGGAACAGGAGGCAGAAGGTGACAATGCCACTGAAGGCCCCCAGGCTCACCAAGGCGAGAATGAGGGTTTCGTCCATATACAACATCAACACCAGGGCGCTGATGCTCACGGTGGCGGCGAGGCTGAGCAGGGAGACCACGTTCAGGGCCACCACGGAGACGGCGGCATCGGCCATGCGGATCGTGGTCTGCTTGCTGAGGGCAATGAAACGGGAAACGTCGGTGCCAAAACTGGACGGTACGAAATATCCGAAAAACGACCCGGTGATGTAGGCGTAAAAGATTTGTCGAAACGGAACCCGCACCCCTTTGCACCGCAGCAACAAGCCCCAGTTGTAGGCGCGAACCGTGGCTTCCATGCCCCAAAGCAAGAACACCAGAAAAAAGTAATGATGCTCGATGTTGTTCACCACGCCGCGAAGGTTTTCCAAGTCGATCTTTTGGATCAGAAATCCGAGTAGACAGACGACGAAAACAAAGCGGAAGAGGGAAAACAATCGGCTTTTGAGCGTTTTCGGAGCCTTGGTCTTCGTGGTGACGGGGTCTGTGGGTAGGGGCGTTTCGGGTTGCACGGGGATTTTCCGGGGAAGCGGTTGACGGGCCAGTCTATTCGATGCGGGTGAATTCCAGGGAATGAACCCGCACGACATCGGTGCGGAAATAGGTGAAGGCGAACACCACCGGCAGGGCCACTTCCTGCGTGTAGGTGAATTTCACCGAGGTTTCGGTTCCAAGGACGGGCATGGCCTCGAGCTGTCCGGGGTTGGGCTCCCGCAGGCGCAGGCTGCCGACCTCCCCTTCCCCGCGTTCGGATTCGTAGCGGAACACGACCTGATAACGGCCTTCGGGCAAAATCAGGCGGGGACCGTACACCACTTCCCCATGGGGGGCGCGGTCGGGTTCCAGCACCACGGCCCCATCGGCAAGGTCGGTATATCCGGCATGAAACATCACCGGAGCCTGCAAAAATACCGTGTCGCCCACGGGAATTTCGAGCGTGGAGGGTCCGTCCAGCATGGTGGCGAGATCGAAATCGAGTTCGCCTTCCGCGCTGCGCAGTTCCGCCTTGATCTCGTGTTGAAATCCTTCGAATGCCGGGAACGGAAATTCGACCCAAACCCAGTCCTCGCTGTCCACGCTTTCGGAAACCGGAATCGCGTCCCCTTCCCCATACCGGAAGGACAATTCCACCCGTCCCCGACCCCGAACGCGCAGGGCCAAACGAAGGCTGTCGCGGTGTATGGTTTCATAGGGGGAAAGCAACAGCGGCGGATCCCCGGGGGCCAAACGGGCCAAGTGTTCCCTGAAAGCGGCGGGGTCGTGAATCACCCGAACCTCCTCCGGCTCGCCGTGGTGAATGAGATGCCAAAGCCGGGTGGGGGCGGCATAGTCCCAGTCGGTTTCGATTTCGTGCTCCGGGGAAGCCGTTTCCATGATTTCAAAGGACCAAATGGCATGATCCCGGGTCATCAGGCGGATGCGGGGATGCGCCAAAAACCGCGCCAGGGTTTGCGAAACCCCAAAGGGACTGACCTGTTCGGGAAAGGCGTCTTCGTGCAAAATCAGATGCCGGATGCCGCGCGAAAGCAGGTCGTCGAGGATTTCTTCGGAAGCGAATCCCTGGTTGAGTTCAAGGTAGCGGCGGAACACGTTCTCATAATATCCGGCGGGCACGTGCGGACGGTAGCCGTTGACCAGACGGATTTGATGACGCATGGCGTAATATTGATAGAGGGAGGCCCAGTGGGAATCGCCCGGCCACAGCACCACCACGAGGGCGCGGGGATCTTCGCCGCGGGCCTCCGCGTTCTCGCGAACGGCGGCGTAGGCCGAACTGCCTTCGTCCACCAAACTGATGGTGGGGTCCATGCGCCCGCTGCTTTCCAACAACATGCCGCTCAAGAGTACGAAGGCCAGCGCCGCAAACAGTTTGGGCCGCTTGGGTTGCCAGTAGGCAAAGGGCAAGACCACGAACACGGCCAGAAGCGTGGGAAGAATGGAATAGATTTTCGTGGTTTGCCGGATCATGGCGTAGGGCGGGATCAGCCGGGTCAGCCAGCCCCAATACCGCGGACCATAGCGCAGGGAAAGGCGGGGGCCCAGGGAGAGAAAAATCACCACGAAAATGGCCACGAACAACAGCAGATGCAAAACGAGAACCCGAGTTTCAGCGGATTGCGTTCGGGTTCGCCACCGGAATCCGGCCACCCCGAGGGACAAGAGGGCCAAAAACACGCCGCTGTAGGTCAGATAGATCAGATTGTGGCGATGGTCGGGATCCGTGTCCCAAAGTCCGCCCGCCTCGGGGGAGAACAACACCACTTCCTGGATCGTGCGTCCCCCCGCCATGCTGCCGTCGCTGAGGTGGGCGCGAATGTAGACGGCCTGAAACACCACCAGCAAACCAAACACGATGAACCCGGTCAGGGCAAGGCACAAGCTACGAATTTCCCGGGCGTCCAGCTTGGGACGTTCCTGCTGAAAAAACACAAACAGACACCAGAACGGGGTCAACAGCCCCACGAAAAAGAAGGTATGAATGTCCCCCCAAGCGGACATGAGCAGACAGAGGCCCGCGATCCACCCGCCCCACATGCGGCGGTCGCGGATGGAAACGTGCAGGCCGTACAGGATCCAGGGCACATACATCATGGCGAATCCGGTGGGACTGCCGTGCAACAGGGTCACCCAGCGATACGGCAGGGCCACGCCGCAGACGGTGGCCGCAATTTGGATGGCAAGCGGCGCCGGAAAACGGCGTACCAGCAGCCAAGTCCCCCAAAGCGTAAAGGCCACCGAAAACAAACTGGCCAGATTCCATCCCAAGGCCGGATATCCCGCGATCGACCCGATGGCGTAGACCCAAGCAAAGGGCGCGTAATACATGTCCGGGGCGAAAGTGGCCGCGTCGTCCCCGAGATTGAACTCATACAGATTGTGAAACCAAGGCGTTTCCCCGGTCATAAAGCCCTTCATCAACTCGAAATGGTACATCAATTGCAGATGGTCGCCATGAATCACATACCGGGGCGCCCCAACCTCGGGACGGTGGGAGGAGATCATGCCATCCACGAAATGTCGGGGCAACGGCCAAGTGAACCAGCCAAACAGGAGCAGGGAGGCAAGCAAAAGGACGGGGATTTGCCCGTACCGAAGCAATTTGGAGGAGGAGGAACTCGCATTCATAATGATTTTATTCAAGGTGTATCGCGTGTTGTTTTTTCCGTTCCATACAGGAATTCACCCTTCCCCACGATGAAAATCGAGGCAAAAGCGCAGGGCTACCGCGAGCGGTGGATTTGCGACGCGAAGCGTCTTTGGAGTGCGGTAGCGAGTGCAACGAAGCTACCGCTTTGCAGAGCCCAAGCCGTTCGCCCGACCCATTTCGTTTAACCGTGGTAGTAAAAGCGGTAGCTTCGCGGTGCTCGCTACACGCACGCCAAAGCGGCTTCGCCGCGCTCCTGACTCCGCACCCGGTACGTACAAATAACCCCCTTAAAAATCAGTGTTCATCAGTATCATCAGTGGTTCATTTTGGAGTGAAAGGAAATGTCGGAAACCACCCGCAAGGAACGGATCAAATCCATGAACAATATTCTTGCAAAACTGAAGTGATCATGCATGATTCATGCATGGCCACGAAAACGATTAGTCTAGAGTTGGATGCTTACGAAAAGCTGAAATCAAAAAAGCGACCCGGAGAATCATTCTCCGCGGTTGTACGGCGTGCTGTATTTTCAGATTCACCCGCTATAGGCGCCGAACTCTTTCAGTATTTCTCAACAGGCGGGGGCGATGTTTCCGAGGCCTATTTGGATGCGGTTGAGGAAAACATTCAACACGATCCTCCCGCAAAGGACCTTTGGTCATGATTCTCGATTCATGTTTTGTCATCGCTTTGGAGCGGGAAGCAAAACGAAAAATTCAAGGACCTGCTCTGAATTTTTTATCTCAGCATCCATCCGAATCTTTTCAAATTACCTTTACCGTATCCGGGGAACTGGCTTGTGGGGATTCCATGGCCCAAAAAGCTGAATGGAAGCGACTATTGCAACCATTTCATGTCCTTCCTTGGTCCATCGAAATTTCTTGGCGGTATGGAGAAAGCTTTCGCGCCCTCAAGCAAAAAGGCAAGCTCATCGGCACGAACGATTTATGGATTGCCTCCACGGCGCTTGCTCATGATGAAACCCTTGTCACCAATAATCTCTCCGAGTTTTCCCGTATCCCCGGTTTGAAAATCCTGACGTTTTAAATAAAAGCTTGGGGCAAAGGGAGAGTTCCACGACCTTCCAAACCGCACCCCGAGACCCAGTCCCAAACATCATGGGCGTCCCGGAGGACCGCACGAAAAATGGGGCGATGCTACAAAGAACGACCTTCTTACCCATGTCATCTATCCATTCGCCCCCAAGCCCCAAAACGGCAGTTTGTCAGCGTGCCCCCGTCGGGAAAATTGCGGGGACGCGAAGCGTCTTTGGAGTGCGGTAGCGAGTGCAACGAAGCTACCGCTTTGCAGAGCCCAAGCCGTTCGCCCGGCCCATTTCGTTTAACCGTGGTGGTAAAAGCGGTAGCTTCGCGGTGCTCGCTACACGCAGTCCAAAGCGGCTTCGCCGCGCTCCTTACTCCGCACCAGGCACGGCACAAATAAACCCTTTTAAAAATCAGTGTTCATCAGTCATCAGTCATCAGTCATCAGTGGTTCATTTCATATTCATGCTGGAATCGCATTTGATCCTTGGGAAAATGGTGAGAAAGATCAGGCTGGAGAGCGCCCGGCGCAAGATGCGCCGCCCCCATGAACACCACCCATTCGCCCCCCATGCTCCCAAAGATGTTCCGCGTCCCGACTCAAATGCCTCCCAACCCGTTTTCCGACGCTCGGAAGCTTTGTTTTTTTTCTTTCCGACGCTCGGAAAACTTGCTTTTCCCGAAAATTTCCTACGCGGTCAGTCCGCCCTTGGCCTGACGCGCCTGGGGCCAGTCGCAGGCTTCCAGGGGTCCGGTTTCGCCGGGGAGCCCCACGTCAAAGGCGAACAGGCTGATGCGCCGGGCGGGGTCTTCGTCCCAGCCTCGTTCGATGACCAATCGCAATCCTTTGGCTTGCAAGGGTTCGGAAGGCTTCCAGACAATCAGACGGCGGTGGTTGTCCACCACCCGGGTCGCAAGGGTCCATTCTCCAGACGCACCTTCGACCTCAATCCGAAAATCCCTCGGCAAATTGGGGGGCATGTGCAGGGGACGGCTTTTTTGCGGATATTGGCAGGGCATGCGTTTGACATCCTGCAGGCGGCTGTCGGCGATGATCCGTACCCGTTCGATTTCCACGGGCGCGTCCCAGGCATAGGCGACCCAGTCCCCGGCTTTCGCGTCCCAACGATGGTTGTCATCGCCGAGGGGACGATCATACCCGCTCCGCAAAACCTCGGGGTCTCCGGCGGAGGCGGAAAAGGTGGCCGTGCCGGGTCGGGAAATGCGGGGCACGGGCCGCAAACATCCGGGCAGCCATTGGTCTTGATCGAGTAGGCTTCGTTGCAGGCGTTCCAAGTGATGGGTGTACACTTCGCGGTTGTCACAACTTTTTTGGACGGCGATGGCGGCGGCGGTTCCGGCGGCTTGTCCGAGGGTGGAGGTGGTGCCCATGACCCGGGTGGAGGACATGGCCATGTGGGTGGCGGAAATATTTCGCCCGGCAAACCACAGGTTTTTCACCACCCGGGAATAGAGAGCGCGATACGGAATGCCGTAAGGGGACGGGGCCGGATAGTGGGTGGTGTCGGTGCCGGCGTGCATCATGCCTTCGGGCGGATGATCGTCCATGGTCCAACCCCCGTGGGCGATGATGTCGGGAAAACGTCCGCCCGACTCGATATCCTCTTGCGCGAGGATGTGATCGCCTTCGTAGCGAACGTTTTCGCGTTTGCCGGGCAGCGAGCCAATCCATTCCAATTCCCATTCGTGACCGCGTCCGTCGGGGTGGTTTTTGATATAGCCCCACACGCCGTAGGCCAGGGCCAGCAGACGGTCCCGAAGCTGATCCGCGTCCGCCAGGGTATCGTCCATCCCGCCCAATTCCAACCACCAGAAATTGTGCCCGGTGGGCTTCATGTTGGCTTCGCGATGAGGAAAGGTTTGCGCATCCACCGGCAGGGCCCAGGACGGCACCCGGAAGGGGCGATGGTCCTCGGCATCGATTTTGCGGAGTTGAATGAGGATGGTGTTGCCCATGGTGCGGCGGTCGGCGGTTTCGCGGGCCTGGGCCTCTCCGGTGGCGGATTTCGCCTCGCGTCCCCATCGGCAGGGTGCCCCGGAAAGGCGCAGAACGCTATCCCCGGAACAATCCAGGAAAGCTTCCGCTTCCACATGCAGCCAGCACTGACGGGTCAGATGCCAGGCGCGCACGGCGCGGATGCGCTCCGGTCCGTCCATGTGCACTTCGCACACGGCGGCATTGAGGTGCAAGTCCAGCCCGTCCTGGGCATGGGCGGCGCCGTACAAAACGTGATCCCACATGGGATAATTGAGGGTCTCGTTGCCAAAGTGGTTGGCCAACTGCAATTCCTCCAAAATGCCGGTTTCTTTGTTGTGGGGTCCGTGGGCACCGCAAATCCACATGCGCACTTCCGACGAGGCGTTGCCGCCGAGCACCGGACGATCCTGAAGCAACAGCGTTTTCACCCCCATGCGCGCGGAAGCCAGAGCCGCGCAAAGGCCGGCCATGCCCCCGCCCACCACGCACACCTGCGTTTGCAGGCGAATTTCGGGGGCACTGGAGCCGGGCGGCAGGGTGCAGGCGCTGTCGGGCGGACAAGATGTGTCGTTCAAATTCATACGGGCTCTGTCGCTTTTTCCCGGGTTCGCAGTCCCTGCATCCATTCCAAGCCGAGAATCAAGACGAGGCCGGCGAGGGCCAGGCCCAGCGCGGCCGCGAACTCGGCGTTGAATTCCGGGGCCACCATACGGTCGGCCAGAATTCGTTCTTTGTCACCGATCATGACGCTTTCGGTCACTTCCCGCCATGGCCAGATTTTGCGCAGGGACCCGACCATGAAGCCAATCAAGACCGCGAGGGTGGCCCAGTGATATTTGTTGAGGAGCCAACTGAGAATGCGCGCGAAAAACAGCAGACCGCACACCGCGCCCAGCCCCAAGGGCAGCAGATTGAGAAAAACTTCGATCAAACCCGAAACATCGCGACTGCCCACGGTTTCCCGCAGACCGTTCAACTGCTCCAGCACCCAGGCGTACTGCCCAAGGATCAGCAACAAAAAGGCCCCGGAAACGCCGGGGAGGATCATGGCCATGATGGCGACCGCGCCGCAAAGGAACACCGTCAGCGGATCGTGCGGCATTTGCTGGGGGGTGAGGCTCACGAAAAGGAGCCCAAAGGCGGTGCCCGCGCCCAGGGCGAGGAAACGGGGCGCATTCCAGGGCAGCGTCCGCGCCAATACCAGAATCGAAGCGACGATGAGACCGAAGAAAAAGGCGAACAAGAGTATCTGCTGAAATTCGTAGAGGTGTTTGATCACCTGAGAGAGACTCAAGATGGCGGTGATAATCCCGCCACCCAAGAGGATCAGAAAGATCCAGGGCGGACGCGCGAACGCGGCTTTCCATTTGCCCGTGAAGACTTCCTTGAGCATGGCCACGTCAAAGGACTTGATTCCGGCCAACAGGTCTTCGTACACGCCCATGATGAGGGCCATGGTGCCGCCGGAAACCCCGGGCACAATGTCCGCCGCTCCCATGCAGAGTCCGGTGAAAAAAACGTAGATGCGCTCGCGGATGGATTGGGGATGAGAATGATCTGTCATTGGCCGTTTCGTTTCCGGGTTAGTTGCCACGGTAGGGGGCCCGACGATAGACGGTGCCGTCGGCATGCATGAAAAACACCATGTCCTCGTCGGTACGGCCAAAGCCTTCCGCACCTTGGAGGCTGTATCTCACGCGGACCTTGTAACCCTCCCCGTCCGGTTGTACCCGCCCCCAGCTTTCAATGCGCAGGGAATGGGGAACTGCGGCGTTCTGGCGAATGTATTGATCGACGTGGGAGACCCGTCCCGCGGGCCCTTCGTTTTTCGGGGGCTCCGCATTCGGATTCACCCGATGGGCCGGCCGGGTGTAATCCACCCGTGCCGTTTGCGCGGGGCGTTCCTGGCGAGGCTGCGGCGTGGGGCGGCGGGCCTGTTCCTGCGCTTGCTGCCATTGGGCGTATTCGCTCCGGCCTTGGCGCAAAGCATTCAGACGGGCATAATCCCGCGCAAAAAACCGAGCCCGCGAGGTTTCGTTCAGACTCTCGGGCGTCAAGGTCATGGAACCGGAGGCGATTTGCAAAATCAGTTGGTTTTCGTCGAGTGACTCCAACACCCCCTGCTGCGCTCGCCCGGAAGCCAAGGTCAGTTCCACGGTTTGACCCGGAACGGGCGCTTCGAAATTTGCCAAATAGTGGTCGTACAACATACGAGCCCGAAGGTTCCAGTCCGGATTCCGAGGGTCAAAGGTTGCTTCGGGAGGGCGCACGCGCTCTGGCGCGGCGGCGATATCCGACGCGGATTCACGGGGACGGCTCCCGTTTTCCACCCGGATGTCGGAAGCACGTGTAGGGGCGGGTTGGGTTTGTTCCGCCTCCTGTCCGGCATCCGCGTCCGAAACCTCCGGCGGGGGAAGAGAGGGGGCGCATGCGGTGAACAGGAAAAAGGCGAAGGTGCCGAGAAGGCACAAAAGGGCTTTAAAGAAATTAAACATTAGCCACCTTATTTACACAAGGCAGCACCACTTGTTCAATGTTTTCTTCTTCCGCGGGCACATCCACCGGGAACAGTCCCCAGTGCTCCGGATGAGAGGCCATGCCGCCCGCGGGAATGCGGGTCAAGGGTCCCAAGGTTTCGACTTCCAACATATCCCCGTTGGTAAAGAGTTCGGTATTCGCACCCATATCGGCGTGGGATTTGCCGGCATGAACGGGGTATTTGACCACAAAAAGGGCTTCATTGACCGCGCAGGCGGCCCAGCCGTGGTGATTGAAAAGCCCCACTTTCTGAGGCGCATCGTTGGCGGGGTCCTGTTGCAATTCAATAAAGCGGGTGCCCCACTTCCAACGCGGATCGGCCATGTCCGTAAAGCGCCACAACACCAAGGGACGTGCGGGCAGCAAATGGTTCGGGTGGTCGCCAAAGGGTTCCTGGGGAACGATGGCGCGGGCCCCGCGATCCATCACGCTCAAAGCCCAGGGGGCCAGTTCCACGTCCCAAAGATTGTGATTGAACAAACGATGCAATACCCGCACCCCGGAACCGGTGGGATCCAGGGAAATTTCCATTTCCTTGCGGATGCCAGTGCCGGTTTCCTCGGGCGGACGCAGAATCAGGGTCGCGCCGTCCCATTCATGGTCCACGGGTCCGAAATCCGGCGCATAGGTGCGCACCGCGTCCTCGGGCGCGTGCCAAAGGCGATGTCCGCCGAAAATCATCCATTCGGAACCCGAGGTCAACCCCATCATCTCGTCATAGTTCTTGAAAACGTTCTTCCCGTTTTTCAGGGCATAGGAAATAATCCGGGGCCCCACGTCCAGGGTCACCACCAGTTCCACGGTGTCATTAAAAAGCCGGAGACAGTTCTCCCAGCCTTTGTAAGTAGTTTTTTCGAGTTTCATAAGCTTTAGGGTCGGTTTGGGTTCAACCTGCATCGTGAGATCTTTGCTTTGAATCCGCACAATCTCATGGGCTGCAAGGGATTGTCGG
>JAFIGC010000174.1 GCA_020831635.1 Verrucomicrobiota bacterium | reverse complement strand
TTTGTCGCCCCCCCCGCCGCCCCCCCCCCCCCCCCCGGGGCTCTTTTTTTGCCCTGATCCCGACGGTCTCCGGGCGATCCGTCGGAGCTGACCGATCCGACCGATCCGTCGGAGCCGTCGGAGAAACCGTCCCCCAACCACCCAACCACTCAACCACCCAACTTATTTCCTCCGAAGATCAAAGGTGCAGGGGAAGTCGGGGTCTACTGGGGTTTCCACGAGGCTGATTTGGTCTCGGGGGGCGAGGGTGGAGAAAACGCGGGATTGGGCGGGCTTGCTTTCGGGATGCGGTTGGACGGGGGTAGGGTCGGCGTTGCCCTGGGTGTGACCCTGCTGCCAAAAGCGGGACACGCGGCGCGACTCGGCTTCTAGGGCGTTGACGGGCAGGGTCTCGTAATTGCGTCCGCCGGGGTGGGCGACGTGATAAGTGCAGCCGCCCAGACTGCGGGCGTTCCAGAGATCCACGAGGTCGAAAACGAGTGGCGTTTGGGGTTCGATGGTGGGATGGAGGGCGGACCAGGGCGCCCAGGCTTGATAGCGAATGCCGGCCACGTATTCGCAGCGCACGCCGGTGGGCACGAGCGGCACGCGGCGTCCGTTGCAGGTGATGGCGTGGCGCTCTTCGGTGAGCCCTTGGACGCGCAGTTGCAGGCGTTCGGCGGAGGAATCGACGTAGCGGGCGGTGCCGGTGCCGGTGGCTTCTTCGCCGAGAACGTGCCAGGGTTCGATGGCAAAACGAAGTTCGATGCGGACGTGTCCGATCTGGGTGGTGCCGTAGCGGGGGAAACGGAATTCGTGGAAGGGATCTAACCAATGGGGGGCGAAATCGAATCCGTCTTCGCGCAGGTCGTCGACCACCTCGCGGATGTCTTGTTCCGCGAAATGGGGCAGAAGAAAGCGATCGTGGAGTTCGGTGCCCCAGGGAATGAGCTTCTTATGGTAGGGTTTTTCCCAGAATTTGGCCACCAGAGCCCGCACCAGCAGTTGTTGCAGAATGCTCATGCGGGCGTGGGGGGGCATCTCGAAGCCACGCAGTTCCACGATGCCGAGGCGTCCGGAGGCGGTGTCGGGGGAATACAGTTTGTCGATGCAGAATTCGGCGCGGTGGGTGTTGCCTGTGAGGTCGGTGAGTTGGTTGCGGAGTATGCGGTCCACCAGCCAGGGTGACACCTCGGGATCGGTAGGCAGTTGGCTAAAGGCGATTTCGAGTTCGTGGAGTTTGTCGTCGCGTCCCTCGTCGACCCTGGGCGCCTGGGAAGTGGGGCCGATGAACATGCCGGAGAAGAGGTAGCTGAGGCTGGGATGGTGCTGCCAATAGGTGATGAAGCTGCGCAGGAGGCCGGGATTGCGGAGGAAGGGGCTGTCGGAGGCGCTGGCGCCGCCGAGGGTGAGGTGGTTGCCGCCGCCGGTGCCGGTGTGGCGTCCGTCGAGCATGAATTTCTCGGTGCCGAGTCGGGCTTGTCGGGCCTGTTCGTAGATGGCGGTGGTTTTTCCGACCAGCTCGTCCCAGGTTTTGCTGGGGTGGATGTTGACTTCGATGACGCCGGGATCGGGGGTGACTTTGATTTCGCAGAGGCGTTCGTCGTGGGGGGGCGGATATCCTTCGAGAATGACGGGACTGTTCAACTCCGCGGCCGTGGCTTCGATGGCTTGCAGGAGGGTGACGTAGTGTTCGGCTTTGCCGAGGGGGGGCAAAAAGACGTGTAGTTTGCCTTCGCGCGCTTCGGTGCAGAGGGAGGTATGGGTGATGTCCTTGCAGTGGATGGGTTCGCCGGGTGCGGTTGGTTCGCCGGGGGCGGGAAAGGGGGATTTGGTTTCAAGCGGCGAGGGTTCGGCGGTGAAGGCTTTTTCCGCGGGTTCGCTCCAAGGGATGCTGTCCAAGGGAAGGCGGAGTCCGGCGGGCGAATTGCCGGGGACAAGAAAGAGGTTTTCTCGGCGGAGTTCCCAAGGGCAGCTTACCCAGCGGTCGTGAACCGGATGCCACTGCATGGGCAGGACCGAGGCCACGGGTTTGCCCAGTCCTTTTTGCAGGAGTTTGGCCAGTTGTTTGCGCTCGCTGCTGTCGTTCAAGCGCGGGTCGGCGGGGTCGAGATTGATGGGCAGGGTGGCTTCCCTCCACAGATAGTAGGCCACGTCCTCGTAGGCGGTGAGCAGGTGTTCGGTGCACACGCCCAGTTTGGGGACGAGGGTTTTCAGGAAGCGATCCGCGTCCGCCGCCGTGGCCCCGGCGTCTTTGGCGATTTTTTGTGCGGGGTCAGCGAGCAGGGCGGGGTCGGACCAGAGGGGATGTCCGTCGGTGCGCCAAATGCAGCCATAGGCCCAGCGGGGGAGTTCCTCGCCGGGATACCATTTGCCTTCGCCGATATGCATCACCCCGCCCTTGGCAAAAGTCTTGTGAAGACGCAGGAGTAGGTTGTAGCCAAGCTTGCGTTTGGCGGGGCTGTCGGCGGTGTAATTCCATTCCGGGCCGTCCATGTCGTCGATGGAAACAAAGGTGGGTTCGCCCCCCATGGTCAGGCGGACGTCACTTGAGATCAGGCGTTGCTCCACTTGACGGCCCACGTTTTGGATGGCCGTCCAATCTTCATCGGAATAGGGTTTGGTGACCCGGGGATCTTCATGAATGCGGCTGACGGTGTTTTCGAATGCAAACGTCACCTTGCAGGGTTCGGCGGAGCCCTCGATGGGGGCGGCGGATTTGGGTTCCGGGGTGCAGGCGAGGGGGATGTGGCCTTCGCCTGCGAAAAGGCCGGAGGTGGGGTCGAGTCCGATCCATCCGGCGCCGGGGGCGTAGATCTCGGTCCAGGCGTGCAGGTCGGTGAAGTCTTTTTCCGGTCCCGAGGGTCCGTCCAGCGATTTTTCATCCGAGGTAAGCTGCACCAAATAGCCGGAAACAAAGCGGGCCGCGTATCCGCAGTTGCGCAGGGTTTGCACCAGGAGCCAGGCGCTGTCGCGACAGGAGCCGGTGCCGATGCGCAGGGTTTCCTCGCAGGACTGCACCCCCGCTTCCAAACGAATGGTGTAGCCCACGGCACGGTGCACGTATTGGTTCACCGCGACCAGCCAGTCCACCGTGTTCAGATTGCCCGGGGGCGGCACTCCCCGAATGAATTCGGCGAATTTTTCGCCTTCGGGACTTTTGATCAAATAGGGTTGCAGGTCGTGCTTGGTGTTGGGCGGATATTCAAAGGGGACTTGCTCGGCGAACGACTCCAGGAAAAAATCGAAGGGGTTGATCGTGGTCAGGTCGGCGATCACCTCCACCGAAACGTCCAGAAACGGAACCGGTTCCGGGAACACCACCCGGGCCAGATAGTTGCCGAACGGATCCTGTTGCCAGTTGAGAAAATGGTTCTCCGGCTGTATTTTCAGGGAGTAGGCCGACACCGGGGTTCGGCTGTGGGCGGCGGGGCGCAGACGAATGATATGCGGGGAAAGCGCCACCGGTCGTTCGTAATGATAGGTGGTGTGATGAAGGAGAGATACGTGAATGGCCATGGACAGCATCCTGTGGTCCTGAAAAAGGAATGTCGATGGGAAAACCAGGCAAATCACGCCAAAATTGTGGTTTTATACAAAATTGTTTAAATTGGGATCGCTTCCATCATTCATGTAGGATTTTACAGGTTTTCCGACGCTCGGAAGACTTTTTCCAGAGGCTTCCGAGTGTCGGAAAGCCGGAACCGTATCCCATATTCCATATCCGCGGAAAAGTCGCCCAATCCCCATGTTTTTCAACTTTACCCTTGATGTTTTCCCCATTTTGGGGATTGTTTTGCCATGATTTTCAATTCAATGTACCGCAAACCGGTTGCGACCATCCAACTAAAGGAGTTTCAAAAATGAGCAAACCAACCATCGCGGACAATAAGCCGATCAAGGTGGATTTGACACAGGGGTCGGAGTACTATTATTGCACTTGCGGACAGTCGAAAAACCAACCGTTTTGTGATGGATCCCATGCCGGATCGGACTTCAAACCCAAGTCTTTTGTGGCCGAGGAAACCGGGGAGGCGTATCTTTGTCGCTGCAAACATACGGGCAACGCCCCATTTTGTGACGGCACGCACAAGCAGTTCGACAGCGAACAGGTGGGGCGGGAGGGTCCCGGGGTTTCCACGTCCGACGACGAAACACCCACCGCAAAAGCCACCCCGGAAGAGCCCACCGTGGAATTCATCCATCAACTCGCCCGGGAGGGCCTGTCCAAGATCGGTCATCACGGGCCGATGACCTCGATGGGTGTACCCCGGCACAAATTGCCCCATTGGGATGACTTGCAAATCATGGTGGCCCAAATGGCCACCAAACCGTTGATGGAAGATGCGCCGGTCGCCACGGAACTGGTGATTGGACCGGAAGCCAAAAAGCCGCTCACGCTGAAAATTCCACTTTTCGTCTCGGACATGAGTTTCGGAGCCCTGTCCGAAGAAGCCAAAATCGCACTCGCCCGGGGCGCCGAACTGGCCGGGACGGGCATTTGTTCCGGCGAGGGGGGGATGTTGTCGGAGGAGCAGGCCGAGAATTCCCGTTATTTTTATGAACTGGCCAGCGCCCGCTTCGGGTATCGGGAAGAGTTGCTGACACGCGTGCAATGCTTCCACTTCAAGGGCGGGCAAGGTGCCAAGACCGGTACCGGCGGACACCTGCCCGGCATCAAAAACAAAGGAAAAATTTCAGAGGTGCGTGGATTGCCCGAGGGCACGGACGCGGTTTCGCCGCCAACCTTCAAGGACATGTCCAGCGTGGCGGATTTCGCGCGTTTCGCGGCCCGCGTCCGCGAAATCACCGGTGGGATTCCCATCGGATTCAAGTTGAGCGCCAACCATATCGAGCGCGACATACAGTTTGCCTTGGACGCGGGCGCCGATTATATCATTCTCGATGGCCGTGGAGGCGGCACCGGGGCCGCGCCCGAAATGTTCCGGGACCACATCAGCGTGCCCACCATTCCCGCCCTGGCCCGCGCCCGCCGTTATCTGGACGACCAAAACGCGAGCGGACGGGTGACGTTGATCATCACCGGCGGCCTGCGCGTGCCCATTGATTTTGTCAAGGCCATGGCCCTGGGCGCGGATGGGATCGCCCTGTCGAACAGCGCCATGCAGGCCATCGGCTGTGTGGGGGCCAGAATGTGCAACACCAACAACTGCCCGGCCGGCATTGCCACGCAAAGACCCGAATTGCGGAAACGACTCAACGTCGATGCCTCCGCGAAGCGTCTCAATAATTTCTTCCGGGCCTCCGTGGAACTCATGCAAGTGATGGCCCGCGCCTGCGGACACGATGCCCTGTGCCAATTCAACCGGGAAGATTTGGCGACCTGGAATCGGGACATGGCATACTTGTCCGGCGTAAAATACTCCGGGTTCGAAAGCCTGTAAGCCGGATAACCCATGCAGGGAAACGCGCACATGGAACGCTGAACGGGCAAACGCCAACCCGCAATCTACAACCCGCAACAAACAACCTTATGCTTTTCGGCAGAGGGGATTCAGTCGGACTCGTCTGACCCGTCCGACCCGTCGGAAAAACCGCATACCGCATCCCTCCGACGAGTCACACGGGTCCGACAAGTCAGACCGGAAGCCATGCCCACGCCCAACCAAAATCCAGCAACCTCCCCAGCCCAAATGCCCGTATCTCGTACCCCATATCCAGCGAGCTTGCCTCGCGCATATCCCATATCCCATATCCGCGGCGGAGCCGCCCCATCCCTTCTCCGCGGCGAAGCCGCTCCCCCCCTTCAAAAAAAATGACAATCTGTGAACTTTCCCCTTGATATCGGTGCCCATTTCAGGAAAACTCCCCATGATGAAACCGAACGGACAGTGAAACACGATCATGGGGGTGGGCCGGGCTTCCTTGCTTCCGCCTGGAACTACAGGGACGGCCAACAATCTGAAAGTTCCTGAAAGCACTGCAAATTAGGGTATGTGCGCTTACCCCGAGAAAATATTGCCGTTATGCCTACCATCGAAAATATTGGCCCCTACAAGTTCTTTTTTTATTCGGCCGAAGGGACCGAACCTCCCCATGTGCATATTCGTAGAGATAGCAGTACGGCAAAATTTTGGATTTTACCGGTGCGTCTTTCAAGGTCTCGCGGTTTTGCAGATCATGAGTTGCGTTATTGCAAAATCTGGTAGAAAGTAATAAACACAAAATCTTGGAGGCATGGCATGAGCATTTTAACGCTTGAAAGAGAGTCTTTCGCCCGGTCGGTCGGTTTCACGGTGGACGCGATGGTCGTTGATCTGGATGATGGCCGGACCCTTTCCGTTCCTTTGGCATGGTATCCACGTTTAAGCGCGGGCACACAGGCTGAACGCGAGCATTACGAATTGATCGGCGCCGGAGAAGGCATCCATTGGCCTGACCTTGACGAAGATATTAGTGTGGAGGGCATCATCGCCGGACGTAGATCGGCTGAATCCTCTGAATCCCTGACCCGATGGCTGAACAATCGCAAAGCCGCCCAATGAAGAGGAAGCCCGAACCGCTCGGGATCCACCCTCGCCAATTGAACTCATGCTTTTCCGACGCTCGGAAACGTTTAAAAAAAGTCTTCCGACGTTCGGAAAACCGGAAAACTCCTCCCAGGAGGGGAGTTTCAGTCGGACTCGTCCGACCCGTCAGACCCGTCAGAAAAGCATCCCTCTCCGACGAGTCCCACGGGTCCGACAAGTCAGACCGGAAGCCAGGCCCACCGCCAACCACCATCTGGCAACCCATAACCCACAACCCAACCACTCAACCACTCATCTATAAGTCCCGTATCCGCGGCAAAGCCGCTCCCCTATCCCATATCCAGCGAGCTTGCCTCGCGAATATCCCATATCCCATATCCGCGGCGAAGCCGCCCCATCCGCGGCTCCGCCGCACCAATCCGCGGCGAAGCCGCAACGAAACCATTGACACGAAAAGAGGGTAAGGGTTGACTGTAAACATGAGCACAGTGCAAGAAGCCCGCAACATGGTCATGACGCTTTCGGCAAGCGAACGTGCCAGCTTGGCCCATGAACTTATCCTGAGTTTGGACGATCCGGCAAATGATCAACTCTCCGCCTCGCAGGAGACGGAAATACAGCGCCGTCTCGCCCTGGTGCGCGAGGGAACCGCCCTTGGACGTCCGGCAAACGAGGTGTTTGAAGATATCCGTGCCTATGATGAGGCGCAACTGCACAAAGCCGACAGAGTGCCGTTCGAGCAGGCGGTGCGGGAAATCCAACAGGATTATGAGGCGTGAGCTACTCGATCGAAAATAATATCACCTGTTTCTATACTTTTACATGAACCATCTCCCAGCTTGACGATTGCAACAAGGAACGGTACATTTGTGATATGAACAAAACCCTGCTCAACCGAATCACCACGAATCCGGATATCTATGGAGGAAAGCCCATTATTCGGGGCAAACGGCTGGCTGTGGAACATGTTTTGGATTATCTTGCCGCAGGGGACGATCCTGAGACCATCCTCAAAGGGTTTCCTTGGCTTGAAAAAGAAGACATTCAGGCCTGTTGCCTTTACGCGGCGATGTTGGCAAAGCATGAGACGCTTGATTTCACACCAGCCTTGGCATGCTGATGGCAAGAATCCTTTTGGATAGCTGCGTGTGGGGGGGCTGTATCGAATCCTTGAGGGCGAGTGGTCATGATGTGGACTGGTGTGGACTTTGGGAGCAAGATCCGGGGGATGCGCAGATCCTGGCAAAAGCCTATTCAGAAGGGAGAATTCTGTTCACCATGGACAAGGACTTTGGTGAACTGGCCATCCTGAAAGGGTTGCCCCATTCCGGTTTGGTTCGGCTGCAAGGATTCACCTCCAGAGAATTGGCGCACACCATTCACACGATTCTTTTGAGCCATGAATCCCATCTCGTCAAAGGCGCGCTAATCGTCGCCACCCCCAAAAAGCTTCGCATACGCACCCCATAAAACCTCAAAATGTGAAGTTGTTATTGCGTGGACCCTAAGTCCTAACCGCTCGGGATCCACCCTCGCCAATTGAACCCATGCTTTTCCGCACTCGGAACCGTTGAAAAAAGTCTTCCGACGCTCGAAAGCCGGAAAATACCTCCCAGGAGGGAGTTTCAGACGGACCCGTCCGACCCGTCCGACCCGTCAGAAAAGCATCCCTCTCCGACGAGTCCCACGGGTCCGACAAGTCAGACCGGAAGCCATGCCCACCCCCAACCACCAACTGGCAACCAATAACCCACAACCCAACCACTCAACCACCCAACCACCCAACCACTCAACCACCCAACCACTCAACTATAAGTCCCGTATTCCTTATCCATTATCCCATATCCCATATCCGCGGCGAAGCCGCATCCATCCGCGGCTTCGCCGCTTTTTCCTTGATCTTCATGCCCATATCGGAGAAGGTCTTTTCATGATAAAACGTGACCAAGAACTGCCATCATCCGCACCATAGGTGCTGCCGCGCTCGCGGATTCTCTTGGCGCTGTCGAAGCCGAGAGATTTATCACGCTCATACTGCGCGAGCCTTTCGATTACACAAAATGGCGCCAGCCACTCTTCGAGAACATGGCAATCGACGACATCAGCGCTGCGGCCGCTCGGCACCGGGAAGCACAAGGCAAGGGCTTGGACGATAAAGACTGACGTATCCCATATCCTGTATCCTTTCTACAAGGCGAAGCCGCTTTTCCCCTTGATATCGATGCCCATTTCAGGAAAGGTCTCCCATATGAAACCGAACGGACATCGAAATATGATCATGGGCAGGGGGCTGGGAACCAGCATGCCGCCTGGAGCAGCCGGGGTGGGCTGGGGCCTGATGGGGCTCAAAAACAATTTCGATTCAAATATTAAAATGCACAGGCCGTATCCGTGAGAAAGTTCCAAGTAATTCTGAAGGCTTGGCCTTTTCTCGTTTCGCTTCTTCTCCTGAATGGTTGTATGACATGGTTTTCTGTGAGCCATATGCAATATGAGGCTTCTCCGGAACGTGAGTTTATCCCCGGATATACTTTTGGATCTGTTTTCCCTCTGAAAGGTCGGATTGTTGAAAAAGAGGATGAAAGTATAACCTATCAGTGGGACGATGTTTTGACGGGTGAGGGTCGAATTCTGGAATTGACACTTTCTGGAGACCAAGGTGGGAAAAACATCCTGGGGGAGACCCGGAAAGCGAGGGGAAGCCTTGGGGAGGTTTATATGTTTCGAGCTTTTTCGCATATAACCCCGGCAGAATATTTTCAAAGGAGTTATCCAAATTTCAACCCGCATGAATTGGTTGATCATTCGGTTTTCTTTCAAACGATCAACCGGAGTGATTTCAAGCTCTTACGACTGGTTTCCAGTCAAGAAACGGGTGAATTGGATTGGGAATTGTTAGAGGGAAAAACCAGTATAGACTGGGTGAAACGAAGTAGAATGAAACACGTCGAAAACCATCTTTGGATCATATTTTTGGCCGTTCCCATTGACATCATTACAAGCCCCATTCAGTTGGGTGCGGTTGTTTTGTTGTATATTTTTCCTGAGTCTTGACGACCCGATGAATGACCAACTCGCTTTTTGACGTGATCGCCGGTTACCGTAGGTCCGCACAGATCACCGGGAGCATGGCGCGGCGATGATTTGCGCGGACCTTCGGCCCGCGTATGTGGAGGGGTTTCTTTCCCGGCCCGTCCTCGGGCCTTCAGCCCGAAGACGGACCGGGCTGGTATCGGCTCGGACCTTCGGCCCGAACAACATGCGAGGATGTAAATTTATTGGACTGGAAGGCTATATTGGCATAACCATCGGGCCGACAATTCCACACAGATCTTGGGGCCGTGCATTTCGGGCCGTAGGTCCGAGCCGATACTAGCCCGGTCCGGACTCGGGTGCCGCGCGAGCGGGACACGGGGCCGGGCCGGGTTTGCGGCGCCCCAGCGTCACGCGGGTCGTAGTTCCGCGCAAATCACCCCATCCGCCTCAATCCCAAACATACCGTTCGTCAATTTCAACGTCGTTTTTCCGGCAGATTTCGCGGAATTCGTCTTGGAAGGAAAGGGCGTGATGGTGTTGTTCCTGGTTGTCGATGTACTCGATGAGTTTGGGCAGGTGGGTTTTACTGACGGAAAAGAGTCCGTAGCCCCCTTGCCATGCGAAATCGGGGGAACTGCCGGATTGTTCTTTGATCCATTGGCTGGATTGGGTTTTGAGTACGTTGACCAGTTGTGAACCGGCAAGGGTCGGGTGGAGGCGGATGGCCAAATGAACGTGATTGTCCACCCCGCCAACACGGTAGGCATGGGATTTTGTGTTGTGTACAATATTGGCCATCACCGAAAACAATTCCGGGCGAAGATCGCGGTAGAGTCGGTTTTCGCGGTTTTTGGTGCTAAACACGAGATGAATCAGGTTGAAGGATAAGGTTTGTGACATGGCATTTTTATGCCGGGTTTGTGTGTGGATGCCAAGGTTCAATTTTTGGATTGGGGCGAAAATTTTTGAGGCCAACCATGTCGGGCCGACGGTCCGTTCCGACACGGGTTTGGATTCCGGGCCGCAGGTCCACATAGATCACCGGGGCGGTGGGGGCCGAGCATGTCGGGCCGAAGGTCCGAGCCGATACCAGCCCGGGGGGGGGGGGGGGGGGGGCGGGGCGGGGGGCGGGGGGGGGGGGGGG
>JAFIGC010000173.1 GCA_020831635.1 Verrucomicrobiota bacterium | reverse complement strand
AAGGCGGGGACGCGGCGCGAGGCGGCCAGGGCCGCGAGAAACAAACAGAGCAGGTCGGTTAGCAACTGATGGTTCATAAATTCCATGCCGTCTTGCATGAGGGCTTCGGAAAAGAGCAGGGGAAGGGCGGCGGGCAGTCCGGTCCAGGCGCGTCCGGTGAGGGCTTGCACGAGCATGCAAAAACACAAGGGCAGGAAGAGGGTGCTGATGACCACGGTGGTCATGCGGGCCACGTTGGCCTCGGGTCCATGGTGACGAAAAACGGGGGCGAGCACGAAAGAAAGCAGGGGACCCCACTGGTCGTCGTGTCGTTGGAAATTCTGTGGATAGCGGTGGAAAAAGTTGGTAATGTAGGGCACCTGAAGTCCGTCGCCCCGGGCGAGGGTGCGGGCCTGCCACGCGTAGGCCACGCCATCGGCGTGACCGATGTCGTGGTTGTGGCGGACGTTGTCCAGACGGTCCGGCAACAACAGGAAGGCCGCCGCCAAAACCGACAGCCAAACCGTCAGCAAATTCAGAGGCGTGCGCAGGTGTTTCAGCGGGCGGTCCCCAGACTTACAACAGGCCGAGGGCAATCAACAACATGCGGCGAACGGGTTCGGCCGCGCCCCAGAGCAGTTGGTCGCCCACGGTAAACGCGGTCAGATATTGCTGTCCGAGGGCCATTTTGCGGACGCGGCCCACGGGAACGGTGAGTTTGCCGCCGACGGCGGCGGGGGTGAGTTTTTGCAGGGTGGCTTCTTTTTCGTTGGGGACAAATTCCACCCATTGGTTTGCCTCGGTCATGAGGGACTCGATCTCCGCCAGGGGCACGTCGCGGTTGAGTTTGAGGGTGAGGGCCTGGCTGTGGCAGCGCATGGCTCCGACGCGGACGCATTGTCCGTCCACGGGAATGAGTTTTTCGCGTCCGAGGATTTTGTTGGTTTCCACCATGCCTTTCCATTCCTCGCGGGTGCGGCCGCAGGGGAGGGCACTGTCGATCCAGGGAATGAGCGAGGCGGCCAGGGGCACGCCGAATTCGGAGGTGGGCAGGGAGCCGTCGCGCAGTTTGGCGGCGATGATCCGGTCCAGTTCCAGGACTTCGGCGGCGGGGTCGGCGGCCAGGGGACGGCCCGCGTCCCCGAGGTCGGCCATTTGGGCGATCAGCTCTTTCATGTTTTTCGCGCCGGCTCCGGAAGCGGACTGGTAGGTCATGGAGGTGACCCATTCCACCAAATCCGCTTTAAACAGGCCCTGCATGGCCATGAGCATGAGGCTGACGGTGCAGTTGCCGCCGATGAAATCCACGCAACCCTTGTCCAGAGCCCGGTCGATGGCCGGACGGTTGACGGGGTCGAGCACGATGGTGCTGTCGCCGTTCATGCGCAGGGCGCTGGCGGCGTCAATCCAAAGACCGCGCCACCCGGCGGCCCGAAGTTTGGGATGAATGTCCTTGGTGTAATCGCCGCCCTGACAAGAGACGAGAATGTCCATGTCGGTGAGGTCCTGCAGGTTGCGAGCGTCCCGCAGGGGGAGGGCGCCGCCGCCGACGTCAGGTCCGGGTTGTCCCATTTGGGAGGTGGTGAAAAAAACCGGGGAAAATCCTTGGAAATCGTTTTCTTGGCGCATGCGGTCCAGTAAAACCGAGCCCACCATGCCGCGCCATCCAATAAATCCTACTTTTTGCATGTGAAAATCCTATTTGGGGTTGAGAAGGCTCTTTGTTATATCATAAATGACCTTGGTTAGGCAAGGTGGGAGTTTTTGACCCCGGGGGATGCATTTTTGACTGCGAGCTTGTGCAATCCCGCCGAAATAGGGTAAGGTAGTCGCATGATTTTCAATCGTTGTTTCAAATTCACGGTTTTGGCGGTTTGGCTGGGGTGTATGTCCTGGTTGGTCCGGTACGAAGCCTTCCCCCACTGGTTTGAGGATACCATTCAAGGATACCGAACCCTGACCCGGGAGTTGCCGGCGGTGAAGGACAGTTGGATGAAGGTGCTTTGGAACGGGGAGCATGTGGGGTATTCCAATTCCACGGTAGAAGTGGATGAAGCCGATGGGAAGGAGGACTGGCTGATGCGTTCCCAATTGATGCTACATTTGCAGATGCCGGACGGGGACAACCAGTTGCGGATCGACACCCGGGTAAATATCCGCGATGGACGACGGCTTCACGGCTTCTTGTTCACATTTTTCTTGGGCAATATGCAGGGCGAGATCCAAGGGGAGCGAGATACGGGTGATTATTTCAACGTCGAACTGCAGGTCAAACCGATGTTGGGGGACGCGCGTATGAAGTGGCGCATTCAAATTCCCGAGCAAGCCATCATTGCCGGACCGATGATGGACACGGGGCTGCGGAATTTGCGCCCCGATCAAGAAATGAGGATGCGCACCTTCAACCCGATGTCGGTGGCCGGAGAATTGTCGGAGGTGTTGTTCCGCGGGGAAGGCCATGAGATGTTGACCATTGGCGACGGGGAGCCGGTACATGTGTCCCGGGTGTCCATGCGCACCGGGGAGGTGGTGTTCTATGCCTGGCTCAACGAGCATGGCCAGGTGCTTCGCCAAGAGACCCCTTTCGGATTCGTGCTGGAAGCCGCCACCGTGAATGACGCCGTTCGCGTGCCCGAAGGAAATAAGATTCCGTTTTCACAGTTGCTTTCCAATCCTTTGATCCCTAATCTGCCCAACTTATGATTCGACTTGAACACCTGCACAAAAGTTATGGAAATATCAAAGCGGTCAACGATCTCTGTTTGGAGGTGGACGATGGCGAGCTGTTTTGCTTCCTCGGCCCCAATGGCGCCGGTAAAACCACCAGCATTAAAATGATGACCGGTCTGGTGCGCCCCGACGAGGGTCAAATCACCGTGGCCGGCGTGGATGCCTTGGCCTCTCCGGTGGAAGCCCGCCGTCGCATGGGCTACATTCCCGACATGCCCTTTCTGTATGATCGGCTGACGGCCATGGAGTTCCTGTATTTCACCGGGGATCTCTACCAAATGCCACGCGAAGAGGTTCGCGAAAAGGCCCCGCGTCAGTTGGAAATTTTCGGCTTGATGGAACGGGCCCACACCCTCACCAAGGATTTGTCCCACGGAATGCGTCAACGGGTGATCTATGCGGCCACGCTCATGCACGAGCCGGACGTGTTGCTGGTGGATGAACCCTTCATCGGCCTCGATCCGCACAGCATCCGCCTCATCAAGGATCTGCTCCGCGAACATACCCGCAGGGGCATGACGGTCTTGATGACCACCCATATTCTCGCCATCGCCGAAGAGATCGGGGACCGCATCGGCATCATCGACGAGGGGAAAATGATCGTCTGTGGGAAATTGGAGGATCTGCATGCGGCCGCGCAAAGCACCGGACGCCTGGAAGATTTGTTTTTAAGCCTGACCATGCACTGAGGAGTTTACATGCGTCCGGCCACCATTTTCATCCGCAATCATTTCTACGACCTCCAGCACGCCATTCGCTCCGTCAAGGATCAGCCCGCGCTCAAGGTGTTCATCATTGGCTCCTTCAGCATCGGTTGGTTGTTGGGACTTTCCTGGCTTTTCTACGAAGGATTTGATTTCATGTTCCGCTTGAGTGACGGAGTGGCCTTTGTCTTGATCCCCAGTCTGTTCACCCTCTTTTTCATGGGGCTGGGGGTGATGCTGATGCTGTCCGGAGCGGTCACCGGATATGGAAACCTCTACCAATCCGCGGAAGTCAAGCGCCTGCTCACTTGGCCGGTGCCTCTGCGGGATTTGTTCTACTACAAGCTGGTGAAAACCACGATGATGAGCAGTTGGGCCTTTTTCTTTATCATCGTGCCCTTTATTGGTGCTTTCGGGATCTATCGCGGTTGGCATTGGACCATGATTTTTTGGTCGATCGCCTTTTCCGTCCCGTTTGTGATGGTTTTTTCGGGATTCGGCGTTTTGGTGATGCTCCTCTTTCAAGGGGTCCTTTCGCTATTGGGGCGGGTGTTCGGACGTTGGCGCAACCGGATTTTATGGCTGGTCGCCCTGCTGCTTCTGGTGCGCGGGGTTTTCTGGGCCTTCGACTATGTGGACCAAGTCCGCGCCCAGCGCAACGAAGACATGATGGTGATGTTCCGCATGGTGCCGGGACTGCGCATTGCCTCCCAGCCGATGCTGCCCAACTGGTGGATGGCCCAGGGGGTGCTGGGGCTGTCTCGAGGCGATTGGTTCCGCGGCCTGATCTATTTAACCCTCTTGAATACCTCGGTCGTGGTTTTGTTTCTGTTCGTGGCTCGCGTCGGCGAATTTTTGTATCCCCGCAGCATGCAGCGTCACCTGACCGCCGCAAGTGATCTGACCGATTGCGCCTCGCCGCTTTCTCGCTTTGTGCTCAAGGCGACGCCCGGGAAAGCAGGCGCCCTGCGCGGATATTTCATGAAGGATCTGCTCGTATTCCTGCGCGATCCCTCGCAATGGACCCAGTTCCTGATTTTCTTCGGCCTTCTGGGCTTGTATTTTTTCAACTTGGGTTCGTTGGGATACGATCAATTGGATGACACCTGGGCCAATTTGATTGCTTTTCTGAACATGTTCAGCCTCTCGGCGGTGATGAGTTCGCTCAGCTCCCGGTTCGTCTTTCCGCAAATGAGTCAGGAAGGGAAGACCCTGTGGCTGGTGGGATTGGCCCCGCAAAGTCTCACGCGCTTGATGATGATCAAATTCGTGATTGCGGCCGGAAGTCTGATGCTGATCAGTATGAGCTTGTCGAGCCTTTCCAACGCCATGCTCAACGTGCCCGAATTCGGGCATCGCATTACCTTGGTGCTCATGCCCAGCGTTTCATTGGCCCTGGCGGGCATGGCCACCGGATTGGGGGCGGTCTTCATGGACATCAAAGCCAAAACTCCCGCACAGATTCTCAGCGGTTACGGGGGAACCCTGAATCTCATCCTCACGCTGTTCACCGTCATCCTCTTGGTCTTGGTCCCCGGGATCATCTCCCACCTGATGACCGTGAACACGTTGCCCGCCCATTGGCACGGACGCATGTTCGCCTTCACGACCGTCTATATTTTTCTGGTGTCTTTCCTTGCCGGCGGACTGCCCCTCTGGTGCGGTCACCGCGCGCTGGTGAATCGGGACTTTTAGGAGGAATTTGCGTCATTTTGTCTCGCATTCTGGTTGAAATTCTGTTTGGTTTGGGGCTATGAAATCAGGATTTTTGGATCAATTGCTGCGGCGGATCGACCGGATCGACCCGGGAAGCCTGCAGACCCATTTTTTGAGACTGGCGCGGGAAAAGGGCCTGCTGGAAACCATTCTGCAAACCATCCGCGAAGGCTTGATCGTGGTGGACGGCAAGGGGAAGGTCAGTTACGCCAATGAAGCCGTGGCCCGGCTGATCGGCGGGGACGCGGACGCGATGGTGGGGCGGGGGCTGGAGGATGCCGTGCCCTCCCTGGACTGGGAAGGGTTGATGGGGCTGGACCCGGAGGCCTGGACGCAGATGATGAACCGCGAAATCGAAGTGACCTACCCCGAACACCGTTTCCTGGAATTTTACGTGGTGCCCCTGCAAGTGGTCGAAGGCGCGGAGGATGACGTGGAAGGGGCTTTGATCCTGCTGCGGGACGTGACCGGGGACCGCGCCCGCCAAGAATCCACCGTGGAATCGAAACGCTTGGAGGCGATCACCCTTTTGGCCGCCGGCGTGGCCCATGAAATCGGCAACCCTCTGAATTCCCTGCACATTCACATGCAGTTGATGGAGCGGGAGTTGAAGGAGATCGAGGACGAGGATCTTCGTGAATCCCTTCGGGAACTTGTGGAGGTCTCTCACAATGAGATTTCGCGCTTGGACCAGATCATCCATTCCTTTTTGCGTGCCCTGCGTCCTTCCCAGCCCCAGCGTGAGCCCGTGCGGCTGGAAAATCTGCTGCGCGACACCCTGAAAAGCATGGAAAAGGAAATCGAGGACCGCGGGGTGTGGGTCGAACAAACTTTGCCACCTTCGGTGCCCATCCTTTCCTTGGACAAAGGGCAAATGCAACAGGCCTTTTACAATTTGATCCGCAACGCCGTGCAGGCCATGACCGATGGCGGGGTGTTGCGCATTGGCATAGCCGTGTCCGCCGAGGAAGTCGCGGTCTCGTTTCGCGATTCCGGTTCGGGAATCCGCCCCGAGGATTTGGGGGCGGTTTTCGAACCGTTCCGCACCACCAAAAGCGAGGGCACCGGCCTGGGGCTGATGATCGTACAGCGCATCATGCAGGATCACGGCGGACAAATCGAAATTGAAACCCGTCCCGGCGAAGGTACCACCGTCACCCTGTTGCTCTCCCGCAATGATCAACGGGTTCGCCTGCTCGGGGTTTCGCCCACCTACACAATTCCGGAGGAAGAATCCGAATGAAAAAGCCCGCCATTTTGATTGTGGACGACGAACGCAACACCCGCGAAGGTCTGGCCCGGGCCCTGCGGCGTCACTACGAAATCCATCTCGCCGAAAGCGGCATGGCCGCCCTGAACGTTCTGGACGCGCATCCCGTGGACGCGGTGCTGACCGACCTGCGCATGCCGGGCATGGATGGGTTGACCCTGGTGCGCCGGGTGCTGGCCCGGGATCCCCAGCCCGTTTGCATTCTCCTCACCGCCTATGGCAATGTCGAAACCGCCGTCGAAGCCATGAAAAACGGTGCCTACGATTTCCTCACCAAACCCGTGAATCTCGACCGCCTGGAGGTGGTGCTCAAACGCGCCCTCGAATCCCGCACCCTCGTGGCCACCAACCGGAGCCTGCGTCAGCAACTCGACGAAAAATACGGCATGGAGCAGATCATCGGCGAGTCCGGGCCCATGCAGGCCGTGTTCGACACCATCCGTCAAGTGGCCCCCAGCCGGGCCACGGTCCTGATTCAGGGGGAAAGCGGCACGGGCAAAGAATTGGTGGCCCATGCCCTGCACAACCTTAGTCCCCGCAAAAAGAACCCCTTTGTGGCCGTCCACTGCGCCGCCCTGTCCGACAACTTGTTGGAAAGCGAACTGTTCGGTCACGAGCGGGGCGCGTTCACCGGGGCCACCGAAGCCCGCAAAGGGCGTTTCGAGCTGGCCGACGGCGGCAGTCTGTTTTTGGATGAGATCGGGGAAATTCAGGCCAGCACCCAGGTGAAACTCCTGCGGGTCATGGAGGAACGCTCCTTCGAGCGCGTGGGGGGCGTGGAAACGCTGGACGTGGATGTCCGCCTCATCGCGGCCACCAACCGCGATTTGCGGGTCATGGTTGAAGAGGAGAAATTCCGAGAGGACTTGTATTTCCGGCTCAACGTCGTGCAGATCACCTTGCCGCCCCTGCGGGAACGGCGCGATGACATTCCGTTGCTGCTCAACAGCTTTTTGCATCAGTTTCGCGAAGAAAACGGACGGACGCTGGAAGGATTCACCCCCGATGCCCTGGAGGCGCTCAACCAATACCGCTGGCCCGGCAACATCCGCGAACTGCGCAACCTCGTGGAGCGCATGGTCGTGCTCAGTCGCGGCGATAAAATCACCTTGCGGGATGTGCCCCGGGAAGTGCGTGAGGGTGGGGACGGGAAAAAGACCTCTGGTCCGCTCGCCGGAGCCGTCTCCATGGAGCAGGCCGAGAAACGAATGATCGAGCAAGCCCTGAACGACAACGACGGTAACCGAACCCTGGCGGCAAAACAACTCGGCATTTCCAGACGGACCCTGCACCGAAAACTCAACGAGTTCGGGTTGAGGTAGCTTTCGCCCCCCTGAACCTCGCAGAAGGTTCAGTCGTCGTGCGTATCGATATCCACGGGGCTGTGTAGGTGCTCCTCGGCATCGGGGGTTTTGACTACCCTATGAATACACCAGAGCAAAAGTCCCGTCATGCCGGTTACGGCTGAAATAAAAACAATCCATCCTGCAATGGTCATGGTTGCGCCTCCTGTTCGGTATCCTGCCAGTGTCTGTTGGCTCTGGCAATGACAAAAGCGAAAAAGGCGATGACCAAAAAGATAAAGCCTACGGAAATCATGGCGACCGGGGGGGCTCCGGGTTCGACATCCGTCATGCGCTTGATTTCCTTGGGCAGTTCATCTCGGCACCAAAAAAAGAAGATGACCAGCAGGAAGGTTGGGGAAACATAACGGATCACATGCATGATCCCTTTGGGCACATGGATCTCCGCGCCATTGCTGAGGGCCTCATATCCCTTGTCCCTGCCAATCCACCAACCGAAAATCAGTGTTTGCAGGGTAGCGAAAATAAAGATAAAGAAATTGGCCATCCAGAAATCAATGGTGTCGAGCGCATTGGTCCCTTTGCTGAAAAAAGCGACAAAAAAAGCCCCGGTGAAGGTGACAAATCCCAAGATGGCCACCGAGGGTTTGCGGGTGATCCCAAGTCCTTCTTCCAAAAGCGCGATGGCGGGCTGCAGCATGGACAAGGAACTTGTGACGGCCGCGAGGAAAAGAAGAAAGAAAAAGAGGAATCCGAAAAAGCCCCCGGCCGGCATCTGGTTGAAAACATTGGGCAGGGTCATGAAGCCAAGACTGAAAGTTCCGGTATTCCCAGGATCGGACAGGAAGACCGGTCCCAGAAAGATGAAGGCCGCCGGAATCGCAATCATACCGCCCAGCACCACCTCGCAGAATCCGTTGCCTGCGACCGATGTCAGCGAAGAGAGGGCAACATCATCGTCTTTTTTCAGATAGCTGGAATAAGTGAGAATCAGGCCGAATCCCACGGAAAGACTGAAGAAGATCTGTCCGGTGGCCGCCACCCAAACTTTCGGACTGGAAAGGGTTTGAAGAATGCTGCCACCTTCCTCCTGCACAGGGTTCCACATAAAACCCAGGCCGTTGATGATATTTTGATCGGGGGCCTCCGGGTTGGGCGGTAAGGTCAGTACACGTCCAAGCACCAAAAAAGCGCAGATCACCAAAAGCGGCATGGCGTACAGGCAGAATTTTTCGATTCCCCTGCTGAGACCTCTGTATATTAAAGCGAAATTCAAAAGGAAACAGAAACCGACAAAGAGCAACAATTCAGCACCCTCGGGCGTGAAGAGATGCCCGTTTTCAAAATACCCCAAGGTGTTCAGGGCAAAGGATGTCACCTCACCCGCATCATTGCCGAGGGCGGGAATGCGGCCACTCAGATAATGCCAGGCATAATAAAGACACAATCCTTCCAGGATTACATAGTAGGTGTAAATCAAAACAGGCATCACCGTGCCCAGCATCCCAACATAGGAGCCGCTTTTTCGACGAAGCAGGCATCGAAAAATACCGGGCGCGGAATTTTTTCCGAGTTGACCGCCATACCGCCCCAAGGCCCATTCCGACCAAGCAAGGGGAATGCCGACAATCAGAAAGGCAATGAGATACGGGACCATGAACAGACCACCTCCGTTCTGGACAGCTTGGCCGGGAAACCGCAGGAAATTTCCCAGGCCCACTGCACTGCCGGTGACGGCGAGAATGACGCCAAATCGGGTGTTCCAAGAGTCTTTGTGTGGGGGTGCTGACATGACGGTTGGGTCCTCTTTTGGGGGTTACACTGATCGCTCTCTGAAACAATGGGCCGCGAATGTCAAGAACCCGCATGGATTTTTCATGGATTGTGCTTGCCTTTTTGCAATTTCCAAGACATGTAGGCCGACCCTGTTCACCAGATGGACCCCTTTTTCTAACTTTTTCACACAGGATGATTCTCATGGGCATCGGCCGTAAATTTACCAAAACCGTTTTGACCCGCCCCTCCAAAGGCGGAACCGCAAAAAAACAACGTCAACGTCAACACCGTGAGCGCTTGGTCGCCATGGGCATGGACGAAGCGAAAGTCGCGAAAATGGACCCCAAAAAGGTTCGCGACTACCTGAAATACCCCAAAAAAACCGAAGCCATGCTTTCCAAGTAAAGCGGAACGCCCTAGGCACGACAGACCCCGCCGCATCCGGCGGGGTTTTTTTGTGCCCATGGCGAGAGTCCCATATAGCAACAGGTATTTTGCAATGACGACTCATATAGCAACAGGTATTATATAAGTTTTCGCTTGACGGTTTGGGGGACGGTGGGTAGAGTTTGGGCATGTTGGTGCCGAAGTCATCTTATTTCAGCAATATGCCGCCCACGGTTTGGTCGGGGGGCGGGCGGAAGCGCGGGTTGCGGATTCTTCCTGAAAAGGGTGGGTATTTCGTGCATGTGACGAGTCGTACGGTGAATCGGGAATTCTTGTTTGGTGCGGAGGAGAAGTCGGCGCTGGTGGAGTTGATGCGGCGGTGGGCGGCGTTTTCGGGGCTTTCGGTGATTACGCATTGCATGATGGACAATCATTTTCATCTGATGCTTTGGGTGCCGGATCGGGAGACCGGGCGGGCGGGATTGACCCACGAGGAGATTGTCCGGCGCCTGGGAGAGGTCTGGGCGAAGGAGAAAGTGGAACAATGGGAGGCGTTTTATCAGGCGAACGGGGAGAAAACGCAAAAGGAAATGGATGGCATGATGACGGCGCGGATGTGCGATCTGCCCGAGTTTATGAGGGTTTTGAAGCATGGGTTCACGCTTTGGTTCAACCGGCGGCAGGATCGGAAGGGTCCGCTGTGGGAGGGTCGGTATCGGAGCGTGGTGGTGGAGGGGAATCCGTTGGCGTTGATGTCGGTGGCGGCGTATATTGACCTGAATCCGGTGCGGG
>JAFIGC010000172.1 GCA_020831635.1 Verrucomicrobiota bacterium | reverse complement strand
CCCCCACCGGGGTGCGGGAATGCACACCGGCCCCGGCACCGCCCAGCCCGGTTTCGGGGGCGGGGCACCCGTCGGCGCCAAAGCCGGGGAGGGGGGCGTCGTCGGCACGACCCGCGCGGCGGGGTCCTCCGCCGTCGCCACTCCAAAGGGCAACGCTTCCGGCGATGTCGGGTTGTCCCACGGAGAACATGCCCGCGTTTTCGGTGCCGACGTAAATTTGTCCGCGGGCCACGGCGGGAGAACTGAAGAACATGAAGCCCGTGCCCAGACGCAGATCCCAAACCGGGGCCAAGGTGTCGCTGTCGAGCACATACAACATGCCGCCGGAGGTCATGGCGTACACATGGTCTTTGGCAACGGCGAGGGAGGAAACGACGGGTTCGCCCGCGTTCCAATAGGCGAGTTGATTCCCCTCGAAATCCAAATGGTAGATGCCTCCGGTGCGGGAGGCGAAGTAAAGCCCCTGTTCGCTGACGGCAATGGCGGAGAGAATGGTGCGGTCGGTTTCGTATTCCCAAACCCGCTCCATGGTTTCGATGTCAAAGGCCCACACCGCGCCGCCGGGGGCGAGTCCGGGACGGCGGGCTTCGAGTTCTTCCTCGCTGAGCCCTTGTTCGCGGAGCATGTTCAGCACGTAATCCACGCGCTGTTCGGCGGGAAAGACGAAATCGCCGTTGCCCATGCCCACGTAAAGAATGCCTTCGTGGATGGAGGGGGGGCTGAAGACGGGGTAGGGGGTTTCGATGCGGTGCAAGACCTCGCCGGTGGCGCCATCCACTTGGATGACGGCCTGGCCGTAGCGTCCGAAGCCCAAGCCCACATACACCATGCCCTCGTGGGCGAGAATGGAGGTTTCCACGTCATTGAAGTCTTCTCCGGGCAAATGCCAAAGCTTTTCGCCGGTTTCCAAGTCCAGTCCGTAGACCCCGTCATCACCCGCGTTGATAAACACGCGGCCATTGTCGATGCTGGGGGTGCCTTCAATGTGGCTGTTGACTTGGAACATCCAGATGACCTTGGGATCGCTTTCATCGGAAATATCCATGCACACCGCCCGGGCGTCATTGGTGTCGTGCAGGCCTTCGCCGACCACCAGCCGGTCGCCTTCGACCACGGCCGAGGAGAAGGAGCCGCGGTAATCGGAGGGGCCGCCTTTCCAGACCTGGGCGCCGGTGTCGGCATCCAGACAGTAGATGGCCCCGCTGAGGCCGCCAAAGGCGCCGATGGTGACCGAGGGAATGTAGATGCGGTTGCCGACCACCGCCGGGGAGGCGATGAACAATTGGGCATTTCCATCGCGAAAACTCCAGTTGATGCCCCCGGTGACGGGATCGCCCACGCCATCATTGATCCAGCTTCTGCGAAGTTCGCTCCCTTGGAAATGCGGCCAATCGACCAAAGCCGCTTCCGCGGCTCCGGCTTCGGCGCCTCGTTGGGGGAACACCGTTTTCACGCCCCAATGCAGGCCGTACCCCACGGCGGCAATGATCGCCACTTGCACCTTCATCCGCCAGAGCATGATAATGCCCGCTTTGATGGATTTGGGTTTGAACAAGGACACCAGGGCCATGAAAATGCCCGGCAGCACGGCCAGCAGGACGGCGATGGGGTTGATGAGCACCGGGATCACGCCCGGCGAATACAGAAACAAACTGTCCATGGTAAAACCGTCCCTTTGTTAATTCGATTGTGCGTCAAGCACATGGGTTTCCGGGCGCAGCACGATGACGCGCTGTGTGCGCTCCGCATCGTCGCCCGGGTGTTTCCAGCGCACGTTGACCGGACCCCGGTTGCGGCGGCCGATGTGGGCGGGGGCGTGGGGTTGAGCGATTCTGGCGCCAATCTTGGTGCGCCCATCCTGAATCACCACGGGGACGGGCCCGGTGATGGTGGCCGGCGGGGACAAGTCCGCGCCCAAGGGGGTGATGCCTTCGGTTTCGCGGACGAGCAACCACATTTGCCCTTCGTTGGTGACAAACACGGCTTCCTGGAGTCCGCTGCGGGTCAAATCGGCAAGCAAGCCCGCCTGTTGTCCGGCGCCGGCGGCGTCTTGGGCATCGGGCACATCTTCGATCATGTCCAATTCCATGTCGTAGCCGAATACGGCAAAACCGCGGTTGAAATAAATTTGCGGGGGGAGCTGCGCGTTAAAAAGCATCAGGTCGATGCGTCCGTCCAAGTTGTGATCGCCAATGCCGATGGCGTTTACACCGGGGCGGATGTTGTAGGAAAGTTCGCCGGTGGCTTGCATACGGCTTTGGAAGGCTTCGCCGTCATTGAGCATCATCGCGGCTCCGCGTTCGCCACCGATGAGAAAGTCGATTTTGCCGTTGCCGTCGAAGTCGGCGGCGGCCAGGCTCAGGGGTTTGCCGATGGGATCATGCCCATATAAAACCAGGTCCGCGTAATTGCCTTCGTCTCCGCTCCATAACACCGCGAGACCGTTTTCGTAACTTTGCACCATTTCGGCGTGGCCATTGCCATTGAGATCGATGGCGTAAACGCCACCGCCTTGACCCGCATCCGCAGGTGGCTCGGTGTCCAGGGTTGTCCAGGTTCCGTTTTCTTGAGGCAGAGCGAGGACCAGGCCCTCCTCGGCAGTGCCGATGAGCACCCCGGCGCGACCGGGGAGGGAAACGGTGGCCATTCCGGTCGCGTTTTCGACTTGGATGCCGGTGTCCTGACGGACGAATTCCTCGCCCTCGCGGGACCAAAGATGTAATTCTCCTTCGGCGTTCAGGGACATCATGCCCAAATCCGGGGTGGTGGTGAATCGACCCCAAGTCGCATGGGCGGAAGCGGAGGCCAGGCCCATGTAGCCGGAGATGTCTTCAAAGTCTTGGGCGGGGCTGAAAACCATGTCACCTTCGAGCCGATAGACCAGCAAGAGCGGGTTTTGGGCCAAGGTTACCGCTTCCATGCCGGTGACGGTGCCCTCGATTTCCGCAAGCATGCGCTCTTCCGCCCAGCGCCCATCCGAGGCCACGGGTACGTCGGCACGCGGGTCGGCGAGAATGTATTCGGTCACCTGCCGCAGGTTGTGGGGGTCGCCGGCCCAGACCGTGGACAAATCGATGGGGTCGTCCCGAAGCGAAAGGGCGCCATTGTCCCCCGAGACCACCATGAACCAACGTCCGCCAATCTTGAGCATGGCCCAGGGATCCGCGTCCGCGTCATCGCCACTCATGCTGGCGCCACTGAAATCCCCTGTCAAAAAAATCCCGGCAGTCTTACCGTCTATGAGTACGCTTTCGATTTCATCTTTCAAGTGATCCCGAGCGCCAAAGGCCAACATGAAGGTTTCCGCAGGGACTTCACCTTTCAAGGTGGCCGTCACCTTGCCGTCCAGAGCGGTTCCATCATCATTCAAGGTCAACTCGGCTTCCCAAATTGCCGTGGATTGGTTGACGAGGTGCACGGGAGTGAAATTGGGATTGATCAACGCCTGGGTCAGCGAAGTGATCAAAAAGACGGGCAGAAAGCGCAATGTTTGTTTTTTCATATTCTAATCAGAGTCATGTTGGGATTTCCAGCGTTCCAGGGCGGTGTCGCCCAAGTTGGTTCGCCGTTGATGGTGTCTAAGGTTGGCCGCGGACGCCGTGCGCGGGGCTTTGGCATCCACGAAGAAGGCATCAGACCATATTTTGTCCTCGTGGTCACGAAAAAAAAGACCCAAAGTGCCATTTTCGTAGAGATCGAGAACCGCGGAACGGGTCTGGCTCCCGCGGGTGCGGTCCAACGACGAGATGTTGACTTGGGGGACCTTGTGCCAATCGACCCAGCCGATCCGCTGAAAGGTTTTCTCGCGTCCATAGGGCCAATCGCCGGTGTGGGCGTGGCCGTGCAGAATCAGTTGTACGTTGTCGGGCAAGGGTAAAAATTGGTTCAGCAACCCATCGGGTGGCGCGCCCCGCGCCCCTCCGGGAAAGGCGTAGTGACCCGCGAAAATCACCGGCCCCGGCCAAGCGGCGATTTCATCGCGTAGCTTTTGGTAGTCGGAAAAGGAATGGACGTAGGACGCGGGGTCCTCGCCCCGGACGCCTTGCTGGGTGGCCTGCCAACGGTTGTCCGGGGCCACGTGGTCGGACAAAAAGACCACCAAGGTGTCTCCGTGGGATTCTGTGAAATAAAAATCCGTAAAAGTGTCGGTGGTGCGCCAGCCGGGGACGGTCTTGAACGCCTCGTACACCGGCAGCACGGGTTGGCTGCCGGCGGGCAGCGGGTTCGTGCAATCCAAGTCATGGTTGCCCATGATGTAGCGCACCGGAACGCCGAAGGCGGTCAGGGTCTCGACCTGCATTTGCGTCATTTGCGCCACCCGTTCCGCATCCTTGCCCTCCATGGCATCCCCCAAGTACCAAATTTGGGAAAAATCAGGCGCGAATTCACGCATGTCGTCCAAGGCAATGCGCAGACACTCCTCGGCCATCTCCGGCAGGACCTGTTGTAGATCGGAAAAGACCCAGAAGCGTTTCAACAGCGTTTCCCGGCCCATTTGGTAAATTTGATCAATCATGAAGAGACACCATAAAGGACGCAGTCAGGATTTGTCCAGTGAAATGACGTTCTTTTTTGGCAGGTTCATGCACTTTGAAGGAATTCCAACCCAAATCCCCCTTCGCCCCGCCAATGCGGCGATTGGCGCTCCTGTCCACCCCGAATTCCTTCAAAGTCCATGAACCTTTTTCTTAGTTTGCATGGCGTTTTTCGCGGTTGAAGTCTCGCGAAAACCCGATATGGAGGGTCCCATGCATTCTCCTCCCAAACTTTTTCATGACGCTTGTGCCGCGCAGGGCCTGAAGTTGACTCCGGAACAGCTCGACACGCTTTCCCGCTATCTCCATCGATTGCTGGAAGTCAACCAACACCTCAATCTGACCGCCGTTCGAGATCCGGACACCGCTTGGATGCGGCATATTTTTGACAGCATCACGCTTTTGACGCATATGATCGGGGATCCGGGGCAGCAAGCCCTGGATTTGGGGAGCGGCGGCGGATTGCCCGGGATGCCCCTGGCCATCCTGCGTCCGGATGTTTCCTGGACCCTGGTGGATTCCGTGGCGAAAAAAGCACGTTTCCTTGAGGAAACCGCGACCACATTGGGCTTGAAGAATGTCGCGGTCCGGAGCGAACGGGCGGAAGTCCTGGGACGCTTGCCGGAAACCAGGGAACAGTTTCACCTGGTCACCGCCCGGGCCGTGGCGCGACTGCCCACCTTATTGGAGTTGACGGTGCCGTTGTTGCGGATCAAGGGACGGCTCTTCGCGATGAAAGGTGAAAAAGCCGGGGAAGAACTCGCCGAGTCCGGCATTGCCATGGAACGCCTGAAAGTCCGCCTGCGCCTTCAGGAGCCCACCCCCGAGGGCGGCACCCTCCTGATCTTCAAAAAACACGAGGCCACCGCCAAAAAATACCCGCGTCCGGTCGGGGTTCCCGGGAAAGAACCCCTCCTTTAGGAAAAAATAATCGGACAGATTTCACATCAGGAGGGGAGGGGGCGAAAATCGAAGGTCGAACTTTAAACACTCACTGCGAGCGCATATGCCTGAGGCGTTCGATTTCTTTGCGAAGAGGCGCCCAATAGTCTTTGTCGGCCGCGACTTCGGCTTGTCGCTCTTCCTCTAGGTTTTTATCGATGGCTTCACGATCTCCCAAGATAGCAGAGGCAACTGCTTTGCGTGTGGGTTGCAACGAGGAAGCCTCCTTGGGGAACCGTTTTTAAGGTTGTCGGGTTCGGCAAGAATGACGAAGTCGACATCGCGGCTAAATTCCGCAGCTCCGTAGAATACGCACGCTTGACCGCCCATGAGCAAGCTGCGGACGCCATGTTTCTGCATCGAAGAAAGGACTTTCAGTGTCGGGTTCTGGTTCAAGCGAGCCTCCAAGTTTCAGGAATGTATCCCACAGGCATCCAGATTCTTCCCAGCGTTCCTGCGGGGTCAGGCGATACCAGTCCAGCCATTCGGCAGGGATTCCGTAATCTTGGGAAGCGGTCATGATTTAGATTGTAGCACGCTTTTCCGAAGGGTCAAGTGGAAGGCGCCTACGGCGCGGAGATAGCGGCTACGCCGCGGAGATACGCCTGCGGCGCGGAGATTACCGCTACGCGGTGGAGATTACGGACTTCTGTATCCCCCGAATACCTCCAAAGTGAATGACCTTGGAAATATGCGGATATTTTCGTTGATCCTTTTTCCTCTCTTCATAATCATGGCATGACGTTCACCCATCTCGATTTTCAACATTCCTTCCCAACGAACCCCATGAAACCACAAGTCAACGAATTGCCCGAATGGAAAGCCCTGGAAGCCCATGCCCGTACCCAAGGGGACATGCATTTGCGGGATCTTTTTGCCGCCGACCCGCAGCGCGCCGAAACCCTGTCCCTGGAAGTGGAAGACCTATATTTGGATTATTCCAAAAACCGGGTCACCTCGGAAACCATGGCCCTGTTGATGGATCTGGTGCGGGCCACTGGAGTGGAGGAGGCCCGGGAGGCGATGTTCCGGGGCGATCGCATCAATGAAACCGAGAACCGCGCCGTTCTGCACGTAGCCCTGCGCGCTCCCCGCGATGCGACATTTACCGTGGACGGCGAAAACGTGGTGCCGGAAATTCACGCGGTTCTGGAACGCATGGCGGTGTTGGCGAATCGGGTGCGATCCGGCGATTGGACCGGTCATACCGGAAAGCGGATCCGCAACGTGGTCAATATCGGCATCGGGGGGTCCGACCTCGGCCCGGTGATGGTCACCGAAGCTCTGAAACCCTTTGCCGACCGGCGGCTGACGCTTCGGTTTGTTTCCAATGTGGACGGAACGCATTTGGCGGAAGCCCTGCACGATTTGGACCCCGAAGAGACGCTATTCATTGTCGCGAGCAAAACTTTCACCACCCAGGAAACCCTGACCAACGCCCACAGCGCCCGCGACTGGTTGCTGGAGGCCTTGGGCGAGGAGACCGCGGTGGCCAAACATTTCGTGGCCCTCTCCACCAATGGCGAAGCCGTGCAGGCGTTTGGCATCCACCCCGACAACATGTTTGAATTCTGGGACTGGGTGGGTGGTCGTTATTCGCTGACCAGTGCCATCGGCCTTAGCATCATGTTGGCCGTCGGGCCCGATCATTTCCGGGCGTTGCTGGACGGATACCATCAAATGGACGAGCATTTCCGCACCGCCCCCCTGGAGGAAAATCTGCCCGTGATTTTGGCCGCCCTCGGCATATGGCACGGCAATTTTCTTGGGGCCGATACCCACGCCATTTTGCCCTACGATCAGTACATGCACCGCTTTGCGGCCTATTTTCAGCAGGCGGACATGGAATCCAACGGAAAATCCGTGGATCGTCAGGGGCGTCCGGTCTCCTATCAGACCGGACCGGTGCTCTGGGGCGAACCCGGTACCAATGGTCAGCACGCGTTTTATCAACTGATTCACCAAGGCACCAAGCTGATCCCCTGCGATTTCATTGGTTTTGCCCAAAGCCACAATCCGCTGGGAGATCACCATGCGAAATTGATGAGCAATTATTTCGCCCAAACCGAAGCCCTGGCTTTTGGCAAAACCCCGGCCCAACTTCAGGAGGAAGGGGTTCCGCCGGAACTGATCCCCCACAAAACCTTCGAGGGAAATCGCCCCAGCAACTCCATCTTGGTGAAGAAACTCACTCCCTTTACCTTGGGTCAACTCATCGCTGCCTACGAGCACAAGATTTTCACCCAGGGGATCGTTTGGAACATTTTCAGTTTCGACCAATGGGGCGTGGAATTGGGCAAGGTGCTGGCCAAAGTGATTTTACCGGAATTGCAGGGCAACCCCACGCCCGACAAACACGACCCTTCCACAAACCGTCTGATTGCCCGTTTCTTGGAAATGTCCTGATTCCTTGCAATCTCCTCCCATCACTCCGCATTCCGCACGCGCCACTCCGCAGCCGTCAATAAGTAAACAGGTCTTTTTTGGTGAAGGTTTGCTTGGTGGCGGCGGAAAAGGCGGTGATGATTTTGTTTTTGGTTTTGGCGGTAAGCCATCGCCCTTTGCAGGCGCGCGCGACCATTTTGTGGGTGATGGGTTCGGGGGAGGCGGAGACGAGATCGTGGGCGCTGAGCTGATGCTCCTTCATCAATCGGAGCAGGGGCTGCTCGCCAAGGTCGCGGTTCTTGGGGGTGGATGCGTCGTGGGGGTTTTCCGTTGTGGTGGTCATGGGACTCTCTTGCTCTTTTTTTTGTGGAATTGCAAACTTTGATGTTGGTGGCGGCTTCGAGAGCGGCTTCGCCGCTGATATGGGTTGGGGCGGCTTCGCCGCGGATATGGGATATGGGATATGGGATATGGGATATGGGATATGGGATAAGGGATATGGGACCGGCAGGGGCGAAGGGGGAAAGGGGAGAACGCCGAACCCTCCTACGCTCTCCGAGCTTCGGTGGGCAGGCCGTCCAACTTCGAACTTTGAACTGGCAAATTGCAACGGCCTCCCCCAGGCCCCAAAAGCGGCAGCTCCGTTCGTCCCTCACTGCGCTACCGCACTCCAAAGCGGCTTCGCCGCGCTCATTACTCCGCCCTCCCCACTCCGAATTCCGCCCTCCCCACTCCGAATTCCGCCCTCCCCACTCCGCACTCGTCATTCGTTTTGGAGTTTTCGCATTTGCGCATTTTTGGTTTTCTGCTAGGCTTTGGGCATGAACCCGATCAACACTTATCTCGATGCCGCGATCCTGAAACCTGAAATGAACCGTGCGGAGGTTCAGGCGGCGGTGGATCTTTGTCTGCCTTTTCATCCGCGGACGTTTTGCGTGCGTCCGGCGGACATTCCTTTTTTCAAGCCGATCTGCAAAGCGCATGGCATTGGCTTGTGCGTGGTGCTGGGCTTTCCCCATGGCGATCAGTTGAGTGCGTCGAAGGCGGACGAGGCGGACCGGTATGTGGAGGCGGGTGTGGATGAAATCGACATGGTGGCGAATTTTGGTTGGGTGCGTTCGGGCATGTGGACGGAAGTGCGCAAGGACATCGAGGCGGTCGCGGCGATGACCATTCCGGCGGGGGTGCCGTTGAAGGTGATTTTTGAGACCGTGCATTTGCATCCGGAGGAGATTCGCAAATTGGTGGAGGTGTGCGTGGACGCGGGGGCGCAATTTGTGAAAACTTCGACGGGCTTCAATGGGGACGGGGCGAATATGGAGGTGGTGAAAATCATGATCGAGGCGGCGGCGGGGCGGATTGAGGTGAAACCTTCGGGGGGGATTCGCACCCGGGAACAGGCGGAGGTGTATGTACACATGGGCGCCAGTCGATTGGGCGTGGGCTTCGGTTCGGTTCCGGGGCTCTGTGGGGATGGACCCGTGTCCTCGGATTCCTATTGAAACGGATGAAGTTCCATCCGCTGGATTTCGCGGCTTCGGCGGCGTTTCTGGCGTATTCGGCAAGCGCGACGGTAACCCCGATCGTGTTGGTGACGCTGAGCCGAGAACTGAATTTCACGCTGGTGGGCGGCGGGGGCTTGGAGGTGGTTCGCAGCGGGCTGATTTTTTTCACCCTGTTGAGCAGCGGGTTTGTGGCCGCGCATTTTGGCAAGGCGCGGGCCCTGGGGGGAAGTTTGCTGTTGTTGGGAATGGGCTTACTGCTCTACAGTCGTGCGCCGGGGTATGCGGGGTTGATGCTGGCCTTGGCTCTGGCGGGTGTGGGGGGCGGCGTGGTGGAGGCGTTGCTGAATCCGCTGGTGGAGGAACTGCACAAGGAAGATTCGGGACGATATCTGAATTTCGTCAATGGCTTTTGGTCCCTGGGGGTGCTGCTGACCATGGTGTTGGGAGGCGAGGTGATTACCCGGACCGGGGCCTGGCGTCCGATTTTGGCGGGGCTGTCCGGGTTCAGCTTCTGCGTGGGCGGGCTGTTTTTCATTCTCCGCAAAATCGGACCTCCCCGACAAAAAATTCCGTTGATGGACGTGCTCGGACATAAGCGGGATATTTTGAAATCACGCGGGTTCTGGACCTTTTCGGTGATGATGTTCTTTGGCGGGGCGGCGGAGGGCGCATACACCTTTTGGATTGCCAGTTACTTGCAGTTGGTGCACGGGAGCACCGCCCGAATGGGCGGGGTGGGAACGGCGTTTTTCGCGCTGGGGATGGTTGCGGGCCGGTTTCTTTTCGGTTTTCTGGTTCCGCAGAAACATTTGCGCGGGCTGATCGGATTTTCCGCATTGGCGGGGATTGGCGTCAGCCTGGTGTTTCCGCTGCTGTCCCCGGGCGGGTGGTTGTGGGGACTCTTTTTTCTGGCCGGTCTGTCCACGGCCTGTTTTTGGCCGAGTATCCAGTCCCTGGCGGTGGAACGGCTGGAATTGGATGCCACGGCTTTGTTGATCCTGCTGTCCTGTGGCGGGATCGCCGGATTTTCGTTTGCCTCGTGGGCATTGGGCTGGATTGGCGAATCCTACGGGCTTGGGAAAGCGTTTGGGCTGACGCCGTTGATGCTGGCGGGGTTGCTGATCTTGGTCACGCGTTCGTCCCATGCGAGAGGATCGTGCAATTCGCGGCCGCACTTTCCGCCACGTCGCTCGTCGTAGGGGATTTCATCACATTCAAAAAGGATGGAAGTTCCCTGAAACCGTGAGATCTTTGCTTTGAATCCGCACAATCTCATGGGCTGCAAGGGATTGTCGGGAACACTCGACAGACC
>JAFIGC010000171.1 GCA_020831635.1 Verrucomicrobiota bacterium | reverse complement strand
GCTGCGCTCCTTCGTCGCTGACCCCGGGCTAACCGCTTTTGCCCCTCCGGGGCATGTGCCAAAATTAAACGGAGGGCGAAAACCGATGCCAAAGCAATCCGGCGGCAATCAGGCCGAGGCCGGTCATCCAGACGCCGGGATCGACCCAGAACGCGAGGAAAAGGCAGGCGGCAATGCCCAACATGGAGATCCATCGGGGATAGAGTCGTTGGGCTCCCTGAAGCCGTAGGGCGGCCAGGTTTGTGATCGCGTAATACACCAGCACGGTGAAGGCGCTGAAGGACCAGGTGAGTTTGACGTCGCCGAGGACGGCGAGGCCGGTCACGAGGCATCCCACCCCGATCACGGCGATGGTTGGCGTCGACCCTTTGCGATCAATCTTCGAAAACGCGGATGGCAAATCGCCGCGCCGTCCCATGGCCAGGGCCACGCGGGAAAGTCCAAGGATGAGGTTCAGCAACACCCCGAGCATGGCCGTCATCGCACCCAAAGCCACGATGGTGGCCGCCACGGGATGCCCCAAGGTCCTGAGCACGATTTCCAACGGGGCGGCCTGTGCCCTTGTCGCCTCGCCCAGTTGTACCGCCCCAAATGCACCGATGGCCGCGAGTCCCACCGCCATATACAGCACCGCGGAAACTGACGTCACCGCAATAATCGCCCGGGGTATGTTTTTTTGGGGATTTTGCACCTCCTCGCCCATGGTGGCAATGCGTCCGTAGCCGGTATAGGCCACGAACATGAGCGCACAGGCTTGCAAAAACGCGCCGACCGAACTTTCCCCCTCTGGAAAAAACGGAACGAGATGATTTCCGGGTTGGCGGATCGCGGCGGCTCCCGCGAAACCCACGAAAATAATCAACGCGATCAGCGTGGTCGCGACAATGAGGATATTGGCCAGGTTGGAACGCTTCAAGCCGCTGAGGACCAGCAGGGTGATGAGAATGGAGATGATCGCCCCCAACCAGGTGACCGCGGCCGGACTCGACCGACCGAGCACGTGCAGCAGATATCCGCCGAACCCGAGCGCCGCCGTTGCCGCCGAAGCCGACTTCGCACAAAGAAACATCCATCCCGCCGTAAACCCCAGGGTGGGGTGCAGGTATTTGTACCCGTACTCGTAAGTCCCACCGCTCACCGGATGCGCGGCCGCGAGTTGGGCGCTGCTCAACGCATTGCACACCGCCACCCCGGCCGCCACGAGAATGGCCAGCACCACGGACGCTCCCGCGATGCCGGCGGCCACGCCGATACTGACGAACACCCCCGTCCCCACCATGGCTCCGAGGCCCATCATCACCGCCCCCCAAAGGCCCAAATGGCGGTTGAGTTGGGCGTGGGCGGGTTTTGTTTCGGTTTGTTTCATGATTTTTTCTTCGGTTTAGAATAGGTTTGTATATTTTTCATTTCGGGTCCACTTCCCGAAACAGCTCTTTAAGACGCGAACGGGCCATGGCCAAGGCCTCCGCGCCAAGGGGCGTGATTCGGTAGACCCGCTTGCGCCCCCCTTCCGGGGATTCTTCTGATTTCAGCCATCCCGCTTTTTCCATCGAGTGCAGCATTGGATAAAGGGTTCCGGGACTCAGGCGGTAGCCGTGGTGCCGAAGCTCCTCGATCATCCAGTTGCCCACCACGCCCCGTTCTTCCGCGGCATGATGGAGCACATGCATGCGGATGAATCCACCGAGCAATTGTTGCATCGGTTTGCCCATATGTTCAAGATCGGAAATCATAGGTCACGGGAGTTGGGGTTTGCAATTTCAGGTATCATCGAATACCGTAAACGATTATCGATATCAACCCTATAAAAACCCGATTTCATCCTCACCGGCGGGGATATTTGCCATAATCTGCGCGATTGTTGTGGGGTTTTGGTTCTCACGGAGGCGCAAAGGCACGGAGGGGATTGGTAAAAGGATTGGGTAGATTGCGATTCCGTTTCCCTCTCTGCGTTCTCTGCGTCCTCCTGTTCAAAAAACACGGTGGATTGGAACTCATGTTACGATTAGGATTAGGATTACGATTAGGATTAGGATTAGGATTAGGATTACCCATTTTCCTTGGATAACGCACCGCTTGCACCCCTCCGGGGCGCTCGTACGGGATGGACAGAAACCCGGGGCTGCGCTCCTTCGTCGCTGACCCCGGGCTAACCGCTTTTGCCCCTCCGGGGCATCATTTAAAAATCCCGCGTCCAGATAATGCCGATGCCGGAGTCGGCGTTGCCGCCGATTTGGGTTTCCAGACGGAGGGAGGGGGTGAGTTCCACTTCCACCCCGGCGCGTCCGGATTCCTCGGCCACGTTGCGTTCCAGTTCCACGTACACGCGATCACTGATATATTTGCCGACGGTGACGGTGGTGCCGTCCTGCTCATCGTCCGGGGTGCGCACGTCCACCTGATCCACCCGCAACACCCGGCGGGTTTCCCCCATGAGATCGAAGGCGCTTCCGCCCCCCCGTATTTTGTTCACCGCCTGGGCCAGGGTGATTGCCTGCCACGGGGTGATGCGCGCGGCCTCGCGTCCGAACAAGAGTCGGGCGAGGATTTCATCCTGCGGCATGGGCGGGGACGAGTCCAGTTCGATTTCCGGATCGGCGGCAGGACCTTGCACCCGCAAAATCGCGGTGATCCCCCCGGAGCGGAGGGTCGCCTCAACATCCAGCAGGGGTTCGGGCGGAAAAGCGCCGTCGAAAGTGACGATGCCCCTTTGCAGCACCAACCGTTTGCCAAAGAAGGAAAAACGTCCGCGAATGATGTTCAAACTTCCGGTAATGGTTGGCTCCGGGGTCTGTCCCCGCACCTGAATGCGGGCGGACCACTCGGAATCGAGACCGCGTCCCCGCACAAACACCCGGTCGGGCGCGTCGATGCGCAGGTCAAAGGTCACCCGATGCCGCGGTGGGCGGCTGACCGCTTCCTCTTCCTGTTCGAAAACGACTTCCTCCACGTCTTCATCCCCGTAAACTTCCACCACTTCCAGGGCATAAAGCCGGGGCGGCAGGGTCTCGGGAATGTTCAAGGTCATGGGACTGACCCGCACCTGACCGCTCAAATTGCTTTCGTCCACATTGCCGTTCCAGTTGACGGTTCCGCGGCCCATGGCCTCGGCATGGTCGTTGTGCACGAGGCGAAAGCGGTTCAACGTGAGGGTGCTTTCGAAGGGATACCGCTCCCCGGGTTTGAATTGTAGGCGACCGCTGGCGTGTACGCTTCCCTCGGCGCCATCGGAGGCGCTGAAATTCACCAAGGAGAGGAATTCCCGTTCCGCGGCCACGTCGAGGACAATGTCGCTGAGGATCGTACCGGAAATTTCGTGTTCATAGCGCCCGCCATCCAAACGAATGCTGCCCTCGAGCCGCGGATCGTCAAAGGTTCCCGACAGGGTAATGTCGGCCGCGAGGGTGCCCACCAGGCGATGGTACACCTCCAGCACGAACAGACTTCCGAGACCAGCCAAGTCCGTGTTGGCCGACAAACGGGCGTCCACCGGACCTTCCGGCGGCCATTGGAAGGAAAACGGCAACAGCGAAAGGGGCGCGGGTATATCCAGATCCAGGGTGACGGGATCGCCGGGCAGGTTTTTCAAATGAAAACCGCCCTTGAGACGTTGCTCCGACAAGGCCAGTTCCACCTGGAACTGCGCCGGCGGACCGTCCCAAAGTTCGGGATCTTCGGGACGCAGTCCGCTCAGGTCCAATTTCAAGGTCGCGGTCGGATCGCCCAGGGTGCCGGAAAGGGTGAAAAGCCCTTCCAATTCGGTACCGGGGCCAATCCGGTCCGTAAACCCGAACATGCCCAGAGGCAGATCGAGGATTTCCACTTTCAAATCCAGGTTTTCCCCATCCAATCCGCCCTCGGCCTGCAACCGCCCCGGTCCCACCCGCACCGTCCAAGGACGCACGCGCAATTTCCCGGCGTCCAGCAGCACCTGCAAGGTCGTTTCGGCCATGATTTCCAAGCCGTCCCAATCCACGGCCAATCCATCCATCTCAAAGGATTGCACGCCGTCCGCCACGGACATGTTGAGATTCAAGCGAGCGTTTCCGGCCAGTTCCATGTCGAACAATTCGCCAATGGGGGCGAAATCGGGCGCGGAAACCGACACCTGCCCCTCAACGGCGAGAGGATCGAATTGCGCGGAGAGATGACCGGCGATTTCCAGATCGTCGGCGGTAAAAGCAAAATCCGTCAACCCGATTTTCCCGTCCTCGAAAGTGAACCCGGTGCCGAGACGCATGGGCATGCCCCGATACGCCACCTCCGCTTCCAACTCGCCTTGCCGGGCGAGGGTGGGGACCTTGCCCTGATGCCGGAGGTGGTGAATCCGGAGTTCATGTCCGTCGATCCGCAGCTCGTCGCTCAGGAGCGAAACCGAGAACCCGGGATCATCCACCCGCCCTTCCAAAGACAACCCGGCCCGCAAGGTCCCCGCGAGGGAAACCGGACTCCAGGCCTGCAAGCGGGAAAGGTCGGGGAAATCGACATGCACGTCCAATTTCGCCATGCCGGTTTGCAACGACATTTCGCCATCCAAATCCACTTCCACGGGCGCGGTCCGCAGCTGACCCGTCAGAATTTCAACTTTTTCGTTTCGGGTTTCGCGCAGGGTCAGATGCAATTCCATCTCATCGCGCAGCTCCTCCGACCAGTTCGGCACCAGCTTGGCAAAGGATTTTACCCCCACTTCAAGGACGAGATCGCGCACATCCGCTTCGTCAAAGGCATTCAGGGTCAAGGTGGCCTTCACTTGGGGTTTGTCGGCAAACCGCGTCTCCCCGCGGGAGAGATAGGCGATGGCGAGGGACAGTTCGCGCGCCTGCCATTGCCCCTCCACGGAAAACACGTGCGGTTCGGGCAACAGCGGCGAGGTCAAGACCAGCCGTTTGATGGCCAATTGCCGCAGTTCCACCCGGTCCAAGAGGTCCTCCAAATCGGGCAGCCGCAGCGGAAATTCCAAGGGGGTTTCTTCCGGTTGCGTATCCGGTCCCGGCAGGCCCGCATATCGGAGTTCCTCCACGTTCAGGCGGTGAATGCGAATTTCCTTTCCGAGCAATTTCCGGAACGATATCCGCAGCTTGGCCTCCTTGACCGCCAAACGCACCTCGCCTTCCTCGTCGGTGGCGGAAAACGTGTCCACGCTCGCCCCCAAAGGCCAATGCAAGGCCAGCCCCTCGATCCGCACCTCCAAATCCAAGATTTCGGACAAACGCGATTCCAGCATCGGGGTCAACCGGCTCAGGCCCCAAGGGGTCACCAGCGCCACGAGGAAGAAGCCGAAAAGCAACAAAAGCAAAAACGTCTTGAAAAGGCATCCCAGTCTTTTTTTCCGGGGTGGTTTTTGAGGCGGTTTTTGGGGAGGTTTTTGGGATTTCGTTTTCGCGCTCATCAAAAGGCCTGTCCCAAACTGATGTAAAATTGCCAGGGATCGTCAATGCCCTGCCTGCGGTTGATGGGCACGGCCACGTCAAAGCGCAGCGGCCCCACGGGAGTGTAATATCGAAGCCCGAGGCCGGTTGCCCATCGGAAATCGTCCACGGTCGGATCAAACAGGGCTTCTTCCGTCACCGCCCCGCCATCCACGAAGCCCACCATGCCCATGGTTTCCGACCAGCGCCAGCGGAGTTCCTGACTGACCAGCAACAGCGAGCGCCCCCCGGTGGGGTTGCCGTCTTCCAACGGCCCCACGGACTGGAAGGGATAGCCGCGGATGGACCCGCCCCCGCCCGCGTAATAGCGTTCGTCGGCGGGAATCGTTTTTCTCGCCTCGCCGAGGATCGACGCCGCGGTCACCCGCCCGGCCCAATCCAATCCGTTGCTCTGGCTCAAGGTATAATACGCGGCCATGGATATGCGGGGTTTCACGAAAAAAATCTCCGTGTCCAGGGTATCCCAATAAGGGGCCAGACCCAGGCTGAGGCGGGCGCCGCTGCGGGGATCGAGCGGATCGTCGCTGCGGTCTTGCTCCATGGTGATGGGGATGTAGATCAAATTGAACTCCTTGCTGTCCTCGGCGTCCCGCACCGAGGAATACCGCATGCCCAGGCCGATCCCATAAATCCGGTCATCGCCACTCAGTCGGTCCACCCGGGCCAGGGTGCCGAATTTTTCACTGCGAAAAGCGCGGGTGTCTTCCACCTCCCGTTGCAGGGACAAATGCAAATTTTGGTCCACCCGGCGAAAATCGGGGCGTTTGAAGGCCAACTGACCGTTTTGGCCCACTTCCGAAACCGCGTAATCAAAGGACAGACGCTCCCCGCGCTCCAGCAGATTTCGATGTTCCCACCCGGCCCGGGCGCGCCAGCCTTGGTCGCTTCCATAGCCCAACCCCAGGGTCACGGAGCGATGCCTGCGTTCACTGAGGTCCACGGTCACGGGCAAAAGATCCCCCTCCTCGGGCACATCCCCGGTCCCCAGCCGCACCGAACCGAACAGGTCAGCGGACACCAAACGGCGGCGCCCCAGCGCCAATTCCCGGCCATCAAACGGATCCCCGACTTCCCAAGGCAATTTCCTGCGCACAAAAGGCTCCCGCACGCTTTCCAGCCCATTGAAGGTGGTCTCTCCAAACCGATACCGCGCCCCCGGCTCCACCTCAAAACGCACGTCCACCGCTTCCGCGCGATGAACCACCACCACCTCGCGGGAGGTCACCCGGGCGAACGCATGCCCCCGGGTTCGCAAAATGCGGACAATGGCATCGTTTCCGTTCAAGATTTCAGAAGCCACCGCCACCTTTCCGGCTTCCAGTCCAATCTCCTCCGCCAAGGGCATGAGGACGGAGGGGTCCGATGAAACCAAGACCACGTTCCGCAAACGATATGCGGGTCCCAGCTCAATTTCATAGCGAACCTGGGGACGCCGTCGCTCCAAATCAATGATCGTGTTCACCTTGGGTTGATAATAACCGTGATTACGCAACACCTGCTCGAACAGGGGCGGATCCCTTCTGGCCCGCCGCCGCAACTGCAACTCCGAAACCGGCGGACGGTCGGAAAGCGCGTTCATGACCGACACGTTTTCCAGTTCGCGCCGCAGGGCACGATCCTCCACCCCCGCAATGCGCACCCGATACCGGATCGGCCCCTCCGCCGCATACAGAATCCCCCCCCCGGGCCAGACCACCGGGAGTAGAAAACAAACGAAAAAAATGCGACGCAAACACATAGGCGCACATCTTAGCACCCTTCCGACCATTTCGCAACATTCGCGCACCGTTCTCCGCATCGGCACGGGGCGAAGGGGGAAAAAACAAAGATGCCACTACAACTCACCACGCGCGGACGCGAAGCGTCTTTGGAGTGCGGTAGCGCCGGGAGGAACGACCAGAGCTACCGCTTTGGGGCATAGGGGGCGCATTCCCTTCGAAGTTCGACGTTCAAAGTTCGATGTTCAAAGTTCGCTTTTTGAAATCGAACGTCGAACATCGAACGTCCAACTTTGAAGTAAGTCTTGCAAATCTTTCGAAAAATTCCCAAGGTTTCCCTTCCCGCAGTCGTCACATGAACGAATACAATTCTCCAGACTCTCGAAAGTTCCCATGAAAACATTCCTTCTCGTCAGCCTCATATTCAGCACAGCCATCGCCAAGGACATTCCCCCGCCCAACGCAGCCGATCAACATCTCCTCGTCGGCAAACTCACCTCCGTGCGCCCCGGACCCGTGGGACAATCCATGCCCCCCATGTACACCTACACCCTGACGTTCGAGGTCGTCGAGATCTTGCGGGGCCGCCTCAACGTCGGCGACACCCTCGACTTTCAATATGCCGAACGCACCAACAACCCCACCGTCTTTGAAAACAGCGCCCCGTATGTTCTCAGCGCCCGCAAAGTCCGCGACCGCATGGAACTGCTCAACCTCCGCCTCGCCGCCGACACCGACTTGACCGTATTCCGGGCCCAAGCCGCCACTCCGCCCGGTTGGCAAACGATCGCCGGCAAACTGTATTCCCCCTGGGCCAACCTCCCCGACGCCAAATGGCCCTCCGAAGTGGAGGGCCCCCACTGCGAAGCCACCGGACGTCCCGCCCGTCCGCTCCCCGAAGGCGTCACCTTCACCATCAAAGCCATGCCCCCCGAAGAGGAAATCCAATGGACCAACCCCGATGGAGACGGCGACTACCAACTCATTCTGGAAAACACCACCGACGCCCCCGTGGTTCTCGAAGCCCTGCCCGCACGTAACCGCGAACCTTTGTGGGACGAAAGCGTGATTGTCCAGATCCAACACCGCGCCTATCCCGCTCCCGGCGCCACCGGGAACTGGGCGGATACCGAACCCACCGTCCTCCCGCCCGGTGAAAGCATCTCCGGCGTCATCCGCGCCATCTCCGTCAATGGCCCCCAATGGCCGCGCGGCGGCAACCGTGTGATCATCAATTTCATCCTCGGCGACCATATGCTCTCCGAAAGTTTTTATTATATGTCCAGCCACCACGACGACATGCGCAAAACCGAAGACCCGGAAATCGAGCGGCCCTGAACCGCTTTCACGCCCTCTTCACATTATAAGTCCTGCTTGAAATGTCATGATGTCAATATGGATATTTTGGTCAACCGAAACTCATTTTTCGCAGGAAATTCTTTTGACTTCCGGGATATTCTAAGAGAGTAAAGATCCAACTTTTCACGCTTGGAGACCTGATGACAAAATTTTTATGGATGTTTTTTTCGCTGACCCTGTTCGCCACCCAGACCCTGCGCGCCGAACCGCCCAAGATCTATCCCGAGTCCTCGGGTGGGTTTTTCGGGGTGGACTACACCCGAACCGAACATGTGTTTGACTTTCCCGGCCTCCAACAAACCGATGAACTCGATTTTATCGGCATCAAACTCGGTCTCGTACAAAACCAAAGCTTGTACTTCAAAATCTCGGGCGGCGCCGGATATGCCACAAGATCCAACACCAGCCTCCAAGGCCCCCTTGCCCTCTCGGACAACCCGGACAACGAGCGCGGTTTCAATGTAAACGGTGGCGCCAGAATCGGCTACAATTTCAACCTCGGCCCCGCGTTTCGTATCCGCCCCGTCATCGGCTACAAGATTGACCATACTCGCTTCAGTCTCAGAAGCGACGCCCCCGGGGTGCGCACCGACACGGATGTTGACCTGGACTATACTTGGCATGGCTATACCTATGGACTCGAGGCCGACCTGCACCTCGGCAATGTCGTTCTCTTCGCGGGAGTTGATTTCTTTGAAGCCTCCCCAAATGTCAACATGAGTGGAAACGCCTTGGCGGGCAACACATCCCATTCCCAAGGCTGGGACGGGGACGGCACCGAATTCCATGTGGGCATCCTCGCCCGTATCGATGAAGGCATTATCTTCCTCAGAGGCTTCCACCAATCTTGGTCCGCCAGCGGCAACGGCAACGCCTCCTGGGACGTCACCAACACCGGCATCATGTTCGGCGGCGGCTTCGGGTTTTAAGCAAAACCAACAATCACAAGGTGTCCAACGGACTCACCACGCCGAGCGGCCCTTTGTTGAGCACATGGGTATAGATCATCGTCGTTTTCACATCCGAATGTCCAAGCAGTTCCTGCACGGTGCGAATGTCCTGTCCCGCCTCCAGCAGATGGGTGCTCATAGTAAAGGATCAGCGCGTCCCTTGCCTGGACCAGTTGCCACTCCTGCGCACTGCCCTCCGTTTGCAACGATTCAAGAAAATCAGCGATCTCCTGAGGACCCAGCGAACGGCGCGACCGATCCGGGAAGCGATTGAACAACTGTCGCACCCAATGCGCATAAAACCCATGCTGCTTTTCCGGCACCCCCACCTCCTCCAATACCTCAAAATACCCCCCGGGCCACTGGGGGTTCGGGTTGAAATCCGCCACCGGAAAGGTGGAACGGCTGGGTGTCTGATGTTTAATATCCATTTGTATCACAGCATATTAAACATCACCCACACCGTCAAGTGTCTTTTTTTAAAGAAAAAGCTTGCACTGATAACGCCCATTGATGTAGAAAAACCAAAAAAACCATGAAATTCAATATAATGTTGGCAGGAGGAATACAATGACAGCAAAGAACACGATTTCAACGATATTCTTTGCCATTCAGATCTGTGTAGGATCGACAATGGCTATGGATGTTCAATTGAGGATTGGGCAGCACGATGAAGTTGAGGGGGTTATTACTCGCGAAAACTTGCTGCTTATCAAGAAGTTCATTATACAAGGTGGGTTAAGAGAAACTTACGGAAATATGTACAATAACAATCCCGCTTACCACACGAGTAATTTTCGTTTCTATTTAAATCCGGACACAGGACAGAAGAACATCAACTGTGACCTCGATAAATCCGGCTTTCACAATATAGCGATTAGATCGACATCCGGTAAAATTCTTGGGTATCTAACCGTCGATTTCCAAGAACAGAACACAGTCAAAGTAAGATTGTCCCGGCCAACCGACGACCTTACAATAGGGCAGCTGCTGAAGTTTGTGGAGGACGCTCTCAAGGAAATATTGGAAGAAATGAACCAGGAGAAGCCGAATAATGAGCTGGAGGTAAAGCGGTAAACCGCACACCTCAGCTCCAACATTATCAAAACACGAATCACCATGCGGCCTGAAATACATCTCATTCGCGTCTATTCGCGTGGATTCGCGGTTAAAATCCAAATGCCAACAATAAAGGTCGTAGCGAAAGCTCCGCGTAGCGGAGCTTTCGACTGCACCTT
>JAFIGC010000170.1 GCA_020831635.1 Verrucomicrobiota bacterium | reverse complement strand
CTCCGCAGCTTCACCCCGGGAAAAGGCCGAGCAAGTTGAGCGTCCCGGAGGGCCGCACGAAAGCCGGAAGCCATGTCCAAATCCTTTCCAAAAAGTTTGTGAACCCATGCAAATGATTGCCTAAAGAGTTGGCGGACAGGAGTGTCCGCGCTCCGTTTTACTTTTCCGACGCTCGGAACGCATCAAAAATTCTCTTCCGAGCGTCGGAAAACAACCTTCTGAGTGACGAATGCGAAGTGCGGAGTGCGGAGTATCCCATTATTCTGTCATCCCATCATTCTGTCCAAATCCCTTCAATCATTCCGCCATCATTCTGGCATCTTTTTCAAATATTTCCGTTCCTCATCATGCATCGCGTCCAAGCCGATGGCCTCGAGATATTCCTCCGGCGTAACCCTTTCACCCTCAAGGCCGAAATAGAAGCGGGTGACATTGCCATCCTCGTCAAACAACACCATAATACCATGAAGCTTGCCTAACTTCATCCTAGTCATGCGGGACACATTTCCATTCAGATGATAATTGATATTCAATCCATCAATCAAATCCCGCCCGCGATTCATTCGGGCATAGGGCAGGACTTGCCACAACTGGGTCTGCTCCTCATCGTAGTATCTTTTGCTCACATAACGTGACACCACTTCCAAATTCCGAATCTCTGCCCGGACCTGAGAGGGCGCCTCCAGATCCGCGCCCCGTGCGGGCACGAACAAGCGTTCTCTTATCAGCGGACCGATCTCGCCATACCGTCCCCGGGGTGCAAGTGCGTAAACCATCGCATCATCTCCGGCTTCATGGGGAAATCTGAAAAGCAAAGTCCCATCCTCGGATTCAAGATGTGCACGCAACAACACGCCCCCGACCTCTTGCGTTTCAGGCTCTCCCGGCTTCGCCGCATAGAGTTGGAAGCCCGTCAGATCCGGATATAGTTTGAGATCCTCGGCGCGGATTTCCCAGAATACCGTCACCACCACCTGATTCCCGGAAATGCGCTCCCCGCGAAAAGAAAGCAAAGCGGGCATGGAGTCCAGCCCATGCGCAGTCTGCTGTAGGGATACTTCCGTTGACCTCACGCCCGATTGGGTTTCATCCGCCCCGTTGATTTCGACGAAGGCACTCTCTCCATCATTACTTCTCTCCTTCTCCCCCTCTCCTTCTCCCTGGTTCGGCGTCTGCCCATGGGGTTCCCCGGTCACCTCGATCGGCCTTCCCAACATGCCGGGATACGTGTGCGTCACCCACCAATCGCGCATGACATGCGAAAAGCGACTGACTGTTGCGTTCGACCCATAATCATGGTCTTTCCAATCAATCCCGACCCTGAAAAAAAGCATTCCTTCCGGAGGGTCCAGCGAGGTGAGCTGCAAGTCCGCGACAAGCTGGACATAAAAGGTTTTCGACCCCTCATATGAACCCTCAAACCAGGAAATCAGATCCTGCTCTTGTGGATGAGAAATGCGGGTCCGAGCCCATGGTGGCTTCTCTGTCTGCTGAAAGCCTTTCTCCGAAAGAAAGTTGCCGACATCCTCATAATACAAAACAATTTGATCCGGGATTCGATTCTCGTGAACATACCACGTTCGAAAGAACGGCACCAACGAACCGGAGTGCGGAGTCGGGGGGGGCCGCTTCTCTATCCAGACGACCACCATCATCACGATGACGGATGAAACGATAAACAGAATAAAATACAGTTTTCCGAAAGTCATTTTTTTCATCTATTCATTCTCCATAAGTTTATGCGGACACCATTTCAATCGGTTTTCTCCGCGAACTTGGTTTTCGCATGCTCAATAATCGCGGTCAAAATGTGAAGTTATTTTTGCGTGGACCCTAAGGATCGGCGAGCTTGGGAGCCGTATCCTCCTGTGCTGGGTTGGTCGTCTCATTCGCTATGTGAACAGTGACTCTCTTGCGATACATCTCTCCAGTCTGCAATCTGCCTCGACATTCGACCACCAACCCGTTGTTCTCCACCCATTCCAGCGGTTCCTGTCCACTTGAGACCAGAGGATCATTCCCCGTCGCCCGGGCCAGCACGTCGACAACATTGATTTCTTGCGCAGTGGTTGCGCTGACGCGGTAGACCTCCAGTCGGCTGTGCTTGCGGGCAGAGTCATGAATGGCGACATGGCTGCTGTCCGCTGACCACAAGACCGTCAAATAGGACTGGGGTCTGCGGTCGTCGACGCTCAGTCCGTAATTAAATACGGATGTGAGTGCCAGGCATCTCTGTCGGTCTGTTGATGCGATACCGGTCACGCCGGCCGTACCTTCGATGCTGATCGCAAATAGCGCATATCGGCCATCCGGAGACCTGGTGTTGGGAATCTCCACCGTCAGGTCGTTTCTCAGAGATCGAGTTGCCTCTGCAAGGCGCTTATCGACTGACTGGGGATCAACAAGGCTCTCTGCCTGTGCGGCAATCGACATGAATTCCGCCTCCCGGGTTATCACATTTCCTTGATGCAGATGCACGGTGCAAAGAACTGACACTGGCACGGTGTGGCCTCGGTCTGTCGTCAATGGGACTTCCAGGATCCGGCGCAATTGATCCGGAGCTCCTCGCATTTCGAGCACAAACGTGTCGCCGACAACCTTGGTCTCGTACGCATGTTTGTCCTGCAGGGCTGAGAAATAGGTGGCCATCCGATCGAATGTGAATCCCAGTTGTTCCGCGTGCTCCTTTTCAACACGTAACGTCATGGAAACCAAGGCTGAATTTTCTTGCGGCTGCAACTGGAAAAGGGGTGGGGGTGCATGTCTCTGGAGGGCCAGTGCTTCCGCTTCGGCGGTGATGGCCTCAAGTGCCTCCAAATACGCGGTTCTGTCAGTGCGCAAAATGGCCATCACCGCTTCCAAGTCCATTCCTGATTGGATTCTGGGGAATGCCCGCTGGACTTCCTCCCCTTCCTCGGGAGAGAGAAGGTTTGGAAAAGCCCGCAGTTGCGGCTCCTCGGAATCCGCTTCGCCGGGCTGTTGCGGGTCCAACTCAATATGGAGTTCCTCCCCGGGATCGATCCGCAGGGTCGTTCTACGATGTACGGACCCGACATTAACTTCATATGGGAAGGGCACGTTGGGATTGATCAGAGCTTCGAAGCGTCCGTCGGATCCAGTGGTCATGGACTGCAGTTGGATGGAACGGCCCGGCTCGAAATCGGTGATGAGCCCCACCCTCGTGTCCGCAAGGGGGGCTCCGGTTCTGGCATGGGTCACCTTTCCGGAGATCGGCACCCCGGAAACCGCCTGGAGGGTGATTTCCCGGACCGGGGTATTCTCATTCATGGTCACGGGCTCTCCCAAAATCAGCATCTGCTCCCGGATGGCATGAATGCGGAAGGTATTCCCCAGGGTCATGGGACTCAGCAGAAAGCGCCCGTCCGCATTCACGGACGCATTGAGATGATGGTTTTGATCACTGGCGGACACCCGGAACCCCTCGGGCCGAAACGTCCCTTCCTCCCCGGGGGGCGGCAACAGTCTCCCGCGCACCACACCGGCTGGCTGCAATGGAATCTCAACCACATAGGGACCCTCGCCCCCGGGGACGTTTTCCGTTGCATGGTGAAAACTGTATCCGATGATGTCCCCCGGGGTGATCTGCAAGCGTTCCCCCACGGCAGCCTCGAAGCGGATCTCTTTGGCCGCCGCGTATCGGGCGTTGACACCTACCCTATCCCAATCCCGCAAGTAGGAAACCGCGACAAATCCCGCCGGGGGGGGATCCCCCTCGGGAGGCAACAGGCGGATCTCCACTGGACGCGTGCCCGCGCGGGGCGGGACTTCATCGAGATGGAGTTCAAGATTCTCCAGGGGGCTGTCTTTCAGCGTGAAGGTCCCCAGGGTATGAGGAACGCCCACTCTCAATCGCCATTCCCCCGGCCAAAGATCCGGAATCAAAAACGTCCCCACCCCGTCCTCGATTGTCACGGGAGCATACCTACTCCAGCCACCGGCGGATGGAACCAAAAAGCCGAAATTCAGGTAAGGCTCCCCGGTTCGTCGGCTACGATCCAATTTTCCCAGATCGCCGCGGATTTTACCCTGGAGGTGCAGGGGGGGCGACAAGACCACCTCCAGGGGCGGCTGGCCGGACTGTATCTCATGGAGTAGTGCCCCCGCGTGTCCCTCCGCCCGCACAAAGAGGGACTGAGGGACATCTCTCGCCAGAGTATTCAGGAGAAAACGCCCTTCGGAGTCGGTTACGGCATCCGGAGTCGTTTCAAGATCGGCGGGCCATCCTTTCAGGTGCCTGGAGTTTCTATAGTTCACCTTCAGAATTTCCGCCCCCACCACAGGATCCCCGGTGCGCGAATCCACCACCCGCCCCTGAAAAGGCAACGCCGGGGTGAGCGGCCAGCGCCAGCCGCCCTCCGGAACTTCTGCCACCCCATCGCCCACCAGTGGATTTCCTTGCGAATCCGGCCCGCGTTTCCAGCGATGTTGGCGGAAGCCATGTTCGAAGCCATCCAGCTCCACAAAAACCCGAAGGTGGAGATCCGGATTCACATGGGGGATGCGCACCCGACCCATTTCGTCGCTGCGAAATTCAGCGTCCCGGTGCGGAACCCCGACAAGCGACCCCGACCCTCCATCCGGTCCCGCCATCAGTTGCACACCGCGAACCCGAACCCCCTCCATCGGAGAGCCATCCCTTTCATCCACAAACCACAGCATCAAGGTCTCCCCGGGTTCCAACGCAAACTCCAAATCCTCCAGGCGGCCATCCGGGGGCAATTCCATGTATCGGCTGATCCCTTGGTGACGCGGGGAGCTTACCGCCAAATGCAACGAACCATGCCGGTCCCCCGGCGGGGCGGGGGCGTGGTATTCAAACCGACCCTCGTCATCCACGGGCAAATTTCTGGATACATTGTCGAATCCCATAAACAAGGCCACCCCTTCCGGCAAAGGTTCCCCTCCCGCGGTCACCACCCTGCCGGAGACCACAACCTCCTCCATGTGGGGCTGAATGCCAAGCGCCTCTTGTCCTTTAAACGCGCTCACCGCCTCCATCACTTGGGAGAGGCGCTCCTCGGGTGAGAGCGTCTCCTCTTTCGCGGGAGAAGATTGTGCGAAAACCAAAACGCAAACCCAGACGAGGAGGGCCAGCCCCGCCATTCCGCCACAAAGGGCGGGCCACCTCCCTCCGGGACGGGAGGGCGGACCCTCCAGAAGTCTGCGGATCCGGGAAAGTAGTCCCTTGCCCCCCGCACCCGAGGCAAAAGTCGGGACCCCATGTCCCGCGGAGCGCGCGGCAACCTCCGCCAAGGTTTCCGCGTACAGCAAGCGGTCGGGACAAACGTCCATGGCCAGATCGTCACAACAGCGTTCGCACTCTTTGCGGATTTGCCCGGAAACCCACCACACGGCGGGATGATAAAACAGCAACGTTTCCACGGTCGCCTGGAGAAGTAGCACCAAGCCGTCCCAGCGCCGCACATGGGCAAGTTCGTGGGCGAGAATCGCCTCAAGCTGGGCGGGGGTCAGCCCCGTGACCAATCCCACGGGCAGAAGGATCACCGGACGCAACACCCCAACCACCAGCGGACCGTGCACACGCAGGGACTCCATCAGCCGCACCGTGCGCCGCAGGGGCTGACGGTCGAGAAGGGACGCCAAACATTGCCGGGCCAGCGGATCCACCGGGCGAAGATCCCCGTGCAAAAGACGGCGGACCCGACACCAGCCGCCCAGATGCCAGACGGTCATGCCCACCACCCCGACCATCCAACCCAACAGGGCCCAAGGCATCAGGGGCGACATCAGGGTTTCGAATCGGGACCGGACGGGGGCGGGAGGCCGGGACGCCACGGCATGCTCCCCTGCCCCACCCATGGGAACGGGCGAAGCCATCAGAATCTCTTCCCCGGTGGATGGACCTGCCAGCGGACCCGCTTCCCCGGTCCGGGCCGAACGTTCAGTCGGTGCCACGGGTTCCACAATTCCAGCCACATCCACATGCCACGCGGTGAAAATGGGCAAGACCGCCATCAGCGTCAATGCCGCGCAGGAAACCGCCCAGCGCAATCGGGCCGAGTTGCGCCGCAAGAGCAGCAGCAGCCCCGCCAGCCCCAGGGCCACCAAAGCGCCCTGCCAAACAAAATGAAGCAGCGCCCATCCCAAGCGTTGGGAAAAAGGATGGGTGACAAGATCCATTGCAATCTTCATCGCGTTCCTTTCCGGTTCCGGTGCGCGTCCAGAACCCTGTGAATTTCCTCCAACTCTCCGGCGCTGAGGCCAGTGTCGGTGAGCGCAGCCACCATTTTCCGGGCCGCGCCCCCGAAGGCGCGGTCCAGCAGATCATTGACCAGCTGTTTTTGCATTTGTTCCTCGGGAATGGCCGCCCTGTAGATATGCGGACGTCCGGAATCGTCCCGGTTCACCAAGCCCTTTTCGTTCATGATCTGCAGCAACTTCAGGGTGGTGTTGAAGATCGTTTGTTTGCGGGCCACCAGATCCTCGTGCACCTCACGGACACTGCTGGGCCCCCGTTCCCAGAGCACGCGGAGAATGTCCAGCTCACCGTCGGTGGGCTTGGGAGAGGTCGTTTTTTTGGTTTTGGATTTTGTCATACCCCCTTAAAACGAAATCTTTCGTTACCTGTCAACGAAAATCTTCGTTGTAATTTTCAGGAGCGGGATTGAACAGCGCCCACTTCAATAATGTGTATACTTGTGAGGGCTCTCAGCCCCAAGATGGAGGCGGGAGGATTTTTCTTCAGACAATGTCAAGGCGCGTTTTGCCAGAGGTGATTCACGGATGGGCGGTCTACCGGCGAATTCGAGGTCAAGATTGGCGCCTGCCTCTATCAGAATTCGCAATACCTCAACGCCGTCGGTCTCATGGCCGCTATTCGCATAGGCGGCAAGGAACGCGGGGGTAAATCCTTCACCCGTGGGATGGTCCACTTTCGCACCGTGTTTCAGCAATTCCCGCACAACCGATGGCCGTCCGTTCATGGCCGCAAGGTGTAGAGGCCCGCGATCCGGTCGTTCAGGGTTTACGCGTGCACCCGCTTCAAGCATCAACAGAACCGTGGCATGGGCTCTGCGCTGTCCCGCCATGTAATATAACGCAGTGCGGCCATTCAAGTCTTCCGCATTCACATCAGCACCCTGTTCCAAAAGAAGTGCGATAATTCGATGATAGGCATCATGATGAGAAGCAAAGAGATTTGGGAGTCTACGCGCCTGGGCTGCAAGCATCAGCGGGGTTGTGCCCCTGCCAGATTCCGAGAGATCCCTGTTGACGGCCGCCCCGCTTTCCACAGCCTCTTTGACATAGTGGAGTGATCCAGTCTGCACAAGATAGTCCAGTGCCGTGTACCCCCTGGGATCAGGGTGATTGATGTTCGCGCCATGGTCGAGTAACAGGTGGATGAGATCATGGTATAAATGCACTTTACCTGTTTTCCTGGGGGAAATGAGGGTTGTGGAGAGCAAAAGATTCCGCGCCGAGACAGCGATGGGCGAGTCACGATGATTGACATCTGCACCCCAACGCAACGCCGACTCGGCCATTGGACTCGACCCATGGTAAACGGCGAGAAGCAACCGTTGGTTTTGATAGGAGCGATTCATCCGATAGAGACCAAACCCAAACAGGATGATGAAGAAAAAAATATAAAGTCGGAATTTCGTCTGCATTCAAGTCTCCCTGTAAGTAAATTTAATTTTCGTATATCAGCTTACCGCAAAGTATCAGAAAGATCAACGATTAGACCCAGACAATAAATTGATACTGATTTACATGGAAACCCGGCAGACGGCTTCTCGTAAAGGGGCTGGGACGGATCACAGCTGACCGAAAGTCCAAAATGGTACTGGAAACTGTCATCGTGCTCAGGGAAAGGAGGCACGTGTCGCGGACATTGTTCCTTCTCGCAGGATGTAAATATGTTTCCCGCTGATGTCGTAGGATCGAAAATCCTTTGCAATCAGGTCCACCTGCCCGTTTCGTCGTACAGACTGCAGCTGGTTATCCCGCTGCGTCCATACGTTTCCGTCGTTGGTCACTCCGGCCAACAAGCCAACATCCGAGTGTGTGAGGATTGTATTTCCGTCGACCTCCGCCACGGTAATTGCCAAAGGGAGGTGGCGGGATTGAAAGGCGCACCAAGCACCGTTGGGGCTCATCGAGCCCAAATGAGACGTATTACTAAGAGGCGCCCCAAAAGTTCGAATCAACAGTCCTTGGTCGTCGATCACCATGACGCGGGATTCGGATAAAAACCGCCGATTGGACATCGGTTCATCCAAGGTTCCGGTCCCCCCTGCGATCAGGAGCCGGCGGCCATCTTCGCTGGCCGCGTACACCCAGCCCCAGGCAGGCAGGGTCGTTTTGGATCCAGTGGTCAGGTCCACCAACTCAATTTGTCGCGCAGGTTTTGCGAAATGATTGAACAACGCCACACGCGGGCCAACCCAACGGGTGGAAATCCCATCAAAATCCACCTCGGAAATGATCGTCGTCATGCCCGTTTCCGGAACAAAGACCACGTTTCGGCGGTTATCTCCGACAAGAATCATCGCGCCATCGGGGGAAAAGGAGAGGCGACCGAATCCCGGGGGCTCCACGCCACCGGCTTCAATCAGATCGATCAAACGCCAGACCTCACCGCTTCGGTTGTCACGTAAATATGGGCCTTTGGGTACTGGCCAGCCCTCGCCTGGGTCGCGACTTCGCCACAAGGCGTATCGCCCATCCGGGGAAACGTTGAAAGATTGCACGTTTTCAGGCCCATGGACCGTGTGCAAACGCCGGGGGTGTGCACACCCTCCAAGCCCGATAACACAGAGAAGAAAGATCGAAATTTTCATCGGTTTATGGGCAAGCACAAAAGCAAGGACACCTACAAACTTCAAAAAAGCGGGTTGATTGATTTTCATGGGGTTCTTCTTTTTCCAGTATTCAGCATCGAGATTCACAGAACCATTTTCGTGTTGAATTTCAATCTTAATGTTCATACGTGTGTGCCGTGATGTTGCGTCGAATATGAGCAAGTTCGCGAAACAGACCGCGGCTTTCATCGTGTCCTTGTGTCGCGTAGCGACAGGCCCACGCATAGCCGTGGATTTCAATCCACGGAACCGAAAGCAACAGGGAGAGTGCGCCGCGTAGCGTCGCCTGACGGACCTGGGGGTTTCAACCCCATCATGATTTCGGGTTCCATCATGAGGGGATTGAAATCCCCAGGTCCGTGAATCGTCGCTACGCGGCGGGATGCCGCTTTATTGACCCTACCGTGGATTGAAATCCACGGCTATGCGTGGGCCTGTCGCTACGCGACACAAAAGGTAAGCCCCGAATGGTACTTTATGTTGTGCGCAACATAAAGTGCCATTCAGGTAAGCCCCGTTGATTCTGAATGTATTCATCAGCGGGTGCGGTCATGTGGGTTTGGTTGTCTTGTGTTTAGGATTAGGATTAGGTTATGATTCCGATGTTTCATGAAATGCATGAAGCGCATATTTTTCCCAACCAAATGATCGTATGGTTTCAAAGGTGGGATTTTTTGTTTCAAAATCCTCCAAAATTGTCAAAAAACCTTTCGAAACATCATGCGCCATTGCCGGGTCAATCCACCCCCAATCACATTCTTCACAATGCAGATAAAGTCGTTCGTTTGTCAGGTCTTCGGTGATGAGCAAACGCCCCTGACCTGAACAGTGGGGACAAAGCCGATACCAAAAGTATTTGAATTGATGGGAGTTCATAATTCCGTGATATGATTTTCGATACAATAATTTTGAACATTTAAAAAAGGGATTGTATTTCAACATTACCTTTGTCTTCATCATAACTCATCATATTTCCAAAAGATGTGAAGAAACCATTTATCGCGTCAACAAATTGAGCGTAGGGTGGGCAAAAATCAAATGACTTTAGGAAAAGCGCTTCACCACCCCTGGAATAAATCATGAATATCGATTCATTCATCGTCCAATATAGGCAATTTGTTTTTATCCATCAAGTTAAGACACCGGCAGATGCCAACTGCATGTCGCTATGATTGAAACCCATTCCAAATCAGTTCCGAGTGTTCATATCATTTTGTTCGTCGATAACGCCATTCCACGAAAAAGCGCTTCAACTCGACAGATTGGGTGGCGGGGTTGGATGATACGACTTGAAGGCCTTCCTCGCCAAAGGTTCGCGTGGGATTACCCGGAGTCCTTTCCCTGTACGCCCCGAGAAAAGGACTTCCGGGAGATGCGCGCAGAATCTCCCCCGTGCCGCGAACCTCTATGACCACTTCGCCGCTTTCAGCGACCTCAAGAAGAAGAATGTCGTTTGCCTCGTCAACGGGATTTTCCAGGGAAAGTTCGACGGGATTCCAACCAAATGTTCTGAGAACCTGGAGATTCGAATCCGTGATTTTGTGAATCAGTTCAGGGTCCGAAGTATCAAAGGGGAGCCATTCGTTCCGCTTTCGACCGCTCAAGCCGCCGCAACACCCCGTGAAAGATGAGGCGAAGGCGAGCAGCAAGATGATCATAGTTTTTGGAAACATACTAAAACCCAATAATCCGGGGGGAGGAAAATGCAAGACCATCCGCCGGACCTTCGGATCTCAAAATATTGGGCATTTGGATCGCTGTGGTCCGCCGCCCCTTCGCTTGTCGGAGGGGAGCGACGACTTTGTGCGCGACGGTTTTCCATACACGCCAATCGCCGCCCCCGTGCTTGTCGCGGGGGTGTCGCGAC
>JAFIGC010000169.1 GCA_020831635.1 Verrucomicrobiota bacterium | reverse complement strand
AACCATGGTCAGGGCTTCGCATTGGGTAGGGTTGACTTTGCCGGGCATGATGGAGGAGCCGGGTTCGTTTGCGGGGAGGATGAGTTCACCGATGCCGCAGCGGGGGCCGGAGCCCAGCCAGCGAATGTCGTTGGCGATTTTGGTGAGGGAAACCGCGAGTTGCTTGAGCGCGGCGTGGGTTTCCACCAGGGCGTCGTGGGCGGAGAGGGCTTCGAATTTGTTGGCGGCGCTGGTGTAGGGGCGTCCGCTCAATTCGGCGATGCGGGCGGCGACCTTTTCGGCATATCCGGGGGGCGTATTGAGTCCGGTGCCCACGGCGGTGCCGCCGAGGGCGAGTTCGTGGAGGTGGGGCATGGCATTCCGCAGGACTTTCAGTCCGTGGTCCAATTGGGAAACATAGCCGGAAAATTCCTGTCCCAGGGTCAACGGAGTGGCGTCCATGAGGTGAGTGCGTCCGATTTTCACCAGATCCTTGAAGGCCAGGGCTTTTTCGTGCAGGGTCTGTCGCAGGGTTTCGATGCCGGGGAAGGTGTGATTGTGAATGACCTCGCTGACGGCCATATGCATGGCGGTGGGAAAGGTATCGTTGGAGGATTGCGACTTGTTGACATCGTCGTTCGGATGCAGGCGCGGGGTTTCGGCGAGTTGCGAGGCGCGTCGGGCGATGACTTCGTTGACGTTCATGTTGCTTTGGGTGCCGGACCCGGTTTGCCAGATGACCAGCGGAAAATGCGCGTCGTGTTGTCCGGTGAGGATTTCGTCGCACACCCGTGCGATCAATTTCGCTTTTTCGGGTTCGAGGATCTTTGCCTCGGCGTTGACTTGTGCGGCCGCTTTTTTGAGGACCGCGAAGGCGTGAATGATTTCGATGGGCATGGAGGCGGCGGGGCCGATGGCGAAGTTGTTCCGCGAGCGTTCGGTTTGCGCGCCCCAGAGGGCATCGGCGGGAACTTGCACTTCTCCAAGACTGTCTTTTTCGGTGCGGGTGGGGTTTGCTTTTGTGTCCATGTGGGACTTTACACCGGAATCATTCGCCCCGCAAGGCTTCGGCGGGGGAGAGGGTGGCCGCGAGCCGGGCGGGGAGGAGGGAAAAGGCGAGTCCGGTGACCAGTGCCACCGCCGGGGGAAGCAGGAGGACCGCCGGTCCGGTGGCCACGGGAAAGTCGATGCGGGCCTGGCCGAAATGCAACAGGAGCAACGCGACCCCGGTGCCCAGGGTGGCCGCGAAAATGGACAACACCATGCCTTCCGCCAAAAACATGCCGAAGATTTGTTTGCCGTCCGCCCCCATGGACATGCGCAGGCCGATTTCCCGGATGCGTTGACGTACGTTGAGGGTCATCAGGCTGGTGAGGGTGCTGCCGCCCAGCAGCAGGCAGAGGACGGCCACGCTTCCGAAGACCTGGCGGATGGCCCGGCTCATGCGGCGGGTTTCGGCGATCAACTGTTCCGGGGTGGTGGTGGAGAGGGTGACGCCGGGGACTGCGCGGGTCAGTTCCGCTTCCACGGCCCGCACCAGTGCTTCCGGGGCGTCGCGTTCCCCGTGTCGCAACCAGAGGCGCTGGAAGGTGCGAGATTGGTGGGCGTCGGTTTCCCATCCCCCGCGAAAGCTCGGGGGCAGAAGCAAATGGTGTCCGTTGCCGCCCACGCCCACGATGGTGACCAGGGTCTCGCCCAGGTTCAGGGTGGCGCCAGGCCTGAGATCGCGTTCGGACGCCAATGCGGGTCCGGCCACGCCCCGGGCGGCGGCCTCCGTCATGTCGGCCGCATCCAAAAATCGTCCCGCAATCAGGGACAGGCCCCGAATTTTCGGGTATGCGGGCTCGGCCGCGATCACGGTAATGGCGGTGGACCCGGGGACATTGCCGAGGGTTTGCTGTCGTTCGCCCGCGAATTGGATGTCGGGAAAACGATGGCGCAATTGGCGGAGGAGGCGGGCGTCGAGGACGGAGGCTCCCTGTTGTTGGATTTCGATCATGGCCACGTTGGCGCCAAAATCCTCGACCATCCTTTCGGCCCGGAGGTTGAGTCCGGAGAGAATGGCCAGCAACAGGGTCAGGGTAAGCACGCCCACGCCCACCGCGAAGCAGGTGAGACCGGTGCGCAAAGGCTGGGAGACCAGACTTTCCCGCAGATCCCGGTAAAACCAGCCGGCTTGCATGGGCGGTTACCCGTTCGGAGGCATCATGCGGATGCTGACGATTTCATAGGGGCGGAAGGAGATGCGGGCACCGTCCACTGGCTGGCCCTTGTCTTCCGCCAGGGTGGTCCGTTCCGCTTTCCAGCCGGGTTCCAGATCCAGGTCCAGGGTTCCGGCGCGTCCCATGGTTTCATGCAGGCGCAGGATCCAGGAGCCGGCGGTGTCCGCGGGTTTGGCCCAGGCGGGAATCAGGGATTCGCCGCCGGAGAGTCCGCGGAGTCCGCTGCCACCAGTCGTTTGCGCGGGGAGCATGGGGGTGTAGAGCAGATCGGCCATGGCGGCGGGGTGGTCTTCGCGGGTGAGGTTGGCGTGACTGCGTCCGAGGGCGTATCGAATCACATGGGTGCCGAGATCCGAGTGCTTGTTCCGGGGGGAGAGGGGACGGTTGGCTTCGGGGAACATTTTCCGGTGGCTGTCTTCGCCCGTAACCGTCGGGGAGCGAACCAGCGAGAGACCGAGAACGCCGTCGCGGGCATTCATCCCGTATTTGGCCTCGGTGACGAGGTGGAATCCTTCCGATTGGGCGTCGTCGGTGACCATGGCCCAGCGGCTGGCGCAGCCTTCGTACTTGGCTTCGTCTTCGGTGGAGCCGGGTTGCTGGCTGCGGAACACGCTGTTGAAAGGCGCGCCAAAGCGCGCGTTTTGTCCCTGGTAATTCGTGGGGAAGCCCGCTTTGAGCAGGTGGTCGGGATCGTTCCAGTCGATTTCAAGTTCCACTTCCAGCATGGCATGGCGGGCATCGACTTTGTAGAGCACGGTCATGCTGCTATTTTCGCTGATGCGACGACGGAATCGAACCCCGGCGGTGCCCGTGGAAACGGGGGCGTCCACGATTTCCGCCGGAGTGGTCAGGCGTTCGCCCAGACAGAGGGTCTGGCGGTCAATGTCCCAAGCCGGATATTTATTTGGATAATCTGGATAGAGGCTGAATTGGTTGAGGGGGGCGCGGATGGAGACGGCATGGCCGTCGATAGTCAATTCCTCGACTTCGCCGTAATTGTTGAATCGGGCCTGAACGCGTTCGGATTGCAGGGTGGTTCCGTCCCAGGAAGGGGACGATGCGAGGGGCCGGCCGGCGAGTTGGTCGGTGGCCACGGCGGTAAGCGGCGGCAAGACCACCCGTTCGGGGGTTCCGTTGCGGTCCACGATCATGGGACGGGGCAGGGGCAGGGTATTGAAGATCGCGGGTGCATCGGTCTCGGAAGCGGCCAGCGTTTTGGCCGCGGCGGCCAGGGCTTCCTCGGCGAGGGCGTTCAATTCGGGCAGGCCTTCTTTGTACACTTCCCAAATACTGCTGCCGGGAATATAGTCGTGAAATTGGCTGAAAATCAGGCGTTTCCATGCGTGTACGGGAATGGGGCCCGCGCCCGCGAGGACATGGGCGGCTTCTTGAAGTTGCAGGGCCCGTTCCAAACGCCGGAAGGAGGCCTTGAGATCCCCGTGGGTGGTGAAGGTGCCGCGGTGATATTCCAGGTAGAGTTCGCCCTGGTAGTGGGGCAGTTTTTCGCGAACGCCATTGAGGTCAGCGAAAAAGTCGTCGATTCGCCCCCATTGCACCTTGGGCACGCCGGTGAGCGATTCCATGCGGCGGGCGCGCTCGCACATTTCCGGAGTAACCCCGCCGCCGCCGTCGCCAAACCCGGTGGGTTGCAAATAGGCGTCGTGCACATCGGATTGGATATACGCGCGGGCGCCCAGAAGGGCCTCGGACGGCGTGGCGCCTTGGTTGTAGCCCATTCCCTGGGTCACGTGTGTGGTGACCTCCGAACCGTCCGTGCCCCGCCAGATGAAGCTGCTGTAAGGGAAGCGGTTGATGCAGGACCAAGTCAGTTTGGTGGTGAAAAAATTCTCCACGCCGCATTGGCGCATGATTTGCGGCAGACAGCCCGCGTACCCGAACACGTCCGGAATCCAGAGGGTTTTCGAGCTTTCGCCAAACAGTTCGCGGAAGCTTTCCTGACCCACCAGAAAGGCGCGTGCGAGCGCTTCACCACAGGCCATCAAGGTGTCCATTTCCACGTAGGTGGCGCCCACGGCTTCCCAAGTGCCTTGTTTGACGCGTTTTTTCACCTGTTCCAGCATGGCCGGACAGCTTTTGCCCACGGCTTCGTAAGAAGCGGACTGGGAATACGCGAAACGGAATTCCGGGTACTCTTCCATCAGGCGGTTCATGCTGGCAAAGGTGTGGCGGGCCTTGTATTCGGCGCAGCGTTCCGGCCACAACCAGACCAAGTCGATATGGGCATGTCCGGTGAGGATTGCGCGAATGGGGGTGGGAGATTGTTGCAGGAGCGGACGGGCCGATTCCAGCAGTTTCACCATGGCTTCCGGCCCTTGTTTGTCCAGGGTGTTCACGGCATCGTCGAGCAGACGCAGCAGGCGGCGCAACAGCACCGAGACAACCTCGGTGGGCGCCCTGTAGCCTTCGCCCATTTCCCGCAGTCCCTGAAATTCCAAGGAGGGGACGGCCTCGGCCTTGGCCAAATCCCGCAAGACTTCCAGATCGTGGATGGCCCGCCAGACCCATTCATTGCGGTGGACCACTCGTACGGTATCCAGCCGGCTGCCTTCCGGGGTGGTGCCGGTGGCCTCGTGATGCCAAATGGCGCTTTGCAGGCAAAGACTTTCGATCCAGCCTTCGCGCACGTCGTCCGGCAGGCGGACATGACGATGGGCCACGTCGAAGCCATAATAGGGCGTTTCCTCGAGAAAAAGGGTGCCCTCTCCCTGATCCTGCCAGTGCAGAAAGCGGGGGCGGTCCGCGGTGTCCGCCTCTGGAAATTTCACATGAAACCAACCGGTTTCAAAGAGTTTGCCCCAGGTGAAAGGAAGCGACACCGGTTGAAATGCGCGTACTCGGGCCTCTGAAAAGGGGATCGCGTCCCGCTGTGCGCCCGCGAAAGACACTTCCACGGGGACGGGGTTCTCCCAAAGTTTGGAGTGAAGGCGGGTCAAAGCCCCTTGTACGCGGGGAAGAGTGAGTTGGAGAAATGGATTTTGGGGAAAGTTCATGCGTCCGCTCTATCCCGAATGGGAGGGCTTGACAAGAACGGTTCACTGCGGGTTTACCTTTTCAAAGTGCATGATCTTGTAGATTTGCGGCAATGAACGCGAGCAGCGGTTCCGTCTCGTCAAAAATCACATCCGCGCCGTGGGCGGCGAGTTCCTCGCGGTCGCGGAATCCCCAGGTGACGCCCGCGCAGGGCATGCCCGCGTTTTTGGCCGTGAGCACGTCGGTGCGGGTATCTCCCACATAGAGAATGGTTTCCGGTTCGAGACCCCAATCCTTGGCAATGGCCAGGGCCGAATCCGGCGCCGGTTTCACGGGGATGCCCGGCAGGGCCCCCAAGACGTTGTGCCAAACGATGTCCGGGAAAAAATGTTCGATCATGACCTCGGTGAACTCATCCGGCTTGTTGCTGAGCACGCCGATACGGACATCCATGCCTCCCAGGGCGCGCAGCAGTTCGGGAATGCCGGGATAAGGACGGGAGCGATGGTACCATTGGTCCGAATATTGGCGTTTCATTTGATTGACGACCTGTTCGCGTAGGGTCGTGTCCTCGCGGTGTTCCGTCGGCAGGGTGCGGTAGGCCAACATGTCCACGCCATCGCCCACGTGTTGGCGGTAATCGGCTACAGGATGTTCCGGCCAGCCGTTGGCGGCCAGAGTTTGGTTCATGGCGTTGGCGATGTCCTCGAGGCTGTCGACCAAGGTGCCGTCGAGGTCGAAAAGAATGGCGGAAAGTTTTGTGGGGAGCGGGTTCATGCCGTGTGGGGATACTGGAAATATGCGAAGTTGTCACGGATAGAAACGGGCGATTCATCCTAATCCTAATCGTAATCCTAATCCTAATCCTAATCCAAATCGTAATCGTAATCCTACCAGTACGCTGTTACCTTGAAACCGTCGGGTAAAGGATGGCGGAAAGATTAGGATTAGGATTAGGATTAAGATTAAGAGTAGGAGTAGGATTTCTGGACCCATAAAAAACCCCGCCTGTGGCGGGGTTTTGAGCAAAACGGGCTGGGGGGCCTTATTTGATTTTCGCTTCCCGGTAGGGCACGTGTTTGCGCGCGACGGGGTCGAATTTTTTGGTTTCCAGTTTTTCGGGCTTCAAGCGCTGGTTTTTGGTCATGGTGTAAAAGTGACCGGTACCGGCGGTGGAAACGAGTTTGATGAGATCGCGGGGCATGATTGTGACTCCTGTAAATTCCGTGGTTGAACCTGATTAGATCAGGAAATCTTCTTTGCGGGGATTGTCGTATTTTCCGGCCTTCAAGTCGGACACTTTCACCCACATGGTGCGCACGGTGCCGTCACTGAAACGGATTTTCTTGCGCTGGGCGTTGGTTTTGAAGGTGCGGCGGCTGATGCCGGTGGTGTGCAAACCAATCCCGCCACTCTTCTTGGGAAGACCTTTGCGGGTGATTCGGTTGCCGCGCGTGGTTTTTTTCGCGCCTCTGGTGTTTAATTTGGCCATGGTGAACTCCTGTTGATATCGAAATCTTTGGGAAAGGGAAAATTGGGAACGGTGCTCATACCCCGTTCATTTCGGTCTGGCAAGGGAATTCGGGATGATTTTTTCGCTTTCATTTCATGCTTGGAAGACTATACCTACGACATGAAATTGAAAAAATACAATATCTGGACCATGGGCTGCCAAATGAATGAGGCGGACTCCCGCCATCTGGGAAGTCAGCTCGAATCCATGGGTTATGCCATGACGGAAAACGTGGAGGAGGCGGACTTGGTGGTGCTGAACACCTGCGTGGTGCGTCAGCAGGCCGAGGACAAGGCGGTGGGCCGCTTGAAATATGCCCACGACTTGAAACGCAAAAACCCCGAGCTGACCATCGGGCTGATGGGCTGCATGGTGGGCATGCGCGAGGAACCCCGTTTGCGGGGGGAGTTTCCTTTCGTGGATGTCTTCATGCCGCCCTCCGATCCGGGGCCGCTTTTGGAATATTTGCAGGGGCTTTCCGACGAAGACGCGGAAGCCAAACTGGAGGATTTGCGTTCGAAATCGGTGCAAAACGCGATTCAGGACGAGGAATATATCCTCCCGGCCCTGCGACGCAACAGCACCGTGCTGGCAAACGTGCCCATCGTGCTGGGCTGTTCCCACGCCTGTACCTTCTGCATTATTCCCTATCGGCGCGGACCCGAACGCTCCCGGCGCCCGGATGACATTCTCAAGGAAGTGGAAAAACTGGCCGACCAAGGGGTCCGCGAGGTTATGTTGTTGGGCCAGATCGTGGACCGATACGGCACGGATTTCGAAGAAGACTACGGACTGGCTGATTTGTTGCACGACGTGGCCCAAAATGAAAAAATTCTGCGGGTGCGCTATCTGACCGGTCACCCGAATTACATGACCGACCGAATCATTGAAGTGACCCGGGACGAGCCGAAGGTGATGCCGCATTTCGAGTTGCCGGTGCAGGCCGGGAACGACAAGGTCCTCGAAGACATGAAGCGCGGCTACACCGGGGACGATTACCGTCGGCTGATCGAACGGGTGCGGCGCATCTGCCCCGATTCCACCATCAACACCGACATCATCGTCGGGTTCCCCGGTGAAACCGAGGAAGAGTTCATGGACACCTACCGCTTGCTGGAGGAACTGGAAGTCGACAAAATCCATTTGGCCAAATATTCCGAACGACCCAAAACCATCGCGGCCAGGAAAATGGCCGATGACGTGTCCGAGGACGAAAAGGAACGCCGCCGGCTGATGATCGATCAGTTAAGCGAAGACATTTTGGCCCGCAAGAACACGCGCTGGTTGGACCAGGAAGTGGAAGTGTTGGTCGAGTCTCGTCACAAAGGCAAATGGCGGGGCCGCACCCCGCACAATCGTTTGGTGTTTTTCGACGCGGATCGGGAAATGACCGGCGCGTTGGTGGATGTGAAAATCACCTTCACCAGCCCCTACAGCATGCAGGGGGAACTCGCTCGGGTGAAAGTGCCCGCAATCCCCAAGCGTCCGGATTTGAACACCGTGCCCATGTTTCATCGGTCGATCCGGGAGTTGACGGCCACGGTGTAAAGGATACACGCGGTGCGCGCGGCAATTTTCTCTCCCAAGCTCTACACGGCAATGGACTTTGTCCTGCCCCGGGGCTGTTGCGAATGCGGGGGAGAGATTCACGGGGATGCGGGCAACGGGCTTTGTTGGGACTGCCGCAGCGATTCGTTGCCCTTGGGACCTCCTTGGTGCGAAACCTGCGGCATGGTGATCGCGGGGCGGGTAGATCATGCCTTTGTGTGCAACCAGTGTCAGGAGCATCGGCCCGCATTCACGCAGGCCCGGAGTTTGTATCGCTATGAAGGAGGGGTGCGGACGGCCATCCACGCCTTGAAATATCATCGGGATTTTTCCGTGGTGCCCGATCTGGCCCGCTTGTTGGCCGCCGGCGCCAAAGTGCATCTGGACAATCCCGAGACCTACGCCCTCGCGGCAGTGCCCCTGCATACGCGTAAATTGCGGGAGCGCGGGTTCAACCAAAGCCAGGAATTGACGCGGTACATGCGGAAATGGTTGCCGGGACAGGAGATTTGGACGGGCCTGCGGCGGGTAAAATACACCGAAACCCAAACCCATTTGACGGCGGCGGGACGGCGAAGCAATGTACGCGGCGCGTTTCAGGTCAAAAGCAAATCCATCCCCGACAAAATTTTATTGATCGACGACGTCATGACCACCGGATCCACCGTCGACGCCTGCGCCCGGGCCATGAAAAAAGCCGGAGCGAAAGAGGTGCGGGTGATGACGTTGGCGCGGGGGTGAATTTGGGGTTGCTTGTTGCTTGTTGCTTGTTGTGGGTTGCTTGTTGTCTGTTGTCGGTTGCTTGTTCTTTGTAGCCTGTTGTGGGTTGTCTTCGGTTCGAAGGTCTCTGAAATCGTAATATTCGCGCCAAACCACCGAAGTTTTTTGAACAGGAGGGCGCAGAGAGCGCAGAGAGGGGAAGTTTGATTCCGGAATCGCATCCCAACGGGATGAAACCCGTCAGCCAGGGGCAACGCCCCTGGACCAGCAAACCCTACCCCATTGAGCATCCCAACGGGATGCCACTCTTCCCAGTTTCATTCCCTCTTCTCCCCGTTTTCCGCGTCCTCCTGTTCAAAAAACCGGTGGATGGGAACGAAGAAAGAAGGGGTGGGTTTGAACAGGAGACCGCTCGGTTTTCTCTCGCAAGATGTGGCAAGAGGTCGCAACTTCATGTGCATTCGCAAGAAGCTACACCTCACTTGTGGACCAGTGCCCACGGTTCAAATGAAAAGACGCCAAAGCACTCGAAATCGGAGCGGTTCGCGGTTGCAATACGTGACACGCCGTTCACATGCAATACCGCCGCGAGCGCGGTATCCAGAATGCGCTTTCGTCCCAACTTAAATTCACGCATCCACTTCAGTGTCCAATCGCGGGACTCCTCGGTAGGGGGAAGATTCCGCACTTCGCGTGCTTGAGACCATCGGGCGGCCCGCTTGACCGCATCGTCCATGGACAGGGGGTGTGAGAATCGGCGTGCATCCGTGACGATGTGTAAGAACTCCCAGATTGTCTGGTCACACAAACCGAAGGTTTGGCCATCTGCCAGACAATGGCGAATGCCGCCTCGCACCGTCCCGTGAAGGGGATGTTCCTTGATTTCATAAGCAATGAGTGTGGTGGCATCCAATCCGATCATTCCGACTCCAGAAAATCGTCCAGAAGTTCAGCACGATACACAGGCAAATTTACCACCCTGCCAACCGTGGCCGGCTCTGTTTCGTCCAACAAGCTGGGCTGGTGAGTGGGGGACAACTCCGTCAGATACGCCCCCATGGCCTCTCGGATCAAATCCGAGGCACTCCGATTTCGCAAACGGGCTTCCCTTTTATAACGGTCGTAGACGCTTTCTTCCAAATGCAAGGTGACTGCTTTCATATGTCACAACATATGTCTTATAAATCCTTTCGTCAATCCGATTCGGGTATTTTATGCTCAATCGCGTGTATGCATCCTGGAATTGGTCAACCCTCTGCACCTCTGTGAGAAACAAAACCCAATAACGAGTATTTTACCATTCTTCCGACGTTCGGAAGACTTTTTTTTCAACCTTCCGAGGTTCGGAAAACTTTCACGGTCATGAAAACCGATTCCATTTAGGGCCCGTTCAGGCCAAGAGTTCCGGGTGGGCGTCTTCGGGTTCCACGTGGACGACGACGTCGTGGATGGGGAGTTCGGATTGGAGGAGCATTTCCTCGACTTCGTGGCCGATGGCATGGCCCTTGCGGACGCTGAGGTTCCCGTCGACCAAAATGTGAATGTCCATCCACAATCCCAAACCGCTTTTGCGAATGCGGCACTGGTCCACGGCGAGGACGGCGGGATGGGCGGCGGCCAATTGGCGGGCTTCGGCGATGATGGTGGGGGGGACGGACTCGTCCATGACTTCGCCGAGGGAACGGCGCAGGATGCGCAGGGCGTTGGCGGCAATGAGCATGGAGGCAAAGAGCGCGGCCCAATTGTCGGGGGGGGGGCCCGGGGGGGCAGCCGCGCCCGCCCCCCGGCGGGGGGGGGGGGCGGGGGGGGGGGGGGTGGGGGGCCGGGGGGGGGGGGGGGGGGGGGTGGAGGGGGGGGGGGGGGGGGGG
>JAFIGC010000168.1 GCA_020831635.1 Verrucomicrobiota bacterium | reverse complement strand
GGAACGGGCGCTGGTGGCCCGGGGGGTGGGGGCAAATCTCCTTGGTCCAAATGGGCGGGCCCAATTTGGGGGCGGGGCACCTGTTGGGTCCGCCGACGATGGCCACGCTGATGCCAATGAAGGCGGCCAGAGAGGTGATGGCGTCGGCGCGGTGGTGGGAGGCTTCGTTTTCCAGGGCGGTGCTGTGGAGGCGCTTCCCGGCGGCACGCATCCAGTGGAACATACCCTCCTTGGCCAACATGACCGCGATGAGGATCAGAAGCGTCCAGGCCTTGGGTGGCGTGTGCGGTCCGGGCAGGTCCAGGAGGCTGTTGCGGGCGATGGCGAGAGCCGCGCCGAGCATGAAGAAGCCGACCAAAAGGCCCGCGAGGGACTCGGCTTTGCCGTGTCCAAAGGGATGGTTTTGATCCGGCGGACGGTTGGCCACGTGCAATCCGCCCCAAACCGTCAACGAGGAAAAGACGTCGGCAATCGATTCCATGCCGTCGGCAATGAGGGCTTGGGATTGGCCCAAAAATCCGCAGACAATTTTCAGCGTGGCCAAAAGGAGGCTGAACACCAATGCGAGGATGGTGATGCGTTGTCCGTTGGGGGGGATGGTTTGTGGCGGGGTCATGGGATGGCTTTGTTTGGGCCTTCCTTTGCGGGAATCCATTTGGAAGCAAGGATTTTCACGCCTTTCTTTGACATTTTGTCTTGGAAGGCTATAGGATCGGCACTTTTGAACAACCAACCCTGAACCGGAGTTCCGAAATGGCCGATCCCTTTGGCAGTCTTGACAATATTCAATTTAACGCCGCCGATCTTTGGCGGGAAGAAGTGTACACCGACCGCACCGTGGGGTCGATTCGGGTCATGATCCCGGTCACGGTGGACGGCGAACCGGATTTGAATCGCAAAACCGAATATTTTGCCCAAACCCAGGTAATGACCGGCTCGGGTCCGTTGCCCGTGGAGGGTCCGATCGAGGCGGATTCCCTGAAGGAGGCCATTGCCGGATTCGGGAAAGCGACCAAAGCGGCCGTGGAAGACATGATCGAGCGCGCCCGGGAAATGCAGCGGGAAGCCGCCAACCAGATCGTCACCCCCGGACAGGCCATGGGCGGCGGTATGCCAAGGCCTGGCGGTGGTCAAGGCGGCGGACAGGGTGGGAATCCCTTTACGCTTCGATAGTCGTTCCCCTCCGCGTCGCGCAAGTGTGGCGCCGATGTCACCCTGTTTTCAAAATTTTCCTTTTCCAATCCCCCATCCCAAAGAATTCAAATGACCCTTTCTCTCAAAGCCCTTGAACATGCGAACAAACCCGCCGGCCCCGTCATTCTTGCCATCATGGATGGCGTTGGTATTGGCCCGGGGGATGAATCCGATATCGTGTCCCAAGCGGATACGCCGCATTTGGACTGGCTGAAAACCAACGCGCTGAGCAGTCAACTGAAGGCGCATGGCGCGGCGGTGGGGATGCCTGCCGACGATGACATGGGCAACAGCGAGGTGGGGCACAATGCCATTGGTTCGGGCCGGGTTTTTGCCCAGGGCGCGAAATTGGTGAATATCGCCGTGGAGGATGGTTCGGTGTTCGAAGGCGAGACCTGGCGCGAATTTGTGAAACAGGTCAAGGACAAGGGCACCAAGCTCCATTTCATTGGTCTTTTGTCCGATGGCAACGTGCATACGCACATCCGTCATTTGGAAGCCATGCTCAAACGTGCGGACGTGGATGGGGTGCAGACCGCGCGGGTGCATGCGCTGCTGGACGGGCGGGACGTGGATCCCACCTCCGCCGATCAATATGTGACCCGGATCGAATCCCTGATGTCGGATCTCAACGCCGTGGGGCGCGATTATGCCATTGGTTCCGGCGGGGGACGTTTGTACATCACCATGGACCGTTATGAAGCGGATTGGCCGATGGTGCAGCGCGGTTGGGACTGTCATGTGCATGGCAAGGGACGCGCGTTCCCCTCGGCCCAGGAGGCGATTGCAACCTTGCGCGAGGAGGATCCCGGAGTGATCGACCAGGATTTGCGCGAGTTTGTGATTACCCGGGACGGCGAACCCATCGGGAAAATCGAGGACGGGGACGCGGTGATCCTGTTCAATTTCCGCGGCGACCGGGCCATGGAAATCAGCAAAGCCTTTGACGCGGGGCCCGATTTCGACAAAATCGACCGGGGCCGCGTGCCCGACGTGTTGTTCGCGGGCATGATGCAGTACGATGCGGACGTGAAAGTGCCGCGGAAGTTTCTGGTCAGCCCTCCGGTGATCGATTCGCCAATGGGGGAATACATCGCCGGGACCGGATTGCGTCAGTTGGCCATCAGCGAGACCCAGAAATACGGGCATGTCACCTATTTTTTCAATGGCAACCGCACCGGGAAATTCAACGAGGCACTGGAGGAATACGTGGAAATTCCCGGGGACAACGTCAGCTTTTCCGAACGTCCGTGGATGAAATCCGCCGAGATCACCGACGTTGTGTTGGCCTCCATGGCCGCAAAGAAACACGATTTCATCCGCATCAATTATCCCAACGGGGACATGGTGGGGCATACCGGGGACGTGCAGGCGGTGAAAATTTCCGTGGAAGCCACCGACCTGGCCATTGGACGGTTGATGAAAATGGCCCGCAAGACCGGTTCCATTCTCGTGGTGACCGCCGATCACGGCAATGCCGACGAGATGTACGAGCACAGCAAGGACGGATCGGTGAAGCGCAATTCGGAAGGCGTGCCCAAATCCAAAACCGCGCACACCCTCAATCCCGTGCCCGTGTACATCTATGACCCCGCCGGGAATGCGAACGTCAAGCTTAGCGGGCAAAAAGACTTGGGTATCAGCAGTCTCGCGGCCACCTGTATCCGTTTGCTCGGGTACGCGCCGCCCTCGGATTACGATCCCAGTATTGTGGAATAGCCTTTCGCGCGTATATTCACCCTTGGATTGACCTGAATCTTATGAACCTCATGCTTTTTCAAAAATGGTTGACCGCGGGACTGGCCCTGTGCGCCTTTGGCACCGGGGGCTTGCTGACGATGAGTTGGCGCATGACCCGCGCCCCCGGCGCTGATCACCGGGCATCAGCGGCGAATTCCGACTGGAGTTGGCCCGCGATTGATTTGCCCTCCGGGGATGTGTTTGCCCGTCCCGGCGAGGCGCAATTTGATGAAGAGGTTCGCCACTATCAGTTGGCCGGCACCTTCCAGACGTATGACTTCGACCCTGAATCCGGTCAAGGCAAACCCCGAAGCCAGTTGGCTTTGGTGGATGATTTGCGGGATGGACGTCAGGTGATGCTGCGCACCGGGGAACGCCTGGGGCCTTTCACGGTTTCGGAAATCAACCTGGAGCAATTGGTGCTGAGCCGCGGTGGCATGGAGTGGGTGTTGACCCTGCCGGGCGTTTTGGCCGAGCGCGTAGCCTCCCGTCCCACCCGTCCGGCCACCCGAGGCGAGGATACGGTGGATTTCGAGGACATGCCGGCCTTGGAAACGACCCCGTTCGGCAAGCGTGTGGGGGAAAACATGTGGGTGATCGAGCGGGCTGCCGTGGTGGGGTATGCCGAGCAAGTGATGGCGGATCCCCGCCGGGCCATTGCCTTGTACGATTCGTTCACCTCCGCCCCGGCCGTGGATGAAGACGGACTTTCGGGGTTTCAATTGAACATGGTCGGAGAGCGCGAGTTTTTTTCCAGCATGGGGCTGGCGGATGGCGATATCATCCAGCGGGTCAATTCCATGGAAATGCTCAACCAAAACCGGGCCGAGTATCTGGTGTCCGAATTTATGCGCGCGAACATGAACGCGGTGGTGCTGGACATCGAGCGCGATGGTCAGGCGGAAAAACGAATTTTCATTATCAGGTGATCGCATGGCCGAGGATGCAAAAACGTTTCATTGGCATTCCGCCGTCGAATTGAATCCCCGTGGATTGGGTTGGCTGGGGGAGGAACGGGAAAATTTTTGGGACCGCTTTCCCTTGGAACTGAAAGATAAAATCGAAGAACCGCTTTGGAATCTGGGCACGGAGAGCGCTGGCATTTACGTGGATTTCCAAACCGATGCGCGGGAAATCCGGGTGCGCTGGGAGATGGCGGAGCGTTGGGCCTTCGGCGGATACGAGACCGGCTGTGGGATCTCGGGCTTCGATTTGTATGGTCGGGATGAGAAGCGTGAATGGCGTTGGGCGGGAAGTTTTTTTACCGGGAATGATTGCAAGGGGGAGGGGACATTGACCCGCATGCCCTTGGATGGGGTGGCGCGGGAATATCGCCTGTATTTTCCTTTGCGCCGACGGGTTTTGTCCGTGGAAGTGGGGGCGGACGCCGAAGTGACGGCCGTCCCGCCCGACACGCTTCCGCCGATCGCCTATTACGGCACTTCGATTGTTCATGGCGCCGGCGTGGGGCGTCCGGGCATGACCCATGCGGCTCAATTGGGACGGGCTCTGGACCGGGAGGTTCTGAATCTCGGGGTATGCGGACGGGCCAGATGTGAACCTCCCGTGGCCGAAGCCCTTTCCCGGTTGAATCCATGCCTGTATCTCATCGACGTGCTGCCCAATAACGGAGCCCCGGAAGTGCCCGAACGCGTGTCCAAGCTTTTGCATATTCTCCGAAATCGTCACCGCGACATTCCCATTTTGCTTTTGGGGGACCGCGTCTACGGCGACGCCGCCTTCATGCCGGGTCGTGCGGTTGATTTTCAGCAAAAAAACGAGGCATTGACCCGAGTGGTGGAAGAGGCCAAGGCCGCGGGGCTGGATCCGCTGCACCTTCATCTGGCCGCCGACTGGTATGGCGAGGATGGCGAAGGGACGACCGATGCCAGCCATCCCAACGATTTGGGCGCCCATCGCATGGCGGTTCAACTGATCCCGCTGGTGCGGGAATTGTTTCTTGCTTAGCGCAACACCAGCGTCAGGAACATGGTCACCGTCCAGAGGACCGACATGAATTCCAGGCGTTTGGCGGCGGCGGGCTTGAGGCTGGAGGCGAAATGATAGGCGAAGAACGCGGTGAAGATCACGCCGAAAAAGAGGACGAGAATGCCTTCGGGCGGGGCACCGCGGAAGGCGCGGGCGATGGTGGAAAAGATGGCGGAGACATTGATGAGCAGCCACCAGGTCACCACGGAACGGCGGGGTCCCCAGAGGGTTGAATAGCTCAGCGGATCGGGAACGACTTCGGACGGTGCGCGGATTTTGCGTCCCAGTTCCAGCACAAAACTGTTGCTGAAGGTGACCATGAGCAGCAAAATGACCCCGACGGGAGGGCTGTCTCCGCGGGGCAGCCATTCGCAGGCCGTGGCGAAATACATGACCAAGGGGGCGGCCAACATTCGCAAAAACAAACCGAAGACCGGGTGCTTTTGAATCACGAACCTCAAGCCAAAGTCAAAGGTCAGTCCCTGCAAAAAGATGAGGACGATCAGGAGGGGACCCAGCAGGCGCACGTCCAGGGCCATGGACAGCAAGGCCTGAACGGGAATGCACAAGGCAAACAACAAGCGCAGTTCGTTGGCCGAAACCAAGCCGCGGGGAATGGGCATGAAGGGGCGGTTTTTCCGGTCGTGGGCGGCATTGTGCAGGTCGTCGCCAATGCGGCGTTGCAAATGAAAAAGCATGCCGATGAGAAAGGTGACCAAATACGTGCCCCAACCGGGAAGTCCGCGGTGCGCGATCAGGGCCGTGAAGGTCACCGCACTGTAGCTTTTTGCGGCCACCACGGGCAGGGCTTTCCACAGGGGAAGTCGTTCGCGTTGATAGTGTTGCCACCGGGTGGGCAGGGTTTTGAAGGTTTTGGGAGTGACTGCAGAAAAAATCATGCCGATACCTTGCAACATTGCCCGTGTAAATCAACTGGAAAAGGTGCTGGATTTTCAGCTTTTTGGAACCGGTCCAACTTCGAACATTGAACGAAGACCGACGGGGCGAAGGGGAAAGGAGCGCCGATCTCCGCATCGGCTGGGGCGAAGGGGGGAATGAAAGCGAACATGGTACAAAATGCGGCAGTCAGGGTTTGCACTTGGGCGTTAGTGATTGTATGGTCTCAAAAAGTTTTCCGATTTTCACCGAATTTATGCGAACATTTTCCCACATTACACCACCACAGTCCCGGGTTCCCGAGTATGACCGCGTCCGCTGATGCTTCTTTATTGCTCCGCGTTCACGGTGCGCGGGTGCTCTTGGGCCGGAACGGTCAGGGGGGCAATGTCGTGGCCCGTCTGCCGGATCTGGAAATGACCCCGGGGGAGCGGGTGGCTTTGACGGGACCCAGCGGCTGTGGAAAATCCACCTTTTTGAATGTGGTCTCCGGTCTGCGCGCCTTGGATGAAGGGGTGGTGCAGGTCGACGGCACGGATTTGGGAAAGCTCAAACCCGCGGCCCTGGATGTGTTTCGGGGCCGAAACATCGGCTTTGTGCATCAAACGTTTCATCTTCTGCACGGCTTTTCGGTGTTGGACAATGTGATGGCGGGCTTGCGCTTTGGTCGGGTCGTGCCCGCGGGTCAACGCAAAAGTCGCGCCCTGGAAATTTTGGAGGAGGTTGGGTTGGGGCATCGTTTGCGGGCCTATCCGCAAAAATTGTCCGTGGGCGAACGCCAACGCGTGGCCATCGCCCGGGCATTGGCGGGGCATCCGAAACTGTTGTTGGCGGACGAACCGACGGGGGCTTTGGATCCGGTGGCGGGGGGCAAAGCCGTGGAGTTGATGGAAAATCTTTGCGCAAAGCTAAACTGTGGCTGGTTGTGCGTTACCCATGACCAAGCCTTGGCGGCTCGTTTCCCGCGTCGCATATCCTGCGCGGATGCCATCGGGAATGAAGTCGGAAGCGAGAGTCGGGAGGTGGCTTCATGACCCTTCCGGGAATGGCTTTGCGGTATCTTTGCGCCCGGCGCGGGGTCACACTGCTGACGGTGATCAGTTTGGCCTTGGGCACGGCGTTGCCTTGCGCGATTTTGTTGTTGCGTGAGCAATCGGAAAACGCCTTGCTTCGGGAAGGATCGGGGGTTGACATGGTGGTGGGCGGAAAGGGGAGCCCCCTGCAACTCATTCTCAGCGCCGTGCACCATATCGATTTGCCCACCGGCAACATTCCTTTGGCCCTGTATCATTCCCTGCGAGAGGATGAGCGGGTCCGGGCGGCGGTGCCACTTTCGCTGGGGGACAATTTCGCCGGATATCGAATCGTGGGCACGACATCGGAATTTTTCACATGGCGTCCGCGGACTCTGGCGGATGGCGTGGACTGGCTGAACCTGCGGGTAGGGCGGGAATTCGAGGAGCCCTTTGAGGTGGTTTTGGGTGCGGAAGTTGCCCGAGCCCATGGCTTTGAGTTGGGGGATTCCTTCGTGGGGTCCCACGGACTGCGCCCGGCGCCGGGAACCGAACACGACGATTTCCCGTACATCGTCACCGGGATTCTCGAACCCTCCGGCGGCGTGGTGGATCGGCTGATCCTGACCCCTTTGGAATCCGTGTGGATCGTGCACGAAGCGGATGAAGACATGCACCGGAACATGTTTGGCGGTCGTCGGGAGCGTCCCGAGCGCGAACCCGAGGTGACTGCCGTTTGGCTTCGATTGCGAAGTTCGGGCATGAGAATGTGGATGCGAGACGAGATCAACCGCAACACCGATGCCATGGCGGCGGTGCCCGTGGATGAGTTGCACCGTCTATACCAGCGGGTGTTGAAGCCCGTGCAGCAGGGGCTGTTGTGGATGGCAGCCGCCGTTGCCCTGGTATCCGGTCTGGCCATTATCGCCACCCTGTTGCAGGCCACCGAGCGCCGCCGTCGCGATTGGGCGGTTTTGCGCACTCTGGGGGCGCATCCCCGGGAGATTTTCACCCTCGTTTGGTTGGAATCACTTTGGATCAGTACCCTCGGGGTGATTCTGGGTATCCTCATGGCGCACGGCGGGTTGTCCGCGGTTCTTCACTTCCGCTCCCCCGAATTTCTGACAGGTTTCTCGCCTTTTCATTTGGCGGAACACCAAAAGGCGGTATTGTTGGGCATCTGGGTGGGTGGCGCCTGCTTTGGCGTGATCCCGGCCGTATTCGGCTATCGACGCTCACCCGTGGAGGATTTAACCCGTGAATGATTTTAAAAAAGAAGCCCCGCAAAAAAAAGACTGGTGGATCGATGTCGCCCTCGGCATTGCCTGCGTGGTGGTGCTGGTGCTGATCGTGCAGCGACTGCAGGTGCGCAATCAACCCGCCTCCGATGCGCGGGCTTCGGAGCGCGCGGTGGAGATGGGCGGTGTGGAAAGGGGCGGTGATGTCAACGATGGCATTCCCCGTTTGGATTTTCGCGTGATCGAGCGGGTGACGCCCGATGAAAACCATGAGCCCGTCTTTCCTTCCGGGATTGCGGAACTGGACGGGAAAACCGTGCGTATGCAGGGATTTATGTCCCCGTATGAAAGCTTGCAGGATATGAGCGAATTCATGTTGCTCAACTTCCCCACCGGGTGTAATTTTTGTGCGCCCCCGGCCGTGAACCAAGTGGTGCTGGTGCGTCAAAAAGAAGGAAAGCGGCGGTATCCCTTCATCGACGACATGATTCAGATCACCGGGACGTTGCGTCTTTGGTCCAAAGACAGCGAAGACCCCGCCCATGAGGATGTGATGTTTATTTACATCATGGAAGATACCGAGGTGGTGGCCCTGGACATGGATCCGATCCAGCGGGAACGTCTACATCGCGACCACTCGGCGCAGGGCCGTTTGCCGGGGTTATAATTTTGCGTCCGATTGAGGGCGTTGAATCAAATCTTTACAACTCCCAGTATTCTGAGTAGGATCTTTTTATGAACCACTTCACGAAATCCAAAGTATGGCTTGCCGTTTTTGTTGCGGGATTGTTCCAGTTGGTCGTTCGCGTTCAAGCCGTGACCATCACGGGCTACACCAGCGAGGCCAACAACCGCTTCAGCAGCGGTTTTCCCAGTGCGCCGATCAACAACACCAGCGCTTCGTTTGTGGGAAGCGGGTTTGATTTTTCATCCGGCGGATGGTCTTCCACCTCGGTTTCGAAAGGATTCGGATTCCTCAGCCCGCAGCATTACTTGGTGGCCCGTCACTTCGGGGGCGCCCCCACCATCAATATTTCAGCCGGTGACGGGACGGTGATCTCCGGGAGTGAGCGCGGCGTGACGGCCACCACCTACGGGGTCGTCTTTGAAAATCAATCCATTGGGGATCTCTCGATTGGCACCCTTCAAACCCCCTATACCCCCTCGTATCCGCTGTATCGAAGCGGGGTGCTGGACTTGAACAATTCCTCCACCGTCAACACCCCCGGCAATTACAACGGCTTGGACGTTTTTCTGTATGCCGGGGTGAGTGGCACGACCAACAGCCCCCGCGCGGGGGTGGCCACGATCAATGGTGTCACCGTCAGTGGACTGAACCATTTTTTCACCACCAACCGAAACGACGTGCAACTCCGGGACGGGGATTCGGGAAGTCCCGCGTTTTACGGGTGGACGAATCCGAACGGCGGGAAAGATCTGCTGACAATTGGGAACAATGCCGCCATTAGCAGGGATGACACCACCAATTTTCTCAACTTCACCGGCACATTCGAGGTCATGAATGCGCTCAATGCCACCATGACCGGGGACGGGTTTGCGCTGCGGGTCGAGGGGAATCCATCGAACACCTGGCAAGGGGGCGCAAGTGGCCCATCTGGCTCGGAAACAGAACTGGGCAGAAGTCAAAACTGGTCCGGCTCAACGCCATCCGACGTTTATGTCCTGTTCGATGCGGCCGCCACATCTTTTCGGAACCTTGAGGTGGACAGTAATTTGAACTTCCGCGGCCTTTATTTCCGTGAAACGGGTTCGACGACGGACGGGTTTACTTTCGGGGGATCGAATACCTTGACGGTCGGGCGCGGCGGAATCACAAATTATGATATTGCCCGGCAGGTGTTTACGGCCAATCTTGCCCTGGGGAACCATCAGTATTGGGATGTGGGGCAGGGCGGGGTAACCATTCAAAACCTGAACACCAATGGCCGATTGCTGGAAGTCGGTGGCGCTGGCGAATTGTTGGCCACCGGAACGATCTCCGGATCCGGCGGTCTCGCCCTCAGTGGAGGGCGCATGGTATTGCAAGGGAACAATACCTATACCGGGAGCACCTGGGTGCACGATGGACAGCTGGTCGTCAACGGCTCCAACGCCTCCTCCAGCGGGATTCGGCTGGGGGTCGGCACCGACCTGGCGGGCAGCGGAACCGTGGCCGCGATCAGCGGAGCCGGAACCGTCTCCCCGGGGAACAGCCCCGGTATTCTCACCACTTCCTCCGTCGACCCTTCCGGCGGATTGGGGTTCCAATTCGAATTTACCTCCACCGGCTCCCCTGACTACAGTACGGCCACGGCCAGTATCAACGATGTGTTGCGAATCACCGGAGCCATCCCCTTCACCCAGAATCTCGATGGCAACAACGTGGTCTCCATTTATCTGGATGTCGCCTCCCTCCAACTCAATGATACCTTCCGCGGCGGTTTCTACACCGATGAAAACACCGACTTCCTTTCCGCGATTTCCAACGGGTCTTTTCAATGGCTCCTCGCCGATGATGACGGAGATATTACCTATAATAGCGTCACTTACAGCGAATATAACGGGCCGTTTACATTTCAGCTCAGTACCGTGTCCGAAACCGGAAACTTTGCGGACGGCACCATCAATGGACAGGTGATGCAATTCGTGGTCATACCAGAACCCGGCTCCCTGATCCTGGCCTCCATCTGCCTCGCCCTGTTGGGTCTTTCTTGGTTTCGGCGGCGATAGCCGAATAACCATGCCCCTATCGCCCCATTTTCCGTGCGGCCCTCCGGGACGCCCCTGATCTTTGGGACCGGGTCT
>JAFIGC010000167.1 GCA_020831635.1 Verrucomicrobiota bacterium | reverse complement strand
CGAAATTTCCACCGGGAGAAGATACCGCGGCAGGGACTGCCGCGCTACTGCGGTTTCCAATCTGGTCGAAGTTGTAGGTTGAGTTTCCGTTTCTCATGGTCGCAATGATCTTGTTCAAACAAAACAAAAGCTGGAGACGAATGTCACAACATTTTTTGATGTTATCTGCTTTACGGTAAACCTTGCAAATTCCAGGGGCGTTGTAGGTAAATGTTTGGCGTGCGGAATGATTCGAGTTCAGTTTCAGGCACTAAGATAGCTCATCCGTGCAATCAGACGCCAACACGGAAGACACCTACTCTTTTATAGAATTTGGGCCATGGGAAAATTGTGAGACAGATCTGATTGAGGAGCGCCCGGCGCAAGATGCGCCGCCCCCATAAGCCCACGCGAACTCGCGCCCCTGCTTGTGTCCCAATCCTCCATGTTTCTGAACAGAAGGTCGCGAAAACCCCTTCCCCTTCGCGCATCATCCCGAGCCGACGGTTTAACTTGCGTTTTTGCGGGTCGTGAGCATCCCGTAGGCAAACCAGGGCCGACACAATCCGACCAGCGGACTGAGTACGCAGGAGCGCACGTGCCTGCGGCTTTCTTCGCACCAGGGTGGATTTCCCGACCGTGCGCGTTGCCATAAATATGCGGCCGTGACCCGGGGGACATGCAACCCGGAGGGAGCCAGCCGCCAGAAAAGATCCCGCCAGCCCATTTCCCCCATCCCCAAATCGCCCAGATGGTGGATCACCGCGTCCTTCTCCGGGAAACTACTCATGGCCCACCCCTGGCAAACTTCGCGCAATACCCGCCGAAACCACCGGGGATGCTGTTGCGGACGCTTCAGGAAACCATCCACCAACACAAGTCTGCCGCCAGGTCTGAGCAGGCGAACGGCTTCTTCGAGCACGGCTTTCTTGCCGCCCCCCTCGTCATGGCACATGCTCTCCAACAAGTACACGGCATCAAAACTTTCCGAGGCCAACCCCGTTGCCCGATAGTCGGCGCGATGGTAGCGTATGTTGTCATGTGGCATCTGGCCCGCATACTCGGCGGCCACCTGAAGCTGCCAAGGCACCAGGGTCACACCGTCAAACCGCCAATCGGGACGTAACCGGGCCATGTGACGCAGGGTCGCCCCCACCCCGCACCCCAAATCCGCGATCCTCGCGGGGCGGTCGGGCGACAATGCCAGTGCCTCCATGACTTCCCGGTTCATGGCCTCCAGCATTTCCTCCAGCCGAAAAGGGTTCACCCCGCGCCGCCAATAGCCGAAGTGCATGTTCATCCCCGAACTCCAGGCCCGATAGTCCTCTCCGGCACGGGTGTAATAGGCAACCAATTCCGTGGCCACGGCTTCCGCGGGAATTGAAAATTCCGTCTTGGCCTCCATTTCCGAGAGTGTTGTTGCTTTCATAGTTTTCAGTATATACAGAAACTTCTGAAAGTAAAGGGTGGAATTTCTGTTTATGGCAGGAAGAATGCAACGGCTTCGGGTCGGACCCCTCCGACCCGTGGGACCCGTCGGAGGGGCATACGGTTTGCGTGTTTTGTCTGACGGGTCTGACGGGTCTGACGAGTCCGACTCCATGAAAGATTCGAGAAACACCACGCCCTCAACTCACTCCGTGCATTCCGTGACTTCCGTAGTTCCCTTCCACTACCCTAAACTCATAACCCTCAGCATCAGTGTAAATCAGTGTGCTCAGTGGTTTCCCCTTCCAAACCCTGTCCCATCCGCGGAACCTCAAAGCCCCAAAGTAATATGTATGGTCTGGTTTTTCACCTGAATGTTTTTGAGGACCATTTTTGCCGCTCTGGTTTTCGCGTCCACCCCCTGGATTTGGTACACTCGAATTTCTTCAATGGTTTCGCGGGCGGCGAGCAGAGCCAAACGCCCGGCCTGATCGGTGTATTGGGAGGGAATGCCCTCGATTTCCAAGCGTTCCATTTCCACGTCGGAGAGGAAAAACGAAAACGTTTCCGGCTCATAGCGAACGCTGGTGGTCACGGTCGCGCCTCCCGTGAAGGTGCGAGGTTCTCCGCCCAGGCCGATGGTCAGCCGGGCGTCCATGCCCACGCGCACCCGATCCTCGCCCTCCAGCAATTCGGCCACGGGATTTTCATAGGACAGATCGAAAATCATCAGATGGGTTTGTTGCATGGGGAAACGTTCCGCCAGGGCTTGGTCCACCTGTCGCTGGCTGATCCGCACCGTGAAGGGTTTTCCCCGGAGCCACAACCACCCACCGGCAAGTACCAGACACAAAACCACCAAAAACAAAAGCGCGCGTTTTTTCATGGCTCCTTTATGAGGCGTGAAAGGATTGGGGTCAATCTAATCCTAATCCTAATCCTAATCGTAATCCTAATCGTAATCGGAACCTCCGATCCAATCCACCGAAATTTTTGAACAGGAGGACGCAGAGGGAGCAGAGGGGAATGGCGGTGGAATTGCCTTTGCTGCCTTTCAGGGTGAACGAATAATGAATGAGGGTTTCATTGATCTGGTTTCATTCAACTTTTTTTGTTGTATCGAACGACTTGACCTGATCGCATGACTTGTGCTATATAAAATACATGGACTCGGTAAATGCATCCTACTTTAAAACCCATTTTGGCGAAGTGATGGGACGTGCCAGTCGTCGGGCGGTACGAATCACTCGACGCGGCCGAGACGCGGCGGTTTTGATTTCAGAGGAAGAGTACCATCAATTGCAAAGAAGAGCCGTACGGCCCAGTGCCGCCGAATCCTCGGCATTGCACCGATTGCAGCGTCTGGCGGACACATCGCCGGAGTCACTGGAAAACCTCACGGGCGATCCACGGGCGGAAGCCATCCTCGCAAAGCACAGTCCCGTGACGAAATCCCGATGAAGATTCTGTTCGATACAAACGTGCTTTTGGACATCGCTTTGGCTCGAAAGCCATTCGTCCAAGCCTCCATGGCCTCCTGGACGTGGGTGGCGAAAGGTGAAGACAAACCGATGGTCGCCCCTCATTCGCTGGCAACCTTTTATTACATGGTCAGACAGGCACATGGAAATACCCGCGCGATGGAAGCCGTTCACGACCTGCTGGAAACGGGACGGGTGACGACTTTTGATGAAGCGTGTGCAAACAATGCCATGTCACTTGGTTTTTCGGATTTCGAGGACGCAATGGTGGCGGCGGCGGCGGTTTCCTCGGATTCGGAGTTGATTCTTACGCGGAACGAGGCGGATTTCAAACTGTCTCCGGTGCCTTGTCAAACGCCGGAAGCGTTTGTCGCAAAGCTTACTAAAACCTGAATCCGAATCTCAAAAAATCAGCCGCGGGATTTGTATTGCGGTACACATTCGTCTGGTGGTACCCTGAAAATTGAAATGAACACCACAAGTAACTCCAAGCCAAGCCACCCTTCGTCATTCAAGTCCGGGATCACCCGCCGCGAGGTGCTGCTGCTCTTGTTGGGTTTGGGGATTATGATCGCTCTGATCCTGCCACTCGTGTTTCATGTCGTACCCCCGCCGGCGGTTGCGCGCACCCGCATGATGAACAATGGCCGGCAAATTTATCTTAGTGTTATGGCGAGAATGCTCGAAAGTGTCTTTCATGCAAATGAAACCTACTGGCCCTCCAGCGCCCATACGCCATATACGCCTCATCCTGAAAGCAGCACCGATTATTTCAATTGGTTAATGGAGGTCGATGTGCTTTACAATGATCCGTCCCTCTTCCAGGCACCCCGGGTACCGCAATTGTCTCCGGGGGAGATCCTGCGCGCGGAACACAACCCTTGGTCGGTTGTGATGGACCTGGGCCCGGAAATAGCTTTGATGGATGACCCTTTCCTGTTCAGTCGCAACCTGAATGAAACCGCCCTGCGCGACTGGTCCGGGGACAAAACCCTGCGGCTGGAGCAAATGGGCCATCACGGTCCCGGTCAGCCCCACATCCACCCCTTTGACGACCGGCACCTTGTCGTGGTGAATTTTGGCGGAGGAGGGCAAATCTTAAGCCGCAATCGTCTGCTTTGGCACAACCTAAACCCCAACGCCCGCACCCAACCGATCCTGGAACCATAGATATGGCGAAAAAGGGAATCATGAAAATCGGGGTGGTTACACCGGCCGCCATTGGGCTTGGGCGGGACATTCTGCTGGGGGTGCGGGCCTACTGCGACGCCCATCCCCAGTGTGAATTGAAAGTGATTTCGAGCAGAGGGGACATTCCCGAGGGAAAGGCGACCAAATTCCCGGTGGACTGTATCGTCTATTTCTCCTCGGATTCGCAAAAAATCCAGGACCTTCTCCTGAATTGCCCCCGGGTGGTTTCCACCTCCAACCAACACCGCGTCACCCTTTGTCCGCAAGTGGTGAGTGACGATGTGCAGGTCGGTCAACTCGCGGCCCGAAAATTCATTGAGCGGGGCCACCGCAATTTGGTCTTTATCGGGCCGGGGCATTTGATGTTTTCGCAACAACGTCAAGAGGGTTTCGAGGCGGCCGCACGGGAAAAGGGATGCGAAATCTCCCGCCTGGAATTGGATGACGGGCTGGAAGTCCCCGGCGTCCTCAAGGCCTTGTCCAGGATGCACAAGCCGATGGGTCTCTTTTGCGCATCGGATCTCCATGCCCGTTGGATCATGGAGAATCTTCAAAACCCCGCAAAAATGATTCCTGCGAAATACGCCATGATCGGGGTGGACAACGATCCCCTGGAACAGGCACTCTGCCCGATGGGGCTGTCCAGCGTGATGCTGGCGGGACGCCAAATCGGCTTCCAGGCGGCGAAAATCGGACGGGAATGGACGGAAGGCAAGCCGCCGCCTACGGTGCCCATGTTTCTCGCGCCGCTCGGCATTGTCTCCCGACAGTCCACCCGCACGCTTGTTTATGAAAACCCCATGGTCACCCGCTGCATCAAGCGCATTGAGGAAACGCCCGAAGCCTTTGCCGACGTCGCGGATCTGGTGCGGGAACTGAAGGTGCCGCGTCGGACCTTGGAATTGCATTTCGAAAAAGAGACGGGCATGGGGGTGGGCGGACATTTGCGCGCCGCCCGCATCCGCAAGGCTTCGGATTTGCTCGGCAACACCGAGCTTTCCATGAAAGAGATTTCCTATCTGGTCGGCTTTTCGGAACCGCGCATGTTAAGTCTGGTGTTCAAACGCGAAACCGGCGAGACCCCTTCGCAATTCCGGAGTCGGGTCCGGGGGCAAAGTTCCATCTCCGACCAGACAAAATAGCCGGGAAGACAAAGTAGAGTCATTCATGACTCCTGCCATATCCGAACCTTTGTCCCAAGCTTTGTCTTAAACTTTGTCCTATAAAGCCACGCCAAACAGGTCCTCATTTCTTAATTTTTTTCGGACACGAACCGGCTAGTACTCTGTAAACCATAAATCTTCGCATAGCATTTTTTGCCAACCCTGCGGGCCATGAGATTCCGAGTATTGGTGGATTTCTTCTCTCGCAATCTTACGGATGTTTGGAAGACCCCCGTGCCCTTGTGGCACGGGTGAACGGGACCTATGGCTAGATCCACGGCAACCAAACAAAGAGCCCCGCGAGCTTGCCTCGCGGGTGAACGGCATTCGTAGCTTCTTCCCCCAAACCATGGAAGCCGCGAGTGCCGTTCACCCGCGCCGCAAGGGCGCGGGGCTCTTTGATGTATAACACCTTCCGATTCTAGCCACAGGTGCCGTTCACCCGCGAGACAAGCTCGCAGGGCTCTCGAACCATGCAATTTCATATCGTAATCGCCGAATGACTTTCGGAAATACCCGACTGCTTCAAGGTGGATTGAAAAATTTATGCGTATAATTGCAATTGTTTCTTCGTAATCATGTAACTGTTTTTGGTAAATAGTCTATTAACGATTCTCCCATGATGTGTATGGTAAATGGCGTATCTATTTTCACTCATCACCGGAGATTGAATATGCGTTTGCGTAATTTTGTTGTTATCAATACCTTTTTTCTTGCTTGGATCGCCGTTTCACAAATCGGCGCCCAATCGCCTTTGACCTTCGATCCGAACCATCCGCCCACGCAAACGACGGTGCCCACGGAAGTGTACCACGAATATACGGGCACCAACAGCTGGCGGCTGGGGCCGAAGACGATGATGGTCTTCCGGGTGTATCCGAGTGACCGGGAGCCATGGACGGATTATAAATCCGACGAGGCCTTGCTCGGCGAACTGATGTCGATGTCGGAAAATTATTACCGCGGCAGTTATCATCAAACTTGGTTCGGCCCCAAGCGCAGGAATGGCATGGACATCCCGGTGCTGGTGGTCACTCCGCCGATGCAGTTGCCGGGTACCTACGAGCAGTATCGCAACAACTTCGGGTTGCTGCAGAGTCACAGCGTGGCCGCGGCCCGGGAATTGGGACCGGAATGGAACAACGGCGGGATTTACGATCCGGTGCACTACGACCGTTGGGTATCGATGTCGAACGCGAATATGGTCGGGTCCGCTGGACGCGCCTATGTCAACGGCAAGTTTTCTTGGACGGGCGGATCACTCAGCGGAACCATCGCCGTTCACGAACTGGGGCACAACTGGGGGGTCTACCACGCCAACAGTTGGTATGCGCCGGACGGGGTAGACCCGGAAGTGCATCCGCGTTCGCCCTTGCGGGTCAACGGCGAATATCAGGACGGCTGGTGCGTGATGGGCGGCGGAAATCCGGGGCTGATGTTCAATCCGCTCTTCCGCTATCGATTGGGCTTCCTCACCCGCACCCGGGGCGAGGTGAAGGACATCACCGCAAGCGGCACCTACCGCATTTATGATTATCAGCATCATGACCGGCGGCAGACGGAATCTCTCGTTCGCGTCCTGAACATTCCCATCTCCAGTTACACCGCTTGGAACAACGTGTTTCTGGGCTTCGGACACCGCGGCGGCACCGACGGCGGATGGAGCCGGACGGATTACAATCGCAACGCGGTATCCGTGCATTCCATGATGAGCAGCGGTTCCAACCGTTTGGACACCACCCCCAATTCCCGACCCGGCAATGCCGACCGGGACGACAGCTCCATCAAAATCGGGCGCACCTACTCCGAAGACCCCAACGAAAACGGCACCCAGATGTTCGGCGGATTTCATGTCACCCCCGTACTCCGCGGCAGCAGCGAAATTAACGGGCAGACCCACGAATGGATTGAGGTGGTGATCCACTATGGCGATGATGTGGTGGGCAACCAACCGCCCGTCGCTTCGTTTTCACAAACGGTCCTCAACGCCGCCCAGCCCGGCGTCCCCTTTGAGATCACCGTGAACGCCACCGATCCGGACGGGGACGACCTGGCCTTCGACTGGAATTTCGGCGACGACACCTACAACATCGTCAACAGCGCCACCCAAACCAAAACCTGGAGCGAGCCCGGCTTTTATTTGGTGGAGGTCACCGTTTCCGACATGAAAGGCGGGCTGACCGACGCCAGTGTCTGGGTGAATGTCGGCGATGTGCCGTATCGCACCCCCGAGGAGCCCGCAGCCACCCTGGACGGCCTCCACTACACCTATTTCGAAGGCAGTTTCCAGGTTCTGCCTGATTTCAACACTCTTTTCCCAGTGGCGGAAGGCACGGTGGACACCTTCGGTTTGTCGCCCGCCCAACGCAATACGAACTTCGCCCTCTTGTTCACCGGATATCTGGACGTGGCTGAAACGGATGTGTACACCTTCTCGATCGACGCCAAGGACGGGGTCCGCTTTTGGATCGGCAACAATTTGGTGGTCGAAAACGACGGGGTCAAATCGACTTCGGCGGTCACCACCGGCAACATCGCCCTGCAGGCGGGTCTGCACGAAGTCCGCCTCGAATATTTTCACCGCACGGGTTCGGAAAAGCTGGAGGTGAGCTGGAGCACGCTCGATGCGCCTTTGGCCCCGCTGACACCGTCCGACCTGCGTCAACTCGACTGGCAGACCAACACCCCGCCCACCGTCAGCGTGATCAATCCCCTGGAGGGCGAAACCTTCCTCGTGGGCGCGGACATTCTTCTCACCGCCGAAGCCTCGGATGAGGACGGGATTGACGAAGTGCGTTTCTTTGCCAACGGCAATTTTCTCGGCACGTCCTCGGAAGAACCGTACACCACCCTCTGGGAAAACGTCTCGGTGGGCACGCAACAAATCGTGGCCCTGGCGGTGGACAACACCGGGCGCACGCAGTTGTCAAACGTCCGCACGGTCACGGTGGAAAGCCCGCCACCCACCCGTTCGGTGGGCGTCAATTTCGCCGGAACCAGTTCCTGGGCTTTTCCGCATGACCCCACCACGGTCGGTTTTGCCGACCGCATCGGCGCGGTGTATTCGGAACCCCATTGGAACAACTTCACCAAAGCCGAAGACGACGCCAACGACGGCATATACCCCAATCTGATCGACAACGACGGCTACCCGACCCCCATTCGGGTGGAATGGCAGGGGCATACCGGATCGAATATCGGCAAAAGCGCCACCGACACCTCCACTGGCAACGGACGCATGATGCACGGGTACGCGAATTTCAACAACAACTCCGACGGCCCCTGGCTGATCGCCCGGGACATTCCCTACGCGCAGTATGATGTGTATGTCTATTTCGATCACGTGAACGACAGTTCCCGGGATGCCGTCACCCGCCAATTCAACATCACCTCCCCGGATCAAAGCACCGCCCTGGCCCCTCCGAAATACGGCCAGAATTCGCTCGATCACAACAACGGACTGGGCGACTATCCCAACTACGAAACTTGGGTCGGCTTCAAAGAATCCACCGCCCTGAGCCCCTCGGAGCCCGCCGACGAGCGTTTGGGCAATTACGTCGTCTTCCGCAATATCACCGACCCCGAATTCCGGGTGGTGATCCGCGATGCAAATGGCGCAAACAACGGCCACCGCTTCATGAACGGCATGCAGATCGTGGAAGTGGAGGCGACCAAACCGTCCATCCGCGTCACGGCTCCGGAATCAGGATGGCATATCTCCCCGGAACAACCGACGGCCAGCTACACCCTGCGTTTGTCCGTGGCGCCGGATGAGCCGGTGATCCTGGTCCCCGTCACCACCGGCAATTTGATCGCCCTCGCCTCCGAAATCGTTTTCACCCCGGAGAACTGGCAGCAACCGCAAACCGTGGTCCTATACGCCGACACCTCCGCCGGAGGAACGCAAACGTTGTCCCATACCGTGTCCGGGGGCGGTTTATACGACGGCGTGACGGTATCCCCGGTGTCGGTGACGGTCGAGGCGGGCGCGCAAACAACGCCCGATCCCCTCAACCACCCCCCGTCCTTCACCAGCCTGCCTGATTTGGAAGTGCTCACTGGAACGGAATACACGTATTTCATCACCGCCGATGATCCGGAGGGAGACATCATCCGATTCAGCGCCTTGGATGTACCCGGCTGGCTCAGCCTGCAAGACCACGGGGATGGCACGGCCACCTTGGGCGGCACGGCTCCGCATTCCGAGCTTTCTTCGGTGCCGGTCCTTCTCAAAGCCTCCGACCCATTCAACAGCACCCTTCAAAGTTTCGAGATCACCTACACCCGGCGTCCGGCCATTTCGGTCCGTTCTCCACGCAATGCGGCGGTGGCATTGCCGCATCTGGAAACGACGCTGCACCTGGATCTGGGCGTCGAAGGCTTCGGGCATCCGGTCGCGCTGGCCTGGTCACAGGCGCAAGGACCCGCTCCCGCCGTGTTTGATGACACCACCCTCGCGAACCCGATGGTGGTTTTCCCGGAAGCGGGCCGCTACACCCTGCTGCTCTCGGTCGACAACGGCAAGGGGGTCAGTGAAAAACGGATCGAGGTCTTCGCCGCCGCTTCCGGCGGAGAGGTGTTGGACGAAGGCTTGGCGGGGTACTGGCGCATGAATGATGCATCCGGGTCAATCGAACTCACCGATGCCAGCGGCAATGAAAACCACGCCGCCATCAACGACAACGGCAATTTCCAACTCGGCGTTTCCGGCTACGACGGCACGGCCGTCCGCCTCGGCGGCAATGGCAATTATGCGACCGCGTCCATGGGAATGCCCGGCCAAATGACCGTCTCCCTGTGGATGCTCGCCGACGCCTCCCCGGCCCAACGGAACGGAACGCTGTTCAGTTTCATCGACGGCAACGGCAACCTCCGCGGTCATCTCCGCATGCAAGCCAATGACACCCGTCTGCATTTCCTTTCCAATCATGTCAATTCAACCGGACACTGGCGGTTTGAAAAGGATATCCCTTCCGGAGCCTGGATGCATGTCGTGCTGGCCTATGACAACAGCAGCAATCAAAACCACCCCAGCCTGTGGGTCAACGGGGAATTCATTGAAACCACCCAGATCACCGCTCCCGGTGATTTCCGCGCCACCGCCACCATGCGCATCGGCAGCGGCACCAGTTCCAACACTTCTTGGAACGGACGGATCGACGAAATGCGAATCTACGACCGGATCGTCCCTGCGGCGGACATCGCCTTGCTCGCATATCCCGGACCCGTCAATCTGGCGCCCGACATTCAGGTCGCCGACCAGGGCACCGGCCCCGGACAAACCATTCAACTCGGCGCGTCCGTGAGCGACGACGGTCTGCCGAACCCGCCCGGCGAAGTGGAAGTGCTCTGGGTACAGGAAGGCGGGCCCGACGATGCCGAAATCGGCCTGGAAACTTTCGCCGACACCACCTTCACCGCCGGACCCTTCCCGGCCATCTACGAACTGCGGCTTTTTGCCGACGACGGCGGCGCGTTGGTCTCCCGCACCATGCGGGTGCAATCCGAAGGCGGCGATCCCCTCGCCCCGGAAATCACCCAACAACCGACCGAACTCACCGTCACCGAACTGGAACCCGCGAGCTTTTCGGTCAGCGTGAACGCCAATCCCGCCCCCGAATTCCAATGGCGCAAGGACGGCGTGGACATTCCC
>JAFIGC010000166.1 GCA_020831635.1 Verrucomicrobiota bacterium | reverse complement strand
AAAGTTATCGGCTGTAGCGCGACAGTCCCTTGTCGCGAAAGGCAAAGTTATCGGCTGTAGCGCGACAGTCCCTTGTCGCGAAAGGCAAAGTTATCGGCAAGGGACTGCCGATCTACAGCGCCTACTCCCTCGGAGCAATCTGCGCGGCACGCAACGGCGGGGGCGTATTGACGAAGTTTTCCTCATTGCGGGGGGCCACCTGCGCAGGCCGCAGATTGGGCACCGTGCGCGTGTCGGGCGGCGTGCGCCGCACCGGACCCACGACAATATAGCCCCGACCATCCTGCGCGGGAACCAAAATCACGGGATTTTCCCGGTGTCGGCCATGGTGTCCCCGCTTGTGGACGCCTTTCACCTCGTCCCGATCCCTGTACCGGCGTTCAACGTCCTGATGACGATCACCCCTTTGGTGCACATGGGTTCTCTGAGGTCCCCGATACTCCATCACCACGGGGGCGTTTTGGCGTTCGCGCTCAGTCAAGGGCCTCATGCTGGACCGATTTACGGAAATACCGCCACTTTGTCCACCCGAAGCCATGGCCACCCCACCCCACAGGAGGCAAGTCAATGCGGCATATTGCATGTACGATTGTGTATTCATGTCCCAATATACTTCGATTTCCGTTCAGAATCAAATTTTCCTATCACATTATGGAAGAACCACGAAAGGCACGAAAGGGCACGAAAAAGGTTCTCAAGATGGGGGAGCTTTATTCATTTCGTGAAATTTCGTGCTTTTCGTGGTTGATAAAATAAGATTAGGATTAGGATTAAGATTAGGATTTCAGGAGCTGTAAATCACGAACCACAAACTTCTTACCCTCAACCTACACACTTTTCTGTATCATCTTCATCCGGAAGATTCCAAACCCAAACCCAAACCCAAGATCAGTGTAAATCAGTGTCATCAGTGGTTAATTTTTATTCATGCTGGAATACATCAACAAGCCCGGCATCAGCGGTTCAATTGCCCGGGAGAAATCAATACTCCCCGGAATACATCGGCAAATAGCGATAATACACTTCCAGGCACAAGGTGGCGATGGCGGTGCTGACGATCCGCCCCATGCGGTTGTCGTACCGTCCCCTGGCCGCCCAGGAGCCGGCGTGCTCCCCTTCCCGAATCTGACTGTCGACGAGAATGGTCCGCAAGCGGTTGTTCCACTGATCCCAGGTTTCGCCCTGATGCTGGAAAAGCGCGAGGGTGCCGTAATACCAGTGATACAGGTCCACATCTCCGGCTTCGGGAAGTTCGGTGGACAAAAACGCGGCGCTTTCGATCATGTCGGCCCGGTTCCGGGGGGCGCCCAGCAATTGCCGCGCAAACATGCCTTCGGCGGTCATGGCCCGCCGCCTCGCGTCGCGGCTGTCGTATCCGTAGCGTCCCCCGTCCCGTCCGGCGGACACGCGGTCCAACCAGCCATCGGCGCGGGCCAAGGTTTCGGCGGGAATGGACAAACCGGCCTGCTGCGCGGAAGTCAGCGCCATCACCGCCCAACCGAATACGGAGGTGTCCCCTTGCTCACCGGGACGATACCGCCAACCCCCGGTTTCCCCGTGCTGGGCGGCGATGGCATAGGCAAGCGCCCGCTCCAAAGGCTCCCGGATGCGGTCGTCCCGGGTCATGGCGTACATTTCCGCCAAGGTAATGGCGGCGATATGATGGTCATACATGTCCTTGCCCACCAGGGCACCGTCCTCACCCTGTTGCGCCAACACCCAATTCAGGGCCTTTTCCATGGTCTGCTGATACGCCCCTTCGGACTGATGCGTCACCCCGTGGCCCAGAAAACAAAGCATCACCAAGGAGGTGGCCGCGATGTCATGATTGCGGTCGCCGCCCCATTTGTGAATGTCCCAATGCCCTTCCGCCTCTTGGGTGCGCGAGAAAAATTCCAGGGCACGGCGAATGGCGGCTTCGGTCTCATCGCTGCCCCCCAATTGTTCGATCAGTTCCCGGCGCACGGCGGGATCGCGCAAGTGATAGCTGAGACTGGCCACGGGCGCGGTTTCCAATTCCAACCGCACGTCGGGATTCATGCGGGGCATGGCGATTTCAATCGCGTCCGCCAAGGTCACTTCGGATTCCGGCAATGGCCGGGCCTCCCCCGCACGCGGGGTCGCGGGCAAATCCACGGTCAAAAGGTCATGGGAAACGTCCAACGCGGCCTCGGGCAAATCCTGTTGACGGCGGGTGGGAGCCGGGGCGGCGTCCACGCGGGTTTCGCTTCGGGTCAGTGCCTCGGGGGCGGCGGGGGCTTCCGGCGAAGCGGTATCCGCCACCGGGGACGGACTTTGCCCCACCTCGGGCAGAAGGGTCAGCTCGGCCCGGGCATCCGCCGAACGGGCCGGCAATCCCGCAGTCAGGGCGGGAATCTCGACATCCAATCCCGTGGTTTCCGGCAAAGCGACGGACTCCACGGGGCGCACTTCCGCAACCGGTGCCTCGGTCAGTGCTTCGGTGACGGAAAATTCCGGGGCGGGAAGCGGCAAGGCCTGACGTTCCAGGGGCGACAAGGCTTCCACGGCGGCTTCCATCCGGGCCTGCGGCGCCGGGGCGGCGGGTGCTTCGGGGGCGGCTTCCGGCGATGGGGCCACCCGGGCCATGGCCACTTCGGTCAATTGCGCGATTTCGCGCAGGTCCGCCATCTCGGCGGCGGGCAGGTCGGTGAACACGTCGGGCAGCGTTTCCATTTCCGGGGTGGTCTCGAGCAGATCCGCGGTTTCCCGGGGACGGGATTCCAAGGCATCCGGCAGGGCAAAATCGGAGGGCACCGGAGAAGGCTCGGGCAAATCCGCGCGCAACGCTTCCGGCAATTCCGGGGGCGCGAATTCCTCGGGCAGGCGCACCTGTTCGCTCAGGGGGGTGCTTTCGGGCACGCTAACCTCGGCGATTTCCTCGCGAAGTTCCATGGCCAGCTTTTCACGGGCCAGATTTTGTTCCGATACCCGGATCTCCAAGGGTCCGGCGCTCTGTTCCACCACCGCCTGACCCAAAAACCACATCCCCAAAAGAAACAGCAGCAGGGCGTGAACCAATCCCGACATGGCCAAAGCCCGGGCCCGCGGCCCCAATGTCGCCTCGGAACCATAGAGTTTCCGCCACAGCCACAAACACAAGAGCAGGGCCAAAATGCTCAGCAAGATCCACAACCCATAACGCTCCACCCAGACGCGAAGGTTTTGCCAAGTAAAGTATGGCCGCATGATGACTTCCCGCGAAGTGGTCCGCCACAAAGTGAAATTGTCGGGATGATCCTGCCCGCGATTGCTGCTGAACACCAGCCCGTGCCCCTCGTGCCAAAGCGCGGGGTCCATCTCGTCGCCGGGACTGTTTACGGGCGGCGGCAGGGCCTGTGGTCCCAGGGGATCGCGAGGGGTCAGGCGCATGCGATAGATGTCAAATCCACCGTACCCGCCCTCGCGATTGGAACTGAAATAGAGAAAATCCCCGTTGGGACTGAAGGCCGGCTGCCCATCGTCGGCATCGGAATTGACCTCCGCCGAATAGGAGGCCTGATCAAAGCGGATGCCGCCCTCTCCTTCCCCGTCCGCTTCCACGTCAATCCGGGAGGCGAGATACAAGTTGAAAGGCGGACGGCGGCTGCGCTCCCGCAAAGTCGCCCGCCAGGCCATTTCGTCTACCACCGGCGGCGCGTCCACGGGCCGGTTGGAGGCAAACGCCAACTGCCGTCCCCCGGCGTCCAAAGCCGGATCGTATTCATCGAAAATCGAATTCACGCTGTCGCCGAGCACTTCCGGCGCTTCCCACTCCCCATAGCGTCGGCGGCTCATCCAAATATTGTATCCCCCCGGTCCGCCCGGACGGTCCGAATAAAAGAAGAGCAAATCGCCACTGCGGTTGAGTTCCGGACCCAATTCATCGGAATCGGTGTTGATGGCCATCAGCGGACGGGGTTCGCCCCAGTGGTCCCCCTGCCGTTCGGCTTCATAGAGATTGGCCGCCCCGCCCTCCCGCCGCCAGGCGAACACCAAAACCCGTCCGTCGGCGGAAATGGCGGGCTCAATGTGATCGGTGGTGTCGGGGGCCAGATTGACCGGCACCGGATCTTCCCACAAGACTTGCCGTAATTCCCCGTCCCGGACGGTGCGGGAAATGCTCACCCCGTCGGTCCAAGTCGAGAAGCGACGATTCAGCCAAGCCACGGAGTAGCCGGCCGCAAAAAGGAGCAGGCCGAACAAGGTGAGCAGGAAAATGCGTTTGAGTCGCGCCATGGTGATTCAATCCGCCTAATTAACGGGGGAGTTCATATCCGATGTTGGCTTCATGGATTCCCGCCTGCTTGCAGGCGAGCACGGCGGCGGCCACGGCGCCGTGAAGGGCGTTTTGGTCGCCACGGATGAGCACCTTCTGCTCGCCTCCGGCCACGGCCTCGCGCAATCGACCGCGCAGGGCGGCCAAATCCACGGGAATGGTACCGAGCAGATAAGAACCGTCGGCTCGCACGTTGATGATCAGCACCGCCGGGGCGGCGCTGAGGGTTTGGCTGTCCCCGGCATCCGGCAAACGCACTTGGGCGTCCCTTTCTTCCTGCTGGAAGGTGGTGGTGGCCAAAAAGAAGATAATGAGAATGAACATCACATCCAGCAGGGAGGAGATGTTGATGAGTTCCCCGTTGCCCTCGTCGTCACGCCGGATTCTCATGTCAGGTTTCCTTCAAGGGTGGCGACGGGAACAGCGGAATTGCGCTTGGCCAGATGCTGCAGAAAATCGATGCCCATCTCATCGATGTCATCGACAATGCCGTCCACCTTGGAGAGGAACATCTGATAAATCAGCAGCACGGGCACGGCAATCGTTAATCCCGTGGCCGTGGTCACCAGAGCCTCGTAAATGCCATTGGCGAGGGTGTCGGCTTTGCCCATCCCGGCGGTGGAAGCCGCCTGGAAGGCGCTGATCATGCCGTACACCGTGCCCAAAAGTCCAAGCAGAGGCGCCACCGAGGCAATCACGGAGAGCCCGCGCAAGCTGCGCTTGAGCTTGTACATTTCCCGGGCACCGGCGTCTTCAATCGCTTTTTCGGCGGCGTCCAGACCCCGCTCCAGATTCACCAAACCGCTGCGGAAAATATTGGCCACGGGGGTTTTCAGGCTTTCGCAGTAACGCACCGCGCCGTCGAGGGACTGTTCGTCGCTGTCGACGGTGTTTTTGAGGGTCGGGAGAAATTCGGGGGGAATGAGCTTTTTCTTGCGCAGTCCGAAAGTGCGCTCAAAGGTGATGGCCAGAGCCAGAAAGGAAGCGGCCCCGAGCGGGATCATCACGTAGCCGCCCTTGAGGATCAGGGACAGCATGGTTTCTTCGCCCGTGGACGGGGCCTCCTGCGCGAATGCGGGCAGGGCCAGAAGGTAAATGGGAATGAGGTGAATCAGTTTCATAAATATGGAATGGGGTCGGGGTTATTCGGAGGGAATTTGTTCGCGCGCCAAAGCGGCCGCGGAACTGTCGGGATAGGTTTCAATCAGTTCCCGGTAACGTGCCTTGGCTTCTTCTTCGTTGCCACTGCGGCGCAAACTTTCAGCGAGTTGCAACAAAGCGGGGGCGCTGACTTCCGGAAAATCGTAGACCAACAACACTTGGGTGAAAGCGGCGATGGCCGCGTCCGTGCGTTCCAGCCGCACCAGACACTCGCCAATCTGAAATTGCGCCCGCGCCGTCACCGCGGTTTTCTCGCCCCGATTCACCAAAGCCCGGTACCGTTCGATGGCCTTTTCGGATTCGCCCTGGTTTTCCAAGGCCCAACCCGCCTGATACAGGGCCCGGGGATACAGCGGATCTTCCGGGAAACGCGCCAGAAATTCCTCGGCGATTTTGAGACTTTCGCCCCAGCGTCCGTTGAAGCCGTTCGCCTCGGACAAGCGCAGCCACAGGGCGGGCGTGGGTTCGGCGCCGGCGGTATCGCGGGACCGCTCGAAAGACCTCAGGGCGGCGGCATAATCCCGCTCGCGCATGGAGGCTTCGCCCGACTGGAACCAGGCGTCGCGCACCGCATTGGGGCTGGTTTGCAATTCGGCGGCGGCGGCAAAGGCGGCGGCGGCCTCGGCATGCTTTCCGGTGTCCATCAACCCCCGGGCTTTCAGGATCGCCGCCCGAGGATCGTTGTCGGCCAAGCCTTCCAGCACCGCCAAGGATTCCTCCACCCGTCCGGCGTCCCGCAACAAATCGGCGAGTTCACCTTTGGCGGACGCGGTCAGCTCATGCTCGGGCGCTTCCTCCAGCAGGGTTTGATACAAAACGATGGCCTCGTCAGACCGTTCCCGGTTGCGCTGAATCCACGCCAACTCATACAGGGCGCGCGGACGGCGGGGATGTTCGGCATGTCGCTCCAAAAAGCGTTTGAATTCCCCCTCCGCGTCCCCCGGTTTTTCATCCCGCAACAAAGCCGTGGCGCGCAAATAGCGGCCCTCGCCCGCCTCGGCATGGTCTTCGTGATGACGCAAATATTCCCGCAAAATTTCAGCCGCCTTTTCATATTGTTCGGCCTGCATGTACAGAGTTCCGGCCCGTAGCGCGGCGGCCGGCGCCCGCTCGTGATCCCGATGACTCCGGGCCAACTGCTCCGACAATACGGCGGCCTGCTGTTTTTCATCCGCCGCCAGCGCCAAGCGCACCCGCTCGTCCAAGGCCAGCGGCGCGACCGCATGGTCCCCGTGATCTTCGGAAATTTGGGCCAAGGTCTGGCGGGCATCGTCCAACGCGCCCACATCTTCCTGCAGTCCCGCCAAACGGAGCTTCACCTCCGGCATCCGGGCATCGTCCCCGCGCGTTCGCAAAAAATCCCGCAAGGCGGCAATGGCTTCGGCGGGTTTGTCATCCGACTCCAAGGCGCGGGCCAAAGCCAAACGCGCCTCGCCCGCTTCCGCCTGCATGTCTTCGGGCGCGTCCTCCACAAAAGCCCCCAGCCATTGCGCGGCATTGGGCCACTGCTCCAACCGAAGCGCGGCCATGCCCGACAAATATTGCCCCTGACGGTCCGCCGCTTCGCGCCGGGGCGCCAAAACCGAGATCACATCCGCCCAGCGCTCTCCCCGGGTGTGCAAACGCGCCAACAACATGCGGGCGGGCGGATCGATCTCCTCGGCGGGTTCATCGTCAAACAAGGCCTTGAGCACATCCGCGGCCTCCGCCTCCCGTTCCGCGCGCACCAGATTCCGGGCGGCCCGAAACCGCATCAAATCGCGTTCGGGATCTTCGGGAAACGCATTCGCAAACGCCAGGGACGCTTCGGCGGCCTCGCCATGCCGCGCCAACGCTTCCAAGGCGTCCGCCAACTCCAAGCGGGCATTGCGTTGCAAATCGCTTTCCTCAAACTCCGCGATCAATTGGGTCAAACGCGTCACCGCCGCTTCGGTCCGATCGTTCTCCAAGTCGTGACGCGCCTGATCCATCAACAAAATCGGGGTCCAATTGGGATCGGCGGGCCAGCCCAACGCCGCTTCCAGCAGCGGATCGCGGTAGCGGTCCCGTTCCAGCAGACGCAAACGGCGCACGGCGGCCTCATGACGGGTTTCCTCAAAGGCCATGGCCGCCTCATAGGCCTCGCGGGCACGGCGGGCATCGTCCTGATTTTCGCGGGCACGCCCCAGCAGCAAAGTGGCGCGCGGAATTTGCGCGTGTTCGGCAAACCCGTCCCGAAACGCCTCCAGAGCCTGTACCGCCGCACCGGCATCCTCGGAACGCCAGGCCAAAAGGGCCGCCTGCCAACCCGCAGCCGCGCTTTCGCTGCCCGTGGCGTCATACGCGGCCCGATGATAAAACTTCCGCGTGTTTTCCGAATCCCCGCGGGCCTGATACACCCCCGCCAACAACAAACAGGCCGGATGCGCGTAGGGTCCGTCGCTTTCCGCCGGACCCGTCAAAGGCGCGATCGCCTCTTCCGTATCCTGACCCTTTTCCTGCACCAAGGCATATCCCAACTGATAGCTCATGCGCTCGTTCAACGGCGGACGCGACGCTTCAATGACCTGTGGCCATTCCCGCAACAGAAACGCGGCCTCGCTCCAAGTAATGCGGGCCCGGTTACGGATGGATTCCTCCTCCGAATCACCCGCCAGCCCCCTCGCCTCGCGCATGGCTTCACGGGTGTTTTGCAACTGCAGTTGCAAGTTCGCCAGCACCGCCCGCATATCCTCCCGGCGGTCGAAATTGCGGTCTTGGGACAACGTCCGCAGTTCGCGAACCGCCTCCTCGCCCTTGCCCTCCCCCACCAGACTCAACGCCCGCCCCATCCGCGCGTCCTGAATGCGCCCATGGTCGCCGTATTCCCGCAAAAAAAGGTCGAATTGTTCACGCGCGGGCCCAAACAGCCCCCGGTTATAGAGCGCATTGGCCGTATGCAGCACCTCCATGGCTGGATCGGCGGCTGGGGATTCTCCCAAAACCCGCCAAGGCAGCCCCACAAAGAGGAGCAATTGGGGAAGGATGACACAATAAAACTTGAGTTTCGACATTCGGATTTCAGTTGATGGTTGGACACTACTCGGATTTTACGCAGGGAACCAAAACTGAAGCCTTGTGTCAACGATGAAATCCTCCCGCGGAGTTCATTCGAAGCCATGGAGAGGTGAATGCGGAGTTATCGACAATCGACTGCCGATCTACATATCCGTGTCCGTGCTTCCCGGATGTTATTCCTGGTAGATCGGCAGATATTGGTAGCGCACGGCGAGGGTGATGACCGAAAAAGCGGTGGCGTAAACGCCACCGTCGTGTCCCCGGTGGTTGGGGAAGGATCCGTCTTCGTTTTGCTTGCCGATGAGGAACGCCTCCATCGCGGGCAACACCCGGTCGCGGTGTTCGTCGTCTATCATGTTGGCGGAGGTGGCCGCGTAATAGGCGGTGTAGAAAAAATGACGGCTGATGGAGCCGGGGTCAAAGTCGCGGGTGAAATCCGCGGCCCGCAGGATGCGTTCGCGGTCCTCCGCCTCGGGGTCCTCCCCCATGGCGAGGATGCAAACGATGCCGGAGGCACGCATGGCGAGACCGGTGTTGTTGTGGCCCGTCATGTAGGCGAACCCGCCGCGATCATCCCGAAAGGTGCGGCGCACATAGTCCATGGCGAGATCAATCCGTTCTTGGGGAACTTCCAACCCGCAATTGTCGGCGGCGCGAAGGGCCAGCACCTGCCAGACGGTAACGGAAAGATCGGCGTCGTTGGGCCGGGGCTGATACCGCCAGCCTCCGTAATGATTCCTCTGTCGTTGGTCAAGGACCTGTGCATCGAGGATCACTTGAATCGCCTTTTGAATCGCGTCGCGGACGCGCCGGTTCTCCGCCTCGGTGGGCATCATGCCGTAAGCCTCCAGCAAGGCCAGGGTGGCGATGGCATGGCCATACATGCGGGCTTGGCCCTCCGCACCGAAATACCCGTCGTTTTTCTCCGCCGCGTCCACCAAAAACAAAATGCCCCGCCGGAGGGCTTCGCCGTATTCGGAGCGGTCCGGCATATGCCCCACGGCCATGATGGCCATGCAGGACAGGGCGGTGTAGGTGTTCGGCAGTTGCCCCTCGAAATAGCCGTGGGTGGGATTCTGACGGGTCAGCAGATACTGCAAGCCCGCGTCCACGGCCCGGTCCACGTCATCTTTTTCGCCCAGACGCTCCAAGTGTTCCTCGTCCAGTGCCGCGGATTGGATCCGCATTTGAGCCGAAACCGTCAGCGGCAGCAGGGCCAGCGGCAAACAAAGCAAGATTTGGAATGGGGAGAGGGAAGATTTCATCATGCTCCTGGAGTTCTCGTGGGGTGAAACATCAGCGGACCTCGCGACGGGTGCGTTCTTCGGCGATGCGTTGCAGGTATTGCCGAGTGGCATTCTGATAATAGGGAGAATAGCGACGGGCCTCGCCCCCGGCATCCTCGCGCCGAAGGTCGCCATCGGCGCCGTCCCAAGCCTCGCCCAGATCACCGGTGCCCATGGCGGGACGGGCCGCATGCTGTTCGGAGGCGGAACCTCCGCCCATGCCACCCTCGCCGCCTTCACCCGCCGTGGGCGGCATCCACCCGTCCTGCATTTCCGCCGACATGGCGGCCTGTGCGGCCATGGACTGCATGGCACTTCCCAAGGATTCCGCGGCGGCATTGACACCCGGTGCGGCCGCCTGTGCGGCAGAAGGGGCGACTTCACCGGGTGCGGCTTCGCCCGCCGCAGCTTCACCGGGCGCAGGTTGACCGGGAGCTGCTTCGCCGGGAGCCGGTTCGCCCGGGGGGGCCTGCTGCCCCGCCGGAGGCGCCGACGGGGCAGGTTGTGCCGCGCTTTGCGCCGCTTGGGCGGCCTGCTGCAACTGGCTTTGCGCCTGTGCAATCGCCTCCTGGGGAGAAGCGCCGATGGGCGGAGACGTGGGTGCGCCCGCGGGAGGCGGTTCCCCCGTCATCGGAAGACCCTGATCAAAAGGCAACGGCATCCAATTCGCCATCTCGCCCATGAGACCAGCCAAGTGCTCTGAAGCCAGATCCGGTAAATTCTGTTGAAGGGCACTCATCATTTCACTCGTACTTTCCTGAACCCGTTGCAAGCCCTCCATTCGTTCTTGAAACGCCTGCATTTGTGCGGCCTCCTGCGCGGCCATTTCTGCGGCCATTTGGGCTTGGGCCTGCGGCGCGGCTTGGGCGACCGCCTCTTGGGCGGCGGCCTGCGCGGCTTGCGTTGCCGCCTGCTGGGCGGCTTCGGGGGGAGCGCCCTGCGCCGCCGCCTGTTGGGCCGCTTGCTGGGCCGCCTCTTGCGCGGCGGGTTGCGCGGCGGCCTGAAGAGCTTCCTGGGCCGCCTGTTGGGCCGCCTGTTGGGCCGCTTGCTGAGCAGCCGGTGGCGTACCGGGAGGGGCTGCGGCAGCCATTTGCTCCGCCGCAGCTTGCGCGGCTTCCATCGCGGCAAATTCTCCGGCCATTTGGGCTTGAGTCTGCGGGGCAGCCTGGGCGACCGCTTCCTGGGCGGCGGCCTGCGCGGCTTGCGTTGCCGCCTGCTGGGCGGCTTCGGGGCTGGCCCCCTGTTCCGCCGCTTGCTGGGCCGCCTGCTGGGCCGCTTCTTGGGCGGCGGGTTGCGCGGCAGCCTGCAGAGCTTCCTGGGCCGCCTGTTGGGCCGCTTGCACGGCTTCGGACGGGATTCCTTCGGGCGCGGCGGCAGCCATTTGCTCCGCTGCAGCTTGCGCGGCTTCCATCGCGGCAAATTCTCCGGCCATTTGGGCTTGGGCCTGCGGCGCGGCCTGAGCGACCGCCTCTTGGGCGGCGGCCTGCGCGGCTTGCGTTG
>JAFIGC010000165.1 GCA_020831635.1 Verrucomicrobiota bacterium | reverse complement strand
CCACCGGATGGCTGCCCAGCTGTTTACAGAAGAAGGCCACGCCCTGTTCCCGGCAGTGATCCCGCAACTCCCGTGCCCAAGCCAAGTCGAAGGGCCTCGCATCCTTGCTCCCGCTCTCGCCCCCGACAATCAGCCAGTCGATACCCGTGAGGTCGAGTTTCTCGGACGGTATACGCTCCCAAAGGGGTTCGACCGACAGCCCCCGGATATGGGCATCTACCTCTTTCAGCTTCCCCAGCCGGACCAGGTTCTGACGGTCGGCCCCGGTCATAGTGGTCATGGCGCATAGATTCGGAGGCAACCCACCGACACGCTTTGCGAGCTTGGCCATGTTCTGAGGACGTTTGGTCAGCCATTGCCAGATGTGTCGTTGGCCCTCCGGGGAACGTATCGGGTGAAGCACCTCCCGATCCAGCCACTCCATATGCTGTTGATCGTGCCGGGTTAGAGCATCCCCCATGTCGCTCACAAAAACCATGCGCGGCAGACCGTCTTTCCATGGAGCCAGAGGATCACGGGTCCCAAGCAGGTCTTTCTTCCCGGCCATCGTTGCGACCCTACCTTCGAACGGGGTAAGCGTCTCGAAGGTCGGAGCGTAGCCTTTCTTCACTTCCCGGCGGGTGTTGAAAATGCTGTGGCCTTTGTTCAGGTGCAAGGTGGCCGCATAACAAGTGATCATCCGGCTGATGGCGAACGAAGCGGATTTCTTGGCATCCTCACCCCACTCCCGACCAATCCGATCCGCGAAGACCTCACGCATATGCCAGATGTTGGTGTTCGTCAGCTTGTCCCGGTGATGCTCCGGGTTGTAGCCGGGTTCATCGCGGATCCGCTCCATCTGTTCGTGTATGATCCGGGTCATGACCTCACCCGCTCTCCCGTGCTCCCAGGAGGGCACCACACCTTTCATTGCATGGTCCACGGCCTCCATCACCTTACGCGGCGACTCGGGGAACAACTCGCATCCCCCGCAGCCCATGATCGGGTTCACCGTCGAATCGCACCACTGGATTTTCGTGATCTCGGACATACTCCAAAACATAAGCGGATTGGCGTTGAAGGGGAAGACCTTTCTTGTTTGATGTGAAAAAAATTGACCCCGGTATGCTCAAATGCTTGAATGAATGCATGATCAAAAAAATCGTATCGGGAGGACAGACGGGCGCGGACCGGGGTGGTTTGGACGCCGCGATTTACTGCGGCATCCCGCACGGCGGTTGTTGTCAGAAGGGACGTGGCGGAAGACAGACCGATTTACGACCGCTACCAACTGACGGAGAGCCGGCCAAAGCCTATGAAATTCGGCATTAGAAAACCATCGATCAAACGCCGGGTTGCGGCCCGGACCTCGTGGAAACGGCAGGTGCGTCACCGTGGGGGGCTCAAGGCTCCGCGTGGCATGGGCTGGGCCACGAACCCGAAGAAGGCGGCCTACAACCGGGTGTACAACCGGACTTCGGTCAGCGCCGACCGGCTTTTCAGGAGGCGCAGGGGTAGTAGAAAAAGAGAAGGTGGGTGCGGTTGCCTCCTCGCATTTTAGGTGGTGTTGTAAATATGCGGGATGGTCTTTTTATTGGCCTTGCCTTAAAGCTAAAAAAATACTTCAAAAAACTGGCTATGGGGCCGGGGTGGGTGTACATTCATACGATAGACGGAACCCCTTTGCCGGAGTCTGAAATGAAACCAACACGACTGAAACGCTTTTTGACCGGGTGCCTACTGATGCTGTCCCTGTCGGCGGTCGCGCGAAATCCTCCCAGCTACGTTCGGCCAAATCCCGGCGGCGGGTACACGATCACGACGCCCGGCCAACCTCCGACCTATGTCCGCGCCAACCCAGGGGGCGGATACACGGTCAACACGCCCGGTTCTCCCCCCACCTACATCCGAGAGAATCCCGGGGGTGGTCAGACGATTAGCCGTCCCGGTCAACCGCCCACCTATGTCCAGCCCAATCCGGGAGGAGGCAAGACGATCACCACGCCGGGAAAGCCGCCCACCTACGTGCGCCCGAATCCTGGAGGCGGTTATACGGTTACCACGCCCGGCCAGCCGCCAACTTACATCCGCGCCAATCCTGGCGGAGGGTACACGGTCAACCGACCCTGATATGAAAATCCTCTCCCTCTTGTTGGTCTGTTTCGCCGCCCGGTCCGTCGCCCAGCTTCAAGTGGAGTTGGAGGGAGGCAGGGTCTGGACAGGCCGGGCCGATGTCCGCATTCCCAACGATGAAGGCACCCGGTTTTCATTCGTCGACGATCTGGATGCGGATGCCGCAAACTACCACAGGATTCGGATCGGCGGCACGCTGGGCGAACGCCACCGCGTCTTCTTCACCTGGGCACCTCTGGAGGTGGAGGCCGCAGGCAGCTTCGACCGCGACACGCGATTTGCGGACACCCTCTTTCCCGCCGATTCTCCGGTGAAAGGAACCTACGGCTTTGACAACTACCGACTCACCTACCGCTATCGCCTCCGGGATAGAGGCAGATTCCGAACCGAACTCGGAGGCACCCTTTTCGTGCGGGATGCGGAGATCACGCTCCGCAGCGGTTCTCTCACCGACTCCGATGACGACTTTGGTTTCGTACCGCTGTTGAGCGGACGGTTGGAAGCCGATCTGGCACCGGGATGGATGCTGGTGGCCGACGGCGACGCTCTGGTCGGGCCCCAGGGCCGGGCCATCGACATCCTGTTGGGGCTGGAAGCCTCGCCACGCGACCACCTGCGAATCGGACTGGGGTACCGCATCTTGGAAGGTGGCGCGGATGTCGACCAGGTTTACACCTTCGCGCTGTTCCATCACCTCGCCTTCACCCTAAACTGGAGGTTTTAGTAAAAAAGGGGGACGTATCGGGTTCCATGATTTTCCAAAATTCATCCCGTGTATCAACCGCCAGGATGGGCGCGATGCAAGATACTCTGTTTCAAATAAAGTCAATGTTCCTTGTCGTCATCCTCTTTCGTCGAGCTGTTCTGGCGAAATGTGCCGAAAAACCGCCAAAAGAATGTTTTGGGGGGTGTTGGGCTCTCCATGTCCATTTCGCGGAGGGAGAGAATCGTCCGGCTGACATGAGTGAGACTATTTTGGATCCCCTCATTCGTGGCTTGAAACGGAAGCAGATTTGCCCGATGGATGCCAAGCTTTGCGGCCATCGGCATCAAATCCTGTCCCGCCCCTAGAAAAAGGAATGTCCATCCGAGCTTTCGGCATTTCTTGATCAAAGCCCTGACATCACTGCTACTCCAATTCCTGCTTCCGCGCTCCCATCCATCGGTCACGATCAGAAAAATCACCTTGGATTGTGGGTCATCGGGAGAAGTCGCCTCCATGTGCTTCAGGGTTTTCTCGATTTGATGGCCAAGCGCATCGTACAAGGCGGTACCGCCCTCCAGACGATAATCGCCTGGAGTCAATGGGAGCATCTCATCAAGGGGTATCCGGTTGTGCACGGTTTTGACGTGGGAATGGAACGTGACAAGAGAGACGTGGCCCCTGCCAGAGGCCTGTTTTTGCTCCTCCAGGAAATTATTGGTGGCGTCAATTGCAGCGTGGTGGATGGGTCCCATGCTGGATGATGCATCCAGAAGAATGCATAGCTCAGTGGTCGAAGAGTTCATGTATTTGTCCCAATTGCATGTGCGACATACCATTAAAATACTGCTGCCGCGAAATTACAAACAACATATCAGCATCCAACGACATGATCGGAAATGAACCCCTGCGGTTCACCATCAATCCTTCCATTGTCATTAAAATTGTCGGCGATGATGTCACCACCTCCGGGCACCCATTCGATCAGCTTTACGCTTTTACCTTTGTTGAGTCGGACGGTGAAATCATCCAGTACATCCACTGTCACGTTTGAAGGTTCCGTTTGGGAAAGGTTGCTGATCACAGCGATGGTTTCGGCGATGCCCTCCTTTCTAAAACAGTTTCCGACCCGAAGGTCGGAACCGGGAAAAACTTGAAGTTGCAAGGAGCGGGGAGAGGAATCGCCTGCCTCAATATAAATGTTGTTCAGCTTCAAGCCATCCGGGGTCTCCATCACAGATCCGATATAGCGGTTGAAGATTTTTTCCTCTGGGAGGGGAATGAAACGGACGTTATCACCAAAACGGAATCGGTGAGCGCCTTGAACGACAGCAAGTTTGTCAGCGTCTTTCGCCCATGGTCGTTTTCCAAGCATGGGGAGAAGTTTTTCAAGCGTGCGAACCCGATGATGGGGGAGGCCACTGGCCTCGACCGCGAGCTTTTGGATTAGGGGTAGACGGCAAGTACGGCCTGTGAGGGTGATGGAATGAGGCATCCTGTTGGAGTTCTTGAGATTTTGACAGAGTTCCCTCATGAAAAAGAAGACATCCATGAAACCAGGCTCTCCGTTGGTCTCCATACATTGATGGTCTTTCCTGATCCAGGATTCCAACATCTGCGCATCCAAGGTGAAGCTGCCTTCCTCACTGAAATCCTCATGAACACCGGTAGGTTCAATCGCTGGTTCAAAACACTTGAGAAGATCGGACTCCAACTCTTCGGTGAGTACCCATGGGTCACCTTGTGTACTGAGGTGTTTTTTTGCCGCCTCTGCAAGTTCTGTCAATTTTGACACTGCGACACGTTTTCGGGGCATATTGAAACCAGGCACATTTGACTCATCTTCGAAACCCAGACTCTCGGCAAACATGTGTTTTTTCCGGACATATTCCAGCAGAGCCGTAACGATCAGGTGTGTGATTCGATCACCGGCCCGATTAAACCTCATGCTTTCAACCATTTTGAAAGTAACATCCACATCCTTGTTTTGGTATACTGTGAAGCCAACATCAACGACGGCTATATCGGTGGAACCTCCACCTATGTCAAGAATCAGCAGCCGGAGGCAGTCTTCGTTCTTCACATTTCCGAGTGTGCTTGAGACGAGTTGATGGGCATCCACGCCGTATTGGAAAAGGCTTTCCCATACCAAAAATGAAGCAACCGCAACAGGCTCCGAACAAATCAGCTCAACCTCCACTTTATCCACAATCCTACCGTCATATTTCGTGTAGGACTCCATGATTTCTTCAACGATGCTTTTGAAAACTTCACGATCCGATTTCCGCCATGTCAACGGATAGGTCAACATGATACGTTCAACGATTGGATAGAGTTCCGGGCGATGCGAGGTAAACTTGGGATTTACAAGTCGTCCAATGATATTTCCCATCAGGTTGTTTACACCATGCCGAACCAGTGAAAGCACGGGTATAAGACCATCCCGATGTCCAACGACACCCCTGAGATGGGTGCTTGGTTCAAGCTGTTCCTGCTCAGGGGCCCAATGTCGAATAAATTTTTTGGGGGCAAACACATAGGATACATCCGGCTCGTCTTTGATTAGTTCCCTTGCCCGCTCCCCGGTCACAATCCACGGAGTTTGACTTTCTTGAGTCGGCACGTTCAAAAAGCATATGTTTGAGTGAAGGACAACTACCTCAGACAAACTGCGCACTTTGTATCTGGGGTCAAAAGGTTGATGAAGTTCCAGTAGGGTATCCCGGGCCATACTTTTGCCTGAAGGTGAAAACATCGCGGCGGAGGCCGTGTTTCCGAAATCCACAATCAAACAACCTCGGCAACCGGATGCGGCTGTGGGTTGCTCAACATAAATGCTTGCCAGCGTGCAAAGATGCGTGTTGAAAACACCACCTTTCAATTCACACAGAATTTTGTTTTTATACTGTTTTCCAGCGCCATGATTGGTGTCGACGACAATGTCCAGGGAATAAGTATTCGCGCGTTTGATCATGCGCCAAAAAATGTCTTCATTCGGATCGCAACGTATCCAAGGAGTGGTTTCACCTGGCTCCGCCTGATAGACGCTCAGGTTTTCTTTTAATAGACGTACAACATGGTCCACCGAAGAGGTGTCCTTAGCATTGCACGCTTTTTTCCAAAGACTCTCGGCATTATCAGTGAACATCCGGGATGGTGGAATGTTTCTGCAAATCTGTAAACCCGTGTTTGGGACAACAACAAACTGCAGTGCGGTCGTATCTTCATTTTTCGCGCGTTTTTTCATACCAGCACCCCCACTTTTTTACAGATGGATTTCATGACTTCGATTTGTTTTTCAATTTTGTGGATAACCCCTAATACGCGATCTTTATCCTCGGTAGACTGCTCAATCAGAGTTCCAGGTTCCGGTGAATAACCCTCCGACTGAAACTGGTATAACATTTCTCGGACATGCATCTTAAGTGAATGCCTAACCAGGTCGATCGTTCTGCCCTTGCTTTCCGCAGGAGTCGGGAGTATGGCATATGCGTATCCCCAGATTTCGCTCCATTCCTGGGCACGATTCAGAAAGACCCGCCAAAACGTTTCCTGCACCTCCGCAGGCGCACCCGTTTGCTCGACAAGGTGGTGGTACACTGCGGAGCACACTTTTTCAAAAGAATCCATCACCCACCCGGGTCCGGACATTTTTTCTGTTATTTCATCCACTTTGGCGTCGAACGACTGCAATGCGAATTTTTCTATCGCCAGAGGATCCTCCTTGTCCAGAAAGCTCATAATCCCCTTTATGGCCTCCAAAGTCGCCTGGCTGTTTACCCCGCCTTCCGCATCATAAAACTCCGTGGTGATCTCCTTTAGATCTTGGGCGACACTCAGGAGTCCACTTCGAACCAGGTATTTTTTTGCGAATAATCTATCGCCTTTGGTGGAGATCAGTTCCTGTATCTTCCTTGTTAAAAATCCCTGCCCTCTATCTTCAGGGTCACAAAGCGCGTCTATATTCTCTCGAAAAGACTCTGACCATCCATACGTTTCGAGGAACTTTGCAGCCGGTGAATCTTTAGTCATCCAGCTCTCAAGGACCGGTCTGTAGCCTTCGTAGGTTTTGGCATAATTCCCCGCCTTAAGAAAGCCACCGCTTTCCACAATGCGTTTCGAGTCCAAGAAGCAAGCTATTCCCGGCTTGAAATGCCTCCCCGGAGCCATTTTTTCAATGATATTATCACCAATGGCCGTGTCGAGATGATCCCCGTGTTCAGTCATGTGACGGTTCAAATCCGCGTTGGAGAAAAAAATGTTGGTTCCGTTTATGGCCAGCACAATTCTCTCGGCTAGATCCTCCATTTCGCCAGGGCCCATGGTCTCCTCAAGTGATTTCCAGATATTGGCAAAATCTGATTGTCTGCCGCATAAAACCAGATGTACGATGATATCCAGTTCATCATTCGCAAAAAGCTCCAACAAAACCCTTCGGCTTTTTGACTCCAGGGTGTGCGTGAGTATTTCATCCTTGATGCTGCCGCTTGTCCCAATCCCCGGAGTGTCCACAAAAACGAGTTTGTCTAGTTGATCCTCGTCAAGTCCGGTCCATTTTCGGATGTTTTTGTAGTCATCCTTGAGTGTCACATCTTTAACGACCGCTCGTAGTTGGAGGGTGTTGTATGACTTTTCACTTGTCTGAAACAGCGGCGGGGTTTTAATGTTTTTGGAAGCTTGCTTCACGGTGAGCGCTGATATGAAATCCTTGTCGCGCTGCTTCGCTTCAGGAACAATGAAAGGCGCATCAAAAGGATACACATCCAGTATCTTTGGAAACTTGAAGTGTTTCGCATCGGACGGGTTGAAGTTGGCCTGTCTCCCGTCCACGACGATATGGTCTTCCTCATAGGTAATCGTAATGCCGTTACGTTCATTTTGGCGCTCAACTTCCGCATCTGAAAACATCCCTTTGATTTGAGAGAGCGTCCATGAGTTGACAACCACGGGCGGTTTGCCGTCCGATTGGTCGTTGTATTCGATCTTCAACGCTTGCGAGGTGGTGTCGGTCACATCGGTTTCAAGCCACCCTTTTGAGGCAAGGCTGGGAAACATTTCATCAATGATCGTTGTTTTTCCATGGCCGCTGGAGCCAACCACCGCGATGACAAACCGACCATCAAATGAAGTTTGAAGCCGCCTTGCAGCCCTCTTGGAAATGGAATCCATTCGATTCCGTAATTTTTCAGAGGAAGCCGACAACGTCTGGAAGCTTCCGCTTTGCCTAAGCTCCTCCAACGATTTGAGGACCTCACATCGTATGTCGTTGATTTGGTCTATGAAGTTTGAGTTGGTCATATGGTGCCGCCTATTTGCCAAAGCGTCCGTTGAAGTGACGGACGAGTTCATCGAGTTGCTGTTCAAATGGATTGGAAGGGCCTTTTTCAGACACAGAGGGTTCGAAAATAGATCGGGGGGATGTCGCATGAATGGTCACGGGTATTCCGCCAAATGACTGTTTCAGATCTTCAACGTTTTCCAAAAGTACAGGTATGGAGCCATCAATCGCATCGGTCACGATGTGGATCGTTGTTGGTGAACCATACGACTGGACCTCATGCGCGGCTTGCTGCATTGCCTCTAACAGCACCGTACCGCCACTAGCTTGTTGACTCCGTAGAAAATGATTGAGTTCCTCGGCGGTGTCATGATTTAGAGGTCTTAGACCGCCCAAGGCACTTTCGGCCTCGTGGTTGTACGTGATTACATTGATGTATTGCACCCGCCTGCGTGTCATCCCTGCGGGCCTGAGGTCTTGAATCATATTGATCTTGTAGTCCCTGGCCAGATCCAAGACAGTGTCCATACTGCCACTCTTATCGAGTATCAAAAGATAGCCACTTGTTTCCACACGGGGGAGATCCCTGGCCAGAGCACTTCCATTTTCACGCACACAGGTCGGGATGAAAAACAGAAGAAGCAGCAAGAGTAAGTACCAAGGCCAACGTATGAGCTTACCCAACTTCACGGATTGTGTCCATGTTTCCAATCCGACCATTCCCGAGCTGTACTCAAACTTTTTGGGCTCAAGTACTTTTAAGCCTGATCGACGAATGGATTGTTTGATCCTGCGGTAACATGACTTTGCGGCCAGAGTCTCCTCCAACTGTTTTTTTGAATTCGGGATGGTCAATCCGTATACCACCCTTGATGAACACTTTCCGCCCCTACCATTGCGGACGAATCCTTGTCCCTTCCCAAACACAGCTCCCCCCGCACCCGGGACCTCTTTCCGTATGGATCTGACACCTTTAACGGCCTGATGGAGATCGTATTGTGTTTGCGTTTCCAGGCTGAGGTCATTTCCTTTGGGGTCACAGGCCTGGAGCCTTGTGCCTGAGATGGCGTTTAGATTTTCGCCCATCGTTTTTGTTGTTAGGAAACTTACTCCCCCCAAAGTTTTCACCCATTCGCCTTGGCTTTGTTTCACAAAATATTGATCCGCATTATCCGCATCACGAAGGCAACGATGGATCTTAGCGTCCATCTCCCGGGCCTTCATTGTTTTTAGGCCGTTTCGCCGATAATGGCGGAGTTTTGCGGCTAGATCTTTGAACATGACTGGTTTGGGGTGAGATAGATAATTTCTTGCGAGCCTTTGCATCTTTTGACATTCCATATCACAGGAGTGGTTTGATGATATCTCTGTCTGGGATACAAGAGCGGAACAAAATTCATATCTACGTTATCTCCAAGAGCGGTGTGGTTGTCAATCCAAAAACGTGACGATAGTCACGTCCTAATATGGGTGGGTAATGTGAGATAATGCATCTATGCAATCTCCTGAAGAACTTGCCTCCTGTGTGGGCGACCTGATCAAAGCAAAACGAACGGAATTGGGGCTGAGTCGCGAACAACTTGCGGTACGGGCGGGTTTGGATCGATCTTCCATATCGCTCTATGAATCCAATAAGCGTGTCCCCACGATCACTTCCGCCGCCCGAGTTGCCAAGGCATTGGAGATCAAGCTTTCAGAGCAGATTCGGCAGGCCGAAGATGGGTGAAAAGGATGTTTGCCCGGGGATTACCCGAGACGCGTACGGATTTTTGCCAGCAACTCCTCGGCCTCCTGACCCAACTCGAACTCCCCCAGCAGTTCCGTTAGCCGTTCAATCTCCTCCCGTGGCAACCTGACGGTGGCAGATACCTTCTTTGTCCCGGTCTGCCCAGCGTCCGTTTTCTTTCGTTGCATATGCAGTCGAATGTCGTTTGCCGTGTAGAGAGTACCCTTCTCCGCGATCACCTCTGTGAGTAGTTCGCAACGGGACTCCGGGTTCTTGACCCTGCCAAGTTCCCGAAGCTGCGCCTCGTTGTCGGGGAGGGCCGCCGGATCGAGTCCGAATTTGTCTGCAATTGCAGACATTTCCAACGAGGTCCGGCCTGCCGCCAACAGGTTATAGGCGTATTGCCGCGAGAGGTTGTGAACGGCCCGGCAGTAGTCCTCGAAGGTATTGTGCTTGTCCGGATAGAGCTTACGCTTTTAGATTTCGGCCAAGGCCAATGCCCCTTTGACCACGCCCTTGGACGCGGAGCGCACGATGCCGTCAAGACGCTTGAAATCCTTCTGGTTCTCAGCAGTCAGAGCCCGTTCGCCAACAGCATTTCGTCCGGGTGTCCAAGCCGAGGGATCCAGCATCGCCATGCCGCACTCATGGGCATGCCTTGGATGATCACCCCGACCTGACAAGGCATATGTGAGATAATTTTTCTAGACCTACTTCTTGTAATGTGTTAAAGTGTGATCCAACGTTCAAGAACGAACGCCATCAAAAGCCCCAAAACATAAGCCTTTTTCGCCTTTCTGACATTACCACATTGTGATCGACCAATGAATGCCGAGCGTAAATTTCTTGTAAACCAGTCCACGCATTGCCTTCTTCCAATGAAGGCGGATGCCCGTATGGTTGTGGGAAATTTTCTTGGATCTGTCGATCCCATCCTGGGCAAAGGTTCTGCTCAGCTCCACCTCAAAAATTTTTCCACGAAATTCATGTAGCTGCCCCATTATTCTTAATAACGTTAAAATCGCTAAAATATAGCAAATGATAATTGTGGATTCACAATTTTTTTTTCGAATAAATACACCCACCTGCAGGGTGTTTACAATTAGAGACAGTACTAGATAAAGCGCGCACTACAGGCACGCAGAATGCTGCAACCATACGCGTCCCCAAGTATACATTAAGTCGGATCATGAACGGTCGCCACTGACCGCGTCATTAGCCAGACTCGTGACGAGGGGTCTCAGAGCACCTTCACATACTAGATTTGAGTATATGGTTTTTGCCCCGTAATGCCGTATTCCTGCCCGCCCCGTCTTACCCCCCTTTTGGGCCCGCACGAAGGCCCCTCGATTGGTGCCTAAAAAGAGCTCGCCGTTTCGGATAGGGGGGGGGGGGGATGTCCATGGAAATTATATTTATAAAATTCCCGCCGGGTCGAAAATGCCCAGCGCCCCCCCCACCCCAGTACAAAAAACTATAATG
>JAFIGC010000164.1 GCA_020831635.1 Verrucomicrobiota bacterium | reverse complement strand
CAGATACCGAGCCGGCACGGACTGCACGATTATCTGGGGGAGCCGAATGAATCCCCGGATCACCGCGGAATCGCCGGACAACCCACCCTGGGTCTTTACTTGAAACAGGCCGGTTACCGCACCGGCATGGTCGGAAAATGGCACGCCGGGGATTATTGGACGCCCATGCCGGGATTCGACACCTGGTTTACGAGCCTTCAGGGAACAAACGCGCGGTTTCAGGAGCAGGAATTCGTGGACGGAACGGACCGGATCAAAGCCTTCGGTCATCAGGAGGTTTTTTACACGGAGCGGGCGATTCAATTTCTGAGGGAACCGCGCGGGGAACGGGAACCGTTCTTTCTGTATGTGGGGTACACCAACACGCATTCCCCCCACACCTCCGAACCGGCGCCGCTCCGCCATCATTACCGCAACTGCGCGTTTCAGGATATTCCCCGGGAGGAGCATGTTCCGGCGCATGGCCATGCGCGTGTCGCCATCTTCGATCCTGACGAACCCGCCCGCCGTGCGCACCTGGCGGATTATTACGCGGCGGTGGAGAACATCGACCAGCAAATGCTCCACATCATCACCGAGCTGGAAAACCGGGGCGAACTGGAGAACACCCTGATCGTGTACACCTCCGATCACGGACACATGAACGGCCACCACGGTCTCCACACCAAGGCCAACGCCACCCTGCCCGCCAATTTTCTCGAGGAAAGCATCAAAGTCCCCATGCTGCTCCGGGGGCCCGGGGTTCCCCCCGGTATCGCCCCCGGCTTACGGGCCGACCACGGCGACCTTTTTCGAAACCAGATCGCCGCCGCCGGCGCCGATCTGCCCCCCATCCTCAACGCCCGGCACAGTGCCGGCGAAAGTTTCCTCCCCTCCCTACACAACGAAGCGCACCCACGACGCGACCTCCAGTTCTGTGAAAGCGGACCCAACCGCATGGTGCGCGGCCCCACCGAAAAATTGATCCTCCGCCATCCCCATCCCTCCGGCCTCGCAGTCCACGACGAATTTTACGACCTCGCCCGGGATCCCCGAGAGAATCACAATCTCATCCACCATCCCGACCACGCGAAACGCATCCACGTTTTAAAAGAAGCCCTGAACGATTTTTTCACCCAATACGCCGACCCCGCCCACGACGGCACCTCGGCGGGACTCAACCGCTCCCACAATTCCGCGGACCTCTGGACGCTCCTCCCCGGCCAAACCGACCAGCGCCAATAAGAGAAAGTAAGGCCAAGCGGATGGATCCCATGAAGGAAACTTATCCCCAAACGCACAAAAAAGTGCCCCCCTTCCCGGGAGACAACGGGAAGGGGGGCGGGGAGATACCCGGGTTACCAAGCCGGATATTGTAGGAGTGGAGACACTCTACATTGTTTGAGTCGCCGGTTTAATCGCCATAGGCGCTCTGACCGTGTTCGCTCAGGTCCAGACCAATCATTTCGTCTTCTTCGCTGACGCGGAGAACACCGACGGCCTTGAGGATGCTGAAGAGGATGAACATGGTCACGAAGGCGTAGAGCGGAATCGCGATGGCACCGGCGATCTGCGCACCCATGGGGGCGCCACCGAAGATACCGGCGGCAATCACGCCCCAGATGCCGCAGAGACCGTGAACGGGCCAGGCGCCGACGGGGTCGTCGATTTTCACGGCTTCCAGCAGCTTGATGCCACCCACCACGAGGATACCACCGAGCAGACCAATGATGATGGCCGACATGTTGGTGACAATATCCGCGTTTGCGGTGATGGAAACCAAACCGGCGAGGATGCCGTTCAGGGCCATGGTCAGGTCGGGCTTCTTGTCCAGAATCCAGGAGGTGATCAAGGCGAACACGGCGCCGGCGGCTGCGGCCAAGGTCGTGTTCAAGGCCACCAACATGGTGTTCTGAATGGCATCGATCGAGGTGAAGGTCAGCACAGAACCGGGGTTGAACCCGTACCAGCCAACCAACAGGATGAACACACCCAGAGAGGCGAAGGTCAGGTTGTGACCAGGCATGGGGGTTTTGTCCTTGCCGAAGCGTCCGATCCGGGGACCGAGGACGATGGCACCGGCCAGACCGGCGAAACCACCGACGGCGTGCACGATCACGGAACCCGCGAAGTCGTGGAAGCCCATGGCGTCCAACCAGCCTTCACCCCAGGTCCAATATCCGGAAAGCGGATAGATAAAACCGGTCAAAACGGCAGTGTAGATCAGGTAGGCGGCGAATTTCATGCGTCCTGCGACCGCACCGGAAACAATGGTGGCGGCGGTGGCGGCAAAAGCGACCTGGAAAAGGAAGTCGACCTGGGTACTGAACAAAGACCAGTCCATTTCAAAGTCGGCTTCCACTTGCGCGGCCGTGGTGTACTCACCGGCGGGAGCCACTTCCGTGGGACCAAATACGCTGGGCATGGCAAAGTAGCCGTTGCCATCACCGTACATGATGCCATATCCAATGAAGAAATAGAGGAGAACTCCAAGGGAGAAGTCCATCACGTTCTTCATCAAAATGTTGACGGTGTTTTTGGAGTGGTTGACGCCCGATTCGAGAATCGCGAATCCAGCCTGCATGAAAATCACCAGTACGGCGCAGATCATCAGGAAAAGGTTGTCAATCGCGATGGCGAGCTGTTTGGCGTCGGTGAAATAATCCACTTCCTCCGCCACTTCTTCAACGGCTTCGGCTGCCTCGGTGACAACCTCGGCCACTTCGGCCTGGCCAAAAGCCAGGGTGCCCATCAGGGCAAGTCCGGTCAGTAAGTACCATAATTTTCTCTTCATGTTCGTTCCTTGTGTTTCTTGGGTTTGTTTCACGCCTGCCTCAGGCGCTGTGGGATAAATCTCTTGGTTGAGGCGAAACCAAATTAGCAATCAGCGTGCCAACACAAATATATTTGTTTTTATACGCTCCATTTCAATGGTTTATAAATATTTCGTGCAAAAAACAAAACCGTAAGCACATTCGAATACTGCTACAATTTCGTTTAATAAAAATTGTTTAACTACATAATTGTAAATTCTAAACCGAGTCATGGTTTTTTCTGAATCCAGGGGAGGTTTGCAAAGAAGGCGCGGAAGTTCATGTATTCAGGTTTTAAGTTGCCTTTCCGGAAGCATGAGGCAATGTAAGAGGCAAACGAGAACATCATGAGTACGCCCAGGGAAAAGAATACCACACAAATTCAGCTCACTCGCAAAATCACCGACGCACCGCTCCCGGAGTCCGCGCCGGGGGGATTCGCCCGCTTTGGCGTGGCCGAACCCTTCAAGGAGGGCGGCGGTGGCATCCTCACCCGATCCTTGGACCCGTATCTGGGTCGCGAGGTGATCTTCAAAACCCTGCGTCCGGAATTCAAGGACAACGCGGACGTGCAACTCCGTTTCCTCCGCGAAGCCCGGGTCACCGCCCTCATCCAACATCCGGCCACGGTGCCCATTTATGAAATGGGCCGTGACGATGAAGGCAACCCCTGGTTCACCATGAAGGAAATCCGGGGGGACTCGCTGCAAAAAATTCTGGCGGGCATCACCGCCCATGACCGGAAATTCGATCAATTCCGCTCCCGGGAAGCTTTGCTGGACATTCTCATTCAAGTGGGTCAGGCCCTCGCGTACGCCCACGGATGCCATGTGGTCCACCGGGACATCAAACCCGCGAACATCATGGTGGGCGCCTTCGGCGAGGTTATGGTCATGGACTGGGGCGTGGCCAAGATTCTGGATGGAGATGAAGATGCGGCCGAAGTCGAATACACCGGACCGGATTTGGGACCGGAAATGACCGTGTACGGCAAAGTGTACGGCACCCCGCGCTACATGGCGCCCGAACAGGCCCGCGGACAAACGGACATCGATCATCGCGTGGATATCTTCAGCCTGGGCGCCGTCCTCTACGAATGCCTGATTCACCGTCCCCTGGTCTTCGGCTCCAACCGGGAGGAATTGCTCAAAAAAATCTGCGAGGAACCCTTCGTCTCCCCCGCCAAAAAAGAGCCCATCCGCATGATTCCCCCGGAACTCGACGCCATTGTCATGAAGGCCCTGGAAAAGGACCCCAACGACCGTTACGCCACCATGGACAATTTTGTAGCGGACCTGCAAAACTTCCGCCGCGGCGAACCCGTTTCCGTCATGTCCACCTCATTGCGCGCCCGCGTACAGCGTTGGGTGAAAGGCAACCTGTCCCCCAAAACCACCTCGGCCATCTTCGCCGCCGGCGCCCTCGCGGGCTACATGATCAAAGCCGCAAGCGGCTGATCTAATGTTCTATTTGAAATTCAGGCACGATTTCGATAGGCTCATTGTATGAAATCCTATTTCCCCATTGGCATGGCGGACCATCCCCTGCTCTTTGATCGGGATCTGAACCCCAAACCCGCCTTTCATCGAATCGTCCGGGATGCAGGGGATAATGAGGCAGACTGAATGAATTAGCGCCCGATGACATACAACCACCGCGACTGGGCCCGAAGGCGGTCGTGTTCGGCGGCGATGCGTTCGAGACGGGCGCGGGTGAGATCAAGTTCGGCGGTGGACACTTCGAGTTGGGTGGCACGCCCGTTGGCCTGCGCTTCCCGGGCCAGTCGCAGGGCTTCTTCCGCCTGCTCTTCGGTCACGTCCACGCTCTCCAGAATGGCTTCGGCCAACTCCAGTTCGGTCCACGCGTCGCGCAAGTCGGTTTCAATGCGCTGCCACAATTCATCGCGTCGGGCCTCGATCTCCCGCAGGCCGGCCTCGGCACGGGAAATTCGGTTGATTCTAGCCCCGCCGTCGTAAAGCGGCACCGAAAATTGCACCCCCAACATCCAGGCTTCCCGCACAGTATCGTCATCCGAAAACCGGTCGTTTTCCAAACCGGCGGTAGCAAAGGCGCCAAAATCGGGACGACGGGAAAAATCCGCCAACCGTCGGGCCGCTTCGGCGGCGCGACGTTCTTCGTCCAAGGCCAAAAACTCGGGACGGGTCAGCGCCGCCGCTTCCCGGGCAGCGTTCAAATCCATCTCATCCAGGCCAAAAGCGGGCCAGTCCTCGGAAAGTTGGATGTCCTCCGGCCCTTTTCCTTCGGGATACGGCAGACCAATGGCGGCCCGCAGGGCTTCGATGGCCAGTTTCCGGTCGCGCTCGGCCCGCATCAGGGCGGTGCGCCCGTTTTCATACGCCACCCGGGATTGCAACACGGGCAGTCGGGTGATGGAGCCGGCTTCCTGGCGGGACATATTATCCTCCCACTGCTTTTCCAGAACCTCAACGGACAACTGTTGCACCCGTACCGCTTCGGTGGCCAGTTTGGACCTCAGGTAGCTTTCCCGCACCCGCAGGCGCAATTCGCGACCGATACGGTCCGCACCCCAACCGGCGGATCTGGCGTTGGCCTCTATCTGTTCCAAACGGGCGTCCAACCGTCCAAAGCTCGCCAAAGGCACGTCGAGCCGTAGTCCGGCCCGCCAACTTTCATTGTCGCTACCCCCGAAATCCCCGTTCCCGCCGCCGGAACTGGGATTGCCATCATACGAGGCATCGGCCTCGGCCCGCAAACGGGGCAAGCCAGTGGCCCGCACTTCCCCGAATTCGCTTTCCAAAATCGCTACGTTGGCGGCGGCCTGACGCAAAAGCGGACTGTGCAACATGGCCAAGCGCTCCGCCTCTTCCAAATCCAGTTGGACCGGAAAGGTTTCCGCGAAAACCGTCATCCCCAACCCGGCAAAAACACTCAAAAGCAGACGCCTCATGACGCCACCTCCTTTTCCTGATCATGCGATTTTTGATCATGTTTTTCTTTGGCATGACCATGCCCCCGGGCCCCGATTTGTGCGAAGAGGGTGTAAATCACCGGGATCACCAGCAGCGTCAGAATCGTGGAGGTAATCATCCCTCCCACGGCCACCACGCCCAGCGGGCGACGGCTTTCCGAGGCGTCGCCAAAGCCGATGGCGATGGGCAGAATGCCCATGATGGTGGCCATGCTGGTCATGAGAATGGGGCGCAGTCGTTTGGAGCCCGCTTCCATCATGGCTTCCTTGGCGCTCAGCCCCTTGTCCATCAGTTGATTGGCAAACTCCACCAGCAGAATCGAGTTCTTGGTCACCAACCCCACCAAAAGAATCAGCCCCACCTGACTGAAGATGTTGATGTTCATGGAAGGAATGCGGGGCACCATGCGCTGCAGGATGCGGGCAAACGCGGGAGGATCGGGGGCATAGGTCACCCAACCATAAAGTTGTTCACCCGCGTAATTCACCCAACTGAGTCCGTAGAGCAGGGCAAACGCCCCCAAAAAGGCCAAAGGCAGGGAGAGCATGACCGTAAACGGGTGTACGAAACTTTCGAACTGGGCCGCCAACACCATGTACACCACCACGATGGCGAGCAGGAAAAAGGCGTAAATGTCCCGAGAGGATTCCTGCAAATCGCGCACTTCGCCGGCCCAGTCATACTGGAAATCGTCGGGCAGGTGTTCTTCGAGGATGGCCACGGTGGCTTCAACGGCATTGCCGAGGGGAATGCCCGCCGGGGTGGCTTCAATGGTCAGGGACCGGCGGCGCTGATACCGGTCGATTTGGTTGGGACCGGTGTTCATTTCCAGGGTCACCACACTGGAAAGCGGCACCTGTTCCCCGCCGTTGGCCCGCACATACAGATTTTCGAGGGCGTCCGGCGACATGCGGTCACTGTCACGCACCTGGGCAATCACTTCGTACTGCTTGCCGTCCAGCGTGATGCTGCTCACTTCCTGTCCGCCGTAAAGCACTTGCAGGGTACGGCTGACATCGGCCAGGGAGACGCCGAGGGCGGCGGCCCGGTCACGATCAAAGGAAATCCGCACTTCCGGTTTGTTGAGTTCAACGCTGGGGCGGGCATTGGCCACGATACCGGCTTGGTTCAACCGTCCGATGATCTCGCCCCCCACTTCGCTGAGCCGTTCCAAATTCGGATGCTGTAAGACCAACTGAAACGGCTGGGCGATGGTGGTATCCACCGCCTTGGGCAGGCTCAAAATGGCAAACGCGCCCTCCACCTCCGTGAAAAAGCGAACCTGGGTCCCCGTGGGACCGGAAACAATGTCGCGCACATGGCGGCGGTTGCCATCGGTCAGGCGAATGAAGACAAACGCCTGGGTCGCGTTGCCCACCCCGTCGAACGGCAGGGCCACGGCTGAGAAAAACTTCTCCACTTCCGGGGTTTCCAGCAGGATCTCTTCCATTTGGCGGACCATGCGGTCGGTGTACTGCGGCGTGGATCCCTGGGGCGTGATGGCAATGGCCACCATGCGTCCCTTGTCTTCGTCCGGCAGAAATTCCTGCTCCAAATTACTGAAGAAATACCAGGAGAGTCCCAACGAAAGCAGGGCGATGAAGATCATGCTGGGACGATGCCGCAAGGACCAGCCCAGCATTTTTTCATAGCGTCGGGCAATGCCATCGAAACGCCGTTCGAAAAATTGATAGGTTTTCCCATGATCCTCCGGCTTCACATTGCGAAGAATGCGCGCCCCTACCATGGGGGCCAGCGTGAGGGCCACCAAACTGGACATGATCACCGCGAAAGACAACGCCACCGCGAATTCCAGCAACAAACGTCCGGTAATGCCCCCGATAAAGGCCAGGGGCAAGAACACGGAGATCAACGAAAGCGTGGTGGTAATCACCGCGAACGAAATTTCATCCATGGCCATAAAGGCCGCGTCCATGGGTTTTCGTCCCTCTTCGATATGGCGGTAAATGTTTTCCAGCACCACGATCGCATCGTCCACCACCAAGCCAATCGCCAGCACCAAGGCCAGCAAAGTGAAAATGTTGATACTGTAGCCCATGATATACATACAGCCGAAGGTGGCCATGATCGAAAAGGGAATCGACAGGGCCGGAATCAGGGTCGAACGCAAATTCCGGAGGAAAATGAAAATGGTCAGCACCACCAGACTGAATGCAATCAGCAGGGTTTGCCACACCTGCGTGACCGCGCTTTGAATGAAAATGGATTCATCGTAGGGAAAATCAAAGGAGATCCCCTCCGGCAAACCGGGGGCAATCTCTTCCATCATCGCTTTCACCCCCGAAGCCACTTCCAGGGTATTCGCACGGGATTGACGCACCACCCCGAGTCCGACCGTCGGACGACCGGTAAAGCGCGCGATCACCCGTTCGTTTTCCACCCCCCATTCCGCGTCCCCCACATCCCGAAAATACACCACAGAATCGCCTTCCTGACGAATCACCAGTTGATCGAATTCCGTAGGATCGGCGAGTTGCGCCCGGGTTTGAATGGTTAATTCCACGTCCAGACTTTCCAAACGTCCGCTGGGCAACTCCACGTTTTGACTGTCCAACGCCGCCCGCACATCCGTCATCGTCACCCCGCGCGCGGCCATGCGCACCGGGTCCACGCGCAGACGGATGGCCCGACGTTTTTCCCCGCCGATGATCACGTTGCTCACCCCCGGAACCGTCTGCAGCCGCTCCCGCACCTCGTCGTCGGCAATGCGGCTGAGTTCCTCGGTATCGTAGCGGTCACTGAAAAACGAAATCCACATCACTGGACGGGCGTTGGCGTCTTCTTTGCTGACAATCGGGTCCTCGGCATCCGAAGGCAACTGCCCCCGAATCCGGGCCACCTGATCCCGAACGTCCTGGGCGGCCACATCGATGTCATGCCCCTGATTGAATTCAATGGTCACGCTGCCCACCTGCTCGCGGCTGACACTGCGGAGGGTGCGAATCTGGTCCACCCCCGAAATGGCGTCCTCCAGTCGTTCCGTCACTTCCGTTTCCACCACCTGGGCCGAGGCCCCCGGATAAATCACGCGCACATTCACGATGGGCGGATCAATGTCGGGCAGTTCCCGCACCGGCAGGCGTTGCAGGCCCAACACCCCGAACACCAGCAGGGAGAGGTTCAACATGATCGTCGCCACCGGACGACGGATAAAGGGGGCGCTAAAGGAAGCCATGAATCAGGACTCCGCTTCGATTTCGGATTCGGGCTCTACTTCGGACCCTGCTTCGGGAACATCGTCCGGTGGGTCCGCGTCGGTGCCATCCTCGTCCAATTCGTCTTCCGGCGGCGCCACTTCCTCGAGATCCAGGTCATAGCGGGCGGAACGTTCAGTGAAATTCAGTAACATGCCGGGGCGCGCTTTCATCTGACCCTCCACCACGACCACGTCTCCTTCGGAAAGGCCCTCGCGGATTTCCACCCGACCGCCCAAGCGAATTCCGGTGCGCACCACCCGCCGCTCCGCGCGGCCCTCCTCGTTCCGGGCCAACACCACGGTTTCCCGACCCTGCTGCATCACCGCCGTTTCCGGGACCACCAAGGCCTCCGGACGTTCCTCCAGCACCAACCCCACCCGGCCAAACATGCCCGGACGCAAACGCCCCTCGGGATTTTCAACCCGGGCGCGGACCGCGACCGTACGCGAAGAGGCCCGGACTTCCGGGGAAACGAAAACCACCTCCCCCGAAAACGTCTCGTCCGGGAACGCATCCGATTCCACGTTCACCGTCAAACCATCCGTCAAAGCCGCCAAATACCGCTCCGGCACTTCAAAACGGATGTCCAGCGGATCCATTTGCACCAGATGCAGCAAAATTTGACCCGGCTGCACCACCTGTCCCACGCTCACCCGGCGTTCACCCAGCCTGCCCGCAAAGGGGGCGTGAATCCGGGTATCCTTCAATTCCTCTTCGACCAAGGCCAAATTGGCTTTCGCCTGGGCCAATTCCGCTTGGGAGACCTCCAGTTCCTGATCCGTGACCGTATTGCTTTCCCTCAGACGCACATTGCGATTAAAGGTCTGCTCCGCCAAATTCAGCCGGGCTTCGATTTCCTGCTTGCGGGCCAGCAAACGGGCCTCGTCAAAGGCCACCAACAAATCCCCTTTTTCCACGGCGGCTCCCTGGGCAAAAGGCAATTCGTGAATTTCCGCGGCAATCCGGGAAACCACTTGGATGTCCTCCGGGGCCACGAAACCGCCCACCAAGCGCACGGTTTCCTGAAGGGAAGTCGACACCACGGGGGCGCCCACCACATTCACGGGAAAATCGCCCTCGGGACGACCTCCCCCCCCGGAAGGCGGACGGCCACAGGCGACAAGCAGAAAAAGAGAGAGTGAAATCAGCGTTTTGAAAATGGTCATGATAAATGGTTCGTAAGTGGAGAAAACTTCTTACAAACCAAAAAACAAAACGCAATGCCTATGTGTAATCGACTGTAGCGCGACAGTCCCTTGTCGCGAACGGATGGGCTGTAGCGCGACAGTCCCTGTCGCGAACAACGCTTTTTCATCGAATCTTCAAGCGCAATGGGCACTAAAATATGATTAAATATTATAGTATATAAATCAAATATTAATGTTGACACACAGGTACCCATAGGTGTTCAATGGTACTTGCATATTTATCCATGCGTTTTGACATCTGGATCGGCAACTCGCTCGGCTCCAAAACAGAAATAATATTGAAAGAGGTAACAGACATGAAGCGACATTTACTCAGCATGATGATCATCACGGCACTGGCCGCACAGGCCTCCGCGTCCATTTTTCAGGACAACAGCGGCTTGGACGCAGATAATGTCCTATCTTCGCCATGGTCCCACAGCTCGTCCGAACCTGGAACCGCGGACAATATCGGGACTGCGGGCTGGTATGGCAGCAACACAACTCTGCACGTGCACAAAGCCCCCTACGGAGCAGATAACGGCACCACCGCCGCCCCAGGCTTTGTTGGTGTCTACAGAGGCAACCATACCGATGTGAGTGTCTGGGCGGATTTCACCTTCGTTGCCCCCGGGGCCATCACTCAACAAATGTGGCAGGCCAAGAACACCATAAACCGCTTTGGCACGGAAGACGTGCCGACTTCAGGAGAAAACAACTGGAATAACTCCGGTCGTCTACGTTTTTCCGTGAGCGTGAATAATGACGCATTCCAAGAGGTGGATGTCTCGGGATGGTTCGGACATGAACAGCATGGCGCGGATTACATCGTGGGCGTGGGTAATGGCCCGAACGGCTACGACGGACCCTTGTCCAACTTGTACACCACTGACTTAAGCGCTCTGAATATTCAATCCGGTGACGATGTGATCTATCGCTTCACCTATGCGCAAGTAGATAACTTGGCTGGCACAAATGCCCGAGGAATCGGCATGGGCGTTCAACTACTCATCCCCGAACCCGGCACCTTCATGCTGTTTGGTTTGGGCGGACTGCTCTTGTATCTGAAAAGACGCAGGACCTGACCACCCCACTTCAGTAAATTTCTCCATAACCGCTTCCGGATTCCCGGAAGCGGTTTTTTTTTGTAGCGCGACAGTCCCTTGTCGCGAACGGCAAAGTTATCGGCTGTAGCGCGACAGTCCCTTGTCGCGAAAGGCAAAGTTATC
>JAFIGC010000163.1 GCA_020831635.1 Verrucomicrobiota bacterium | reverse complement strand
GGCACGATTTTCGGGGCCGGGTGGGTGATGTGGATGCGGCGTCCTTGGTCTTGTCCGTTTTCCATGCGTCGACGAATGGCGTATTCGCCGGCGAAGAGGGGCAGGGTGATTTCACCGTCGGCAGTGGTTTGCAGGTCTTCTTTGACCCACCAGGTTTCCCGGAGGAGTTTGCGGACGGTTTCGTACGCGGGCAGGAGTTTGTGGCCGCCACTGGGCTGCCATTCGATGGCGGATCCCATGAGTCCCCAGAAGAAAAATCCTTCCAAATGGGGGTTGCCGTAGGCCACGGTGAGGTAACGGCGAATGTATTCGGCGAGCATTTCTTGAATGGTCGCGGGTGAAAATCTGCCGGATTCGACCAAGGGCTTGGCGCTGGCCCAGAATTCGGTGATGTGTATGGGGAGTCCGGTGGCGGCGCCGAGTTCGTTCAGGCAGTCGTTCAGCAGGCGCAGGGGGACAAAGCCGGTGTGTCCCTGGCATCCGATGGCGTCGGGGGCGCAGCCGCGGGCGGTGAGTTCGTTGGCGAGGGCGGCGTAGCGTTTGCGCTGGCTGCTGGCGGTGACGACGCTGCCGTCCGACCCGGTTTTGGGCTGGTCGGTGGAGATGAGGCCGTAATCATTGATCAGATAGGTTGCATCGGGATCCTCCTCGCGGCACCAGACCAAGACTTTTTGGATGTAGTCGGCCATGACGTTTGTGGGTTCGACATGGGGCCAATGACGGGCATTCATGTTTTGGGGCGCCGCTTCCCACAGGGCTTCGTTGACCACGTCCCAAATGGTGACTTGTCCGCGAAAGCGCGCCACCAGATTGCGCACCCGCACTTCCGCGAATTTCCAGTAGGTGTCGATGTCGTAGCGTTTGACCCACTCGGGGGTGCATTTGGGGATGGACCAGAACAGGGGGTGTCCTTTGGCAATCATGCCCTTGGCGCGGGTCCAGGCCACGGTGTCGGCAAAATTTTCGACCCGGCTTTCCCCTTGGAACTCTTCGGTTTTGGAGGCGTCGTTTTGCGGACGTTCGGTCCAGTAACAGAGGTTGGTGGCGGCATTGAACACCTCCTCGAAACGGCTGCGCCAGGCGCGGGCGGGGGCGGCGTTTTGTTCGCCGTTCCGGTATTTGGCGTCCAGCGACCAGACTTGCTCGCCAAACGGAAAGGCGTGGCGGAGCAGTTCGATTTGCACGGGACGGTTGGCCAGGGGTTTTCCGGCGCGGTCCCGGAGTTGCAAGGTGACGGGACGGAGCCGATGGGCGCGGATGTTGGCTTCGGCGTCTTTGAGGACGTCGGCGTCATCGGCGGCGTCGAATTCGGGGAGGACGAGATCGAGATCCCGCCATTCTTCCCCTTTGGCGGGTTTTGGGTCGGTTGTGGACATGGAGGAATTCCGGGTTGGGGGTGAAAGGTCAGCCGGCCGGATAAAAGAGTCGGGCGGTCCAGATTTTGAAGATGATGAGGAGGAGAATCAGCAGGGCGGGCATGAGCGCTTTGACCTTGGCGGGGTTGGCGCTGTGCAGGCCCGATTCGATGCCGCGAACGACGCGGAAGAGTCCGTAAGCATAGAGGATGGCCACAAGGGCGAGTTTGGTTCCGGTGCGTTCGGGGTCGGCCTCGGCGTAAAACGCGGTGGCGATTTTCTGCAGTACCAAGGTGGAGAGCACAAAGCCGAGCATCAGGGCGTTGCGTTGCAGAATGCCGACCAAGAGGGCGAGGGAAATGAACAGGACGCCGGCCACCCCGGCGGCGGCAAAGAGCCAACGCAGGGCTTCGGTGGTGTGGGCGAAGTCGAAAGCCGTCGCTTCGGGCAGACTTTGCCGGAAGGCGGCGAGTTGCGGGAGGAAGCCCAAAAGAAAGCCCAAAAGCAGCAGGCCGACGCGGATTTTGTTGTCCTTGGCGTTTTTGATCAGGTTGAATGTAGCCCGTGCGAAAACGGGCAGGACGCCGATGGCTGCGAAAGCGTTGACGCCCGCGCCAAGGCCCAGCATCAGTCCCGCGAAGCCGCACCAGTGTCGCTTGCCCGCGCTTTCGCCGTGGAGGTACAGACTCCATCCGGCCAGCAGGCAGGCGGTGGCCGCCATGCCAAAATGCGATGCCGGTTGCGGGGACAGGCCCCGTTGGAGCCAGGACAACAGCAGCATTGTCGCACAAACCATGCCCAGCGAGGTGGCCAGGGTGCGCGCGGGTGCCGGCGTCTTGGGCGGCAACATGCGGCGGGTCAAATCGCCGCTACACCAGATCAGGAGCAGCGCGAAAGGGAGGAAGACCCAGTAGGCCCGTTCGGTGCCTAGGCCCTGTGCGGCCAGTTGGACGAGCCGGTGGAACAGGCTGTCCGGCAACTCCGCCGGGATTTCCCGGGAGGGACCCGTCGTCGAAAAAAGGGCGACTGCGGAAACCAGCAAAAACAGCGGCGGCAACCACTGTAGCCAGCGGGGATGTTTGGAGGTGGAGGATGAGGTCAGGCGTTCGGACATGCGCCCGCTTTACCCGAAAGGCGGGGAATGTGCAAGATTGAGGGCGTTCGAAAGTTAATCCGAATCGGCGCGCGTGAAGGGGACGAAGCGGACGGGGAGGATATTGCGCGTCGTGATGTCATCGCCGTTTTTTTCCACCAGCACCAATTGTTGGGTACGGAAGCGCGAGCCCACGGGGATGATCATGCGCCCGCCATCCTTGAGTTGGGCGATGAGCGGCGGCGGGATATGGGGGGCGGCGGCTGTGACCACGATGGCATCGAAGGGGGCGTGCTCCTCCCAGCCGTGATATCCGTCGGCGTGTTTGACGGTGACGTTTTCGTATCCCGCCAGTTTCAGGCGTTCGTCCGCCCATTTGGAGAGCGGCTCCACGATTTCCACGGTGTACACTTGATCCACGATCTCCGCGAGCACGGCGGCTTGGTAACCGGACCCGGCGCCGATTTCGAGGACTTTGAAGTCCTCTTTCGGCTGGACCAGCTCGGTCATCAAGGCCACGATGTAGGGTTGGGAGATGGTCTGGCCGTGGCCGATGGGCAGGGGGCGGTCCTGATACGCCTCGCGGTCGCGGGGCGGGGGGATGAACAGGTGACGCTTCGCGTTGCGCATGGCTTCAAGGACCACCGGGTTTTCCACGCCCCGGGCTTCGATTTGGGTTTCGACCATGTTCATGCGCGCCTCCTTTTGGGCATCGGTTTCCGCAATCAACGGGCAGGACATCAGCAGCGCGGACAGCATCCACCCCGCCACATACTTGAATTCGGGTGTTTTCGTAGACTTCATGCCCGTAGTCTACCGCCGAATGACGGGAAATTCAAGGGGAACCACGGCTTGATCCTCGTGGCCTTTCGCGATCATCCATGGAAGGATGATGGAAAGTTCCTTTTCAGACTTTTCCGACGCGGAACTTTCGGATATGCAGTTTTTATGAAACTTTCAATTGTCATTCCGGTTTACAACGAGGTCAACACCCTGGAACAACTCGTGGACGCGGTACGCGCCGTGGACACGGGTCTGGAGCGGGAAATCATTCTGGTGGACGACGGGTCCTCGGACGGGACGCGGGACCTCTTGCCCAAGCTCGCGGAGAAACACGAGGATGTGGTCGTGGAACTGCACGAGGAGAACCAGGGCAAGGGCGCGGCCCTGCACACCGGTTTCGCCAAGGCCACCGGGGATCTCGTGCTCATCCAAGACGCGGACATGGAATATGATCCCAAGGATTACCCGGTGCTGTTGCAGCCCATTCTCGAAGGACGGGCCGATGTGGTGTACGGCTCCCGTTTTCTAGGGGGCGGCGCCCACCGCGTGGTGTATTTCTGGCATTCGGTCGGCAATAAATTCCTGACCACGCTCTCCAACATGATGACCAACATCAACCTCACCGACATGGAGGTTTGTTACAAGGTTTTCAAACGGGAGTACCTGCAAAAGCTGGATCTCAAAGAAAAGCGTTTTGGGTTTGAAGTGGAAGTGACCGCGAAAATCGCCCGCTCCGGGGCCGTAATTTATGAAGTGCCCATCAACTATTACGGACGCAGTTACGAAGAAGGCAAAAAAATCACCTGGAAAGACGGATTCCGGGCCATCTGGTGTATTTTCAAGTACCGCATTACGGACTGATGCCCCAATGAAAATCGCATGAAAATCACCGGCGGCATTGCGGGGGGGCTGCGGATTGACGCGCCGCCGGGGGATCGTACCCGTCCGACCACGGACCGGGTGCGGGAAAGTGTATTTTCCATTTTACGGGATTTGTTGCCCGGCGCCGTGGTGTTGGACTTGTTTGCCGGATCCGGTTCGCTGGGGTTGGAGGCGGCCAGCCGCGGGGCCGCCGAAGTGCTTTGGGTGGAAAAACATCCCGCCACCTGCGAAATGATCCGCAACAACGCCGCCCGTTTGCTTCCGGCGGGCGTTTCGGCCAAGACCCGGGTGGATTGCGCGGAGGTTTCCGCTTGGCTGCGCCGGGGCGGTCACCCCACCGCCGACCTGATTTTCGCCGATCCGCCCTATGCGGATTTCCGGAACCCCACCGCCTTTTCCTCTTTTTTGCAAGCCGTCCGCGATGCCGGGATCCTGTCCGAAGTCGGCCTGCTGGCCCTGGAAATGAGCACTCGCCTGCACCCGGAGCTGCCCGAAGGATGGGAGATGCTGAGAAGGGAAACCTATGGCACAAGTTCCGTTTGGATGCTGGAGTGTAAAGGGGCCTAGCACTCCCCACTCCGCACTCCGCACGCCTCCCGGCTCGCTGCGTTCGCATTTCCCGCACACATAAGGGATCGACTTTTGCCACGAATTCGGCAAACAGTCGTTCATGAAGAATTCCCAACCCAATATTTTACTGATTCTGAATGATGACATGGGCTATTCCGACATCGGGTGTTACGGCGGCGAGATACACACCCCACATCTGGATGGGCTCGCGGCCAACGGACTCCGCTTTACCCAGTTTTACAATACCGCCCGCTGCTGTCCCTCCCGGGCCTCCTTGCTGACCGGACTGCATCCGCATCAGGCCGATGTCGGGCACATGGTCGGAAATGATCAGATCGACGGCTATCTGGGCGACCTGAGCCGCAACGCGGTTACCTTGGCGGAAGTGCTGCGCACCGCCGGGTATGGCACCGCGATGAGTGGCAAGTGGCACGTCAGTGGCGATTATCAAGACTCCCACAATTGGCCCTGTCAACGCGGTTTCGAGCGGTATTTCGGCATGTTGTGCGGCGCGGGCAGTTTTTGGGATCCGCATCATCTGAAGCGGGACAATGCCGCCATCCGCTTGGAACCGGGGCGATATTTCACCGATGCCATCAGCGAAGAAGCCGTGGCACAGCTTGAACGGCATCACGCCGCCCAAGCGGAACGACCCTTCTTTCAGTATCTCGCCTACACGGCTCCCCACTGGCCCCTCCACGCGCCAAGAGAGGACATCGACCGCTATCGCGGACGTTTTGCCAAGGGATGGGACGCGCTTCGCGAAGAGCGTTTGGCGCGGATGCGGGAGATGGGAATCCTCGACCCCGCTTGGGAAATGAGCGCGCGGGATCCCTCCGCCGATCCTTGGGCGGAGGAACCCGAGAAAGAATGGCAACAGCGCCGCATGGAGGCCTATGCGGCCCAAATCGACCGCATGGACCAGGGCATCGGGCGGGTACTCGACGCATACCGCGCCGCGGGAAGGCTCGAAAACACGCTGGTGCTTTTTCTGTCGGACAACGGGGGCTGCGCGGAGGGGATTCCGGACGAAGGCAAGAAGATTTGGGGCAATGGCCGGAACAGCGGACGGGAATTCACCCAAGACGGACGTCCGGTGCGCTACGGCAATCGACCCGAAATCATCCCCGGGGCCGAGGACACGTATTGCAGTTATGGTTCCGCCTGGGCCAACCTCAGCAATACCCCCTTCCGAAAATTCAAATCGTGGACCCACGAGGGGGGGATTTCCACGCCGCTGATTGCCCACTGGCCCAAGGGGATTTCCGCTTCCGGCGAACTTCGTCGCCATCCGGCCCAGCTCCCCGACATCATGGCCACGATACTGGAGCTTTCCGGCGCGGTGTATCCGACGGAATACCAAGGGCACGCCATCAAACCCTGCGAAGGATTCAGCATGGTCCCCATGCTCGCCGCCGATGTTCCCCATGAACGGGAGGCCTTGGTTTGGGAGCATCAAGGAAATGCCGCCGTCCGTCGCGGACCGTGGAAACTGGTGCGCGACCATCCGGCTCCGTGGGAGCTTTACAACATTGAAAAAGACCGCGCGGAAACCACGGACCACGCCGAAACCATGCCTGAAATGGTGCACGAACTCGAAACCCTGTGGCAAAACTGGGCCGACCGCGTTGGCGTGCGTGATTGGGATTGGCTCAAAGAACACCGCCGTCAAAAACGTGAGGGGAGTCCACAACGGCAGTGAAAAGCGGCAGTCAAAGCGACCGCACTTCGAAGGCACTTCGCGTACTTCCGCACTATTGTTGAAGGCGGTGAATGAAACGCAGAAACCAAGGCTTTGGCCCGTCCGGGGTGAAAACGGCCTCTATCGTTTCCCGGTGATGCTGCTGACCGAGCACCTGTATGAGGTCCGCTTCGAGGGGGAGCCAACCCACAAGGTCATTGGAAAATTCGAAGTCGAGGTCGAGGTTCATGGCCAGAAGGTTTCGGGTAAAGCGGACGCGGGCTTGGCCGTCCATGACGGTGTCCAGGCGGATGAGGTCTTCCTTGGAAACTTTCATCGGGTCGATTCCCAAGGCGTAAGCTTCCAAATTGCTGATCTGCAGTGGGCCATTTCGGTCCGTGGGTTCCCTGCGCTCCGGAGGTACTCCGGTGCCCGGAATCCAGTCGTCAAAGGGCATCGCGGCAAGCGCGGGCAAGAGCTCGGGCTTGATATGCCGAACCGTGACCGGGCGGCCCTCGGGTCCCGAGTTCGTGGCGAAGGGCATGGCCGTGAGCCAGATTTCCCCGCGGCTGTCCCAGGCCCAGCGCTCGAATTCGGGGTCTGAGGTCCGCAGGTCGATGTCATCAATTTCCCGCGGTTCACTCCAAGTTGTGAACGGATACCTCGCGGCCATGGCCCGGGTGCGCTGACCGTGGTTTCTTTCCTGCCAGGCCAGATATACGGTGTCGTCCAAGTAAAAACTTCGGGCCTGGGAAAGCGTCGCGTTTGACCCGATGTTTTGCCAAAAGTCGGTGTAGTCGGTGAAGTCGGTGACAGGTTCCGGGCCGTGCACATTGTCTTCCCGATCAATCCAAAAATGAAAAATCTGCAGGCGGTCGTTGTCGTCCAACCGACGGTAGAAGCCGTGCACACGCCCCTGGCCATCGGCCATCATGTCCCAGCGGTGATCGAGCATGGATCCGGTTTTGGACGGGTCGATGACGGTGCCTTGTCCCCGCCCGATGGGCGTGGTGAGCACGGTACCGTCGAGTTTCATCCACGCCTCCGTTTCCCCGTTGTACTTCACGACACTCAAATCTTCGTTGGTGGTGGCGCTTCCGCTTTGGCGTTCGGAATAGCCCACGAAGACATCCTCTCCCCGAAACACCACATCATGGGCCACATAGTGGGCGAAAAGTCCGTCGTTCGCGAACAACCGCCCGTCACTTTGCCGGGTGCCTGGAAACGCCGACCAGATTTGCGTCTCGGCATCCAGCACAAAAAGCGAATGACCACCGCCAGACCGGCGCAGGGACAAGGTCATCATCCCGGTTTTGGGATGCTTCGAAAAGCGCCAGTAGGTGGAGTTGGTGTTGGAATTCCACCCCGGAAGTCCGGCGTCCGAGCGATTGTTCAAATCACCCGTCCATCCCTGATGGATGGGGAGATCGGAGCGGTGATAACGGAACTCGCCGTCCCCCCGCCCGTCGTACATCAAACGCACATATCCGGCGGTGTCGATGGCGGTGGACACATACCCGTGCCAGTTGGCGCCCGTGGCCGGCAAAACGTCGGGAGAGGGACCGATGCGTGCCCAAAGACTCCATGTCGCGGTGTCGGGTTCCCGTTTTCGCCATTGAACCACGGGCAAGCGGTTGATGGAAACATAGGAGACCACTTGCCAGAGGGTTCCGTCCGGGGCCTTGAAGGAGGCCAGGGGCTGACGGTCCTGAAAGGAATATCCCCCATTGGTGAGGCTTCCGTCCCCATAGCTGTTCACCAAGGTTTCGTACTCGAAGATGCCGTCCGGTTCAACGGGTTCTTCGTCGTCTTCCTCTTCGTCATCCCAAGGCGCCGGCGCCGGATGTGCGTCGGGATTCTCACTCCAAGAAAAATATTCCACCTCAAAATCCAAATTGGGATCGGTAAGAAAAAAACCGATCCGGCCTGCGGTGTGGGCGCTGTTTGTGGCGGTTTGGCGCCACGCCTCCGGCTCGGGGTCCCCTTTGGTCCATATTTTTACGGCATGCTGACCCCCGCCGAGAATCCGGTGACGAATCCACACCGGCGACGCCCCCTCCGGTCCTCCCGGCCAGTCTTGGCGCGACCCGATGTTATTCAAGCTGCCATTGACATAGTAGTCGAGGCGCGTTCCCCAGCCGCCGCTGGAAAAATCAAGATAGCGATATCGGTAACCGTTCTCGCCCTCGCTCATCATGGTCCCTGGCGGGGTGTAGCGCTTCTGGGCCCCGGAATTGGGCCGGGCCAGAATCAGCACCTCGCCCCGTCCGTCAAGATCCACTCCATTCCGCGACAAGGACGCGCGACTGGAGCTGTGCCGCAGGCGCAAGACCTGACCGGAGAGCGATGCCGCGTCCTCCAGAATCTCCACTTGCGTGAAGGTGCCTGAAAGCACCTCGTAAGGAAGATCCGCCAAACCGGTCCCCGGGTTGTAGCCGCTGAAATCGTCAAAACCAATGGCACCCGACGCACGCAATGCCGTGAGAAAAACAAACAAAAACCCGCAAAGTTTGAAAAAGAAATAACAGATGGAAACTTTCATAAATCAAATACTACACTGTAAAATTGCGAAAAAAAGAAATTTCTTCATTGACTTGCGTATTTGACTGGTGTTACTTGGTAAATGCGTAAAATCTACAACCAAGGAGTGATTGGACATGAAAACGAAATCGAAAACAACCCTCGCGACGCTTATCACCGGACTGACGGTTTTCTCCGCTTCCATCCATGCCCAAGACTTTGTGACCGAATGGGAAGGAGCGGACGGTGCCAGCATCAACACCGCGGGAAATTGGTCGAGCGGTTTGCCGACCGATCTGGATGACGGCGAATGGGGGCTGATTGACACCGGGAATTCGCTGACCATGGCAGACTCTGAAGGTGCCTTTAACGGCATGAGGCTTTGGCTGGAGAACGGTACGATTTCCAATGATGAGCGGAGTGCTCGTTATTTGATGGACGACTTCCAGCTACGAATGAATGGGGGCAATTTTACCCACGGAATAGGAACCACACCGGGATCAAACAAGCAACTTATCCTCCGGGACGGTACGTTTTTGGACCTTGTCGGAGGGACAACGAATTTTGTAACCGCTGAAACCGAAGGCCTTGCCTTTGGCTCCGGCGGAAGCGGATCGGGCGAAGCCCGCGTGGACATTCGTGGCGGCACACACACCTGGGGCGACGTTCAATTCCGACAACCGAATGAAGGGCTGAATTTCCTGCCCGGCGAGTACACGCTGACCTTGACCAACGCAACGGATCCCGTGGACTTGGGTCGGGATCACACCAATTTCCGTTTTCATCTGGGAGGCGGCAGTCTCATTATGAGTGCCTTCGACAGCACGACTCCCTATGATTTTGAGGGCAACCTTTGGAATGCTGGTGAACTGACTTTCATTGACGGAGGCGGATCGGAGTTCACCAACGCCAACGGCACGTTCAGCGATTATTTCAACGTCACCGATGGCAACACCCTCACCGCCATCCCCGAACCCGGCACCCTAATGCTGCTGGGGATTGCATTTGGAACCCTGATTTTGTTCCGCCGTCGTTCGGGGCGGTAATTCCTCTAAACAATCATTGGGAGACATGACATGAAAAAAACATTATGTTTCACCGCGATCACCCTGTTTCTGTCCGCCCAAGCACTGGCAAACAGTCCCGTACTGCTGATTGATTTCAATCACCAAAGAACCATCAATGAATTCAGCCTGGATGAAGGTGGCGCTCCCGGGCATGATGCGCCCGATGCCAACGGCAACTACTGGAACACCATTCACCGGGAAGATATTGGCAAGAAGGTGGAAAGTGGTTTTGTTTTAACCCATGGAACGCCAATCCCCGGTTTCAGTGTGGATACGTCCGACGGGTATGGAAACCCAACGAGTACCGGTCAATGGTCCGGGGCAAGCCCGGCGCGGGCTGAATTCCCCTCCTGGGTGCCATCAAATGTTCCGAACAGTGAAAACCCACTGGATGATCGGGCGAATGTCGGCAACCAGAGTACCGCAAGCCTGGTTTTGGAAGGGCTGCCCGTACTGGCGCCCGGCCAATGGTTTCGTATTGAGGTTGTCAGTGCCGCGACCGGCAATTTCGGGACCGATGCCCCCGCCCTTTGGAATATCGAAGGCGGGAACTCCGTGGGGGGGAATCAGTCGGGAAATGAGGTCGGAAGTTTGGTCCCTTTCAATGGGTTGACAGGCAACGACTTGGAATGGCGGGACAACGGAGGGTCCAACTCCAACCGTTTCGGGTACGCATTTTTTCCGAATACCTCAGCGGACACGAGCATTGCGCCAGCGGATGGCTGGATTGTCTGGGACGGTATTCTTCCAGATGGGAATAACGCGATCACCATTCATTCCAGCACGTATGCCACTTCAAGCGGAGACCAACGCGCGCCTGTAAATGCCCTCGCGGTTTATGTCATCCCCGAACCCGGCTCCTTTGCCTTGCTTTTGGTAGGGGCGCTCTTTGTGTTCCGTCGCCGGCTTGGGTGCTAAAATCCCCCTTGAAATCAGCGGGAAAACCGTTTCCGAGCCTCGGAAGCGGTTTTTTTTATGCTTCCGAGGCTCGGAAGTCGTGCGCGGGTGCGCGAAGCGCCTTCGGAGTGCGCGAACCTTTAGGTTCCGCTTTTGCAAAGCATTGGAAGGCGGCAGCTAAAGCGGCCGCACTCCGAAGGTTCGCTGCGCTCGCACCGCCGCACGCTATGCGGTCTCGAAATCGTCGGGGATCTGGAGGCGGTCCGTGCCGTAGGAGTCCACGCGACGTCGGAAGGGTGCGGCATTGCAGGTGTGGAATGCATTTGAGTTTCCTGAGGAGCGTGTCTTGGAAAAGATCGAGCCTGGTCGAACCTTTGAACAGGTGCTCTTTTCGCAAGGTCCCGGCGGTGATCATGTAGATGGACCCGGGAACAAATCGGTGTATCGGTGCGTGGTGCCAATCTATGGTTTTCATGATGAAACCATACAAATGGATTTGTTGCTTTCAAGATGAAAGTAACGGATTTTTTGCGAGCGTAGCGAGCCTTCGGAGTGCGCGAACCTTTAGGTTCCGCTTTTGCGCGGAGCGCCTTTGGAGTGCGTGAACCTTTAGGTTCCGCCTTTTCAAAGGTTTAGAAGGCGGCAGCTAAAGCGACCGCACTCCGAAGGCTCGCTGCGCTCGCAAGGAGTCAGCTAAAGCGACCGCACTCCGAAGGCTCGCTGCGCTCGCAAGGCGGCAGCTAAA
>JAFIGC010000162.1 GCA_020831635.1 Verrucomicrobiota bacterium | reverse complement strand
CATCCCCGGGAGAAAGCTGTTCCTCGGCCCAGGCGCGGGCCACGAGGTTGATGCTCTCGGTGGTGCCGCGGGTGAAAATGACCCCGGCGGGATCGGGCGCGCCCAAAAATCGGGCCAGATGACGGCGGGTGTCTTCGTAAGCGGCGGTGGCCTCTTCGGCCAAGGCATGCATGCCCCGGTGCACGTTGGCATTGGTCTCGCGGTAATAACGCGAAACCGCATCGATCACCCGCGCGGGCTTTTGTGAGGTGGCGGCGTTGTCCAGATAGACCACGGTTTTTTCGCCGTGGACTTTTCGGGAAAGCACGGGGAAATCAGCGCGGTAGGGGTTGGTGGTGGGTTTGGTCATTTTAGGATGGAGAGAGATAACATTTCTTTGAGATATCGTCCAGTGTGGGACGCTTTGATTTTGGCCACGGCTTCGGGGGTGCCGCTGGCGACCAGCTCCCCTCCCCCGTCTCCGCCTTCGGGTCCGAGGTCGACGATCCAGTCGGCGGTTTTGATGACATCGAGGTTGTGTTCGATGACCAGCAGGGAGTTTCCGGCGTCGCGGAGCCGCAACAGCACTTCGAGCAGCTTGTCCACATCCGCGAAATGGAGGCCGGTGGTGGGTTCGTCGAGGATATAGAGGGTGTTGCCGGTGTCGCGCTTGCTGAGTTCGGTGGCGAGTTTCACGCGCTGGGCTTCTCCGCCGGACAGGGTGGTGGCGGGTTGTCCCACATGCAAATATCCCAGGCCAACATCGACGAGGGTTTGCAGTTTGCGCTGCAGTCCGGGAACTTTTTCAAAAAATTCGAGCGCGTCTTCGACCGTCATCTCCAAGACTTCGGAGATGTTTTTGCCGCGATAGCGGACTTCGAGGGTCTCGCGGTTGTAGCGTCGGCCTTCGCAGACTTCGCAGGTGACGTAGACGTCGGGCAAAAAATGCATTTCGATGCGCCGCAGTCCGTCCCCTTTGCAACTCTCACAACGTCCGCCTTTGACGTTGAAGCTGAAGCGTCCGGGCAGGTAGCCCCGCACTTGACTGGCGGGCAGTTTGGCGAAGAGGTCGCGGATCAGGTTGAAAGCACCGGTGTAGGTGGCCGGATTGGAGCGGGGGGTGCGTCCGATGGGGCTTTGGTCGATGACGATGACTTTGTCGATGTGCTGCAAGCCGTTGATGCGGCTGTGTTTGCCGGGCAGGTCTTTGGACCCGTGGAATTTCTGGAACAGCACCCGCTTGAGAATATTGTCGACCAGGGAGGATTTGCCACTGCCGCTCACGCCGGTGACGCAGGTGAAGATGCCCAGGGGAATGTCGACGTCAATGCCCTTGAGGTTATTGGCGGCGGCGCCTTTGATGGTGAGCATTTTTTTGCCGGGCTTTTTGCGTTCGGCGGGCACGGGGATACCCCTGATGCCGTTGAGGTATTCCGCGGTCAGGGTTTTGCTTTTCAACAGTTTGGCCGGGGTGCCGGAAAAGACCACCTCCCCGCCGTGCCGTCCCGCGAGCGGTCCCATGTCGATGACATGATCGGCCTCGCGAATGGTCTGTTCGTCGTGTTCCACCACCAGCACGGTATTGCCGCTGTCGCGCAGGCCTTTCATGGTGTCGATGAGCTTGAGGTTGTCTCGCTGATGCAGGCCGATGCTTGGTTCGTCGAGCACGTACAAGACCCCCATGAGACCGGAACCGACTTGGGTGGCGAGACGAATCCGCTGGGCTTCGCCGCCGGACAGGGTGCCGCTCTCGCGGTTGAGGCTGAGATAATCGAGGCCCACGTTGTTGAGAAAATGCACCCGATGGAGGATTTCCTTCATGACCTCGCTGACGATCCGCTGTTCGACATCCGTGAGCTTCAGTTCCCGGAAAAACACGAGCGCGTCTTTGACGGACATGCGGCAGATTTCGGAAATGTTTTTGCCGTGTACGGTGCAGGCGAGGACTTCGGGTTTGAGGCGGGAGCCGTCGCAGGTCCGGCAGGAAAGCCGGCTCATGTAGGTGCGCAGGCGCTGACGGGTGTAATCGCTTTCGGTTTCCTTGAGGCGGCGTTCGAGATTGGGGATCACACCTTCGAAGGGTTTGTCCATTTTCAGGCGGCGTCCGCCCCGGGTCAAACTCATTTCCACGATTTCATCGCCGGAGCCGTACATGAGCACCCGCCGAAAGGCGACGGGCAGTTTATGATACGGGGTGTCCATGGAAACGCCGTAGGCTTCGGTGACCCCGCGCAGGAGTTTTTTGTACCAGAGGACCACGCGGCGTCCGCCCCGCTTCCAGGCATCCACGGCGCCTTCGTCGAGCGAGAGGGCGGGATTGGGGACGAGCAGGTCTTCGTCGTAGACTTCCATGCTGCCGAGTCCGGCGCAGGTGGGACAGGCGCCATGGGGACTGTTGAATGAAAAATGGCGGCTTTCGAGTTTTTCGAAGCTCAAACCGCAGGGAATGCAGGCCAATTCTTCGCTGAAAAGCTGGTCTTTCCATCCGCCTTGTCCATCATCAACCATGGCGGTCATGCGTCCTTTGCCCAGACGCAAGGCCAATTCCACGCTGTCGGCGAGCCGGGAGCGCACCTTGTCCTCGATCACCAGCCGGTCGACCACGGCGTCGACGCTGTGCTTGGTCTTTTTGTTGAGCTTGGGGATGTCGTCGAGTTCGACGATTTCGCCGTCCACCCGCACCCGGACAAAGCCCTGGTTGCGAATGTCGTTGAACACCTCCAGATGTTCGCCCTTGCGTCGGTCGATATAGGGGGTGAGCACCATGACCTTGCTCTTTTCGGGCAGGGCCATGAGTTGGTCGATGATGTCCTCTGCGCTCTGGCGGGTGAGCGTTTTTCCGCATTGCGGACAATGTTGAATGCCGATGCTGGCATAGAGCAGACGCAAATAGTCGTAGATTTCGGTGGTGGTGGCCACGATGGAGCGGGGATTGGACCCGGCGGTGCGCTGTTCGATGGAGATCGCGGGCGACAGCCCCTCGATGTGGTCCACGTCCGGTTTCTGCATCTGATCCAAAAACTGGCGGGCGTAGGCGGAGAGACTTTCCACGTATTTGCGCTGGCCTTCGGCAAAAATGGTGTCGAAGGCCAACGAGGATTTCCCCGAACCGCTCAGACCGGTAATGACCGTGAGCGCATCGCGGGGAATGGTGACATTGACGTCCTTGAGATTGTGCTCGCGGGCGCCTTGGACAATGAGTTGGGTGCGGCTCATGGGATTCAGGGACGCCAGAGATACAAAAATTCGGCGCCACCCGTGAACGGCAAGTTCAGGGCGGGTAGCGACGGGGAAGAGGCGGAGGCGCCCAGCAAGCCGGCCAGGCCCGAGGGGGCGGAGATATTGTAAAAGGCCACGTCCTGGTTGGCAAACAGGCGACTCACGGCGGCGCGGGCATCGTCATCGTATCCGAGTTCATCCACCAACTCGTGGGCCAGGGCGTCGCGGGCGGTGAAAACCCGTCCATCCAGGAGCCGGTGCGTCTCTGCGTACGCGGCGTCGAAAGGACGACTTTCCAGCACCAAATCGCGGAACTGCGCGTACAAGTCGTCCACCACCGCCTGCAGAATCTCCTCGTGTTCGGGGTCCACGGGCTTCAGGGAAGAGAGCAGCGCTTTGTTTTCGCTGGAAGTGAGGGTCACGTCTTTCATGCCGATTTTTTCGCCGAGTTCATGGAAATTGACCGCGCTGAGCATCACCCCCACCGATCCCACCACGGCGGTGGGATTGGCCACCACCACATCCGCGGGCAGGGAAATGTAGTAGCCGCCGGAGGCGGCCAGATCTCGGATTTGCACGACAATGCGCCGTTCGGGGTCGGAGGCTTTGAAGCGCATCAGGGCCCGGTAAATTTCATCGCTGGAGGTCACCCCGCCCCCCGGAGAACTGACTTGAAAAAGGATGGCTTTCACATCGGGGTCCACGGTCACGGCCTGAATTTCGCGGAGAATCCGGGTCACCGGATCGCCGCCACCGCCCAACAGTCCTTGGGGACGGCGCATGATCATGCCGTCATAGCGCAAAACCGCCGCTTTCACGGGGGCGGTGCGTTCGCCCCAAGACAGACGTTCCACCACGGTGGGCATTTCATCTTCGGGTTGCATGCCGGTACCGAAGAGCATGGCGCACATGGAAAAATTCAGCAGCAGGCTCACGCCCAAGACCAAGCGGAAGAAAATTTTCCAGCCCTTCCGTTTTTTCGGGATGGCGTATGGAGGGGGCGGAGGCGGATTGTGGGCATCAACCATGTTTGCGGAATCTTGGCTCATAAGTTTTTGTGGGTTGGTTTACAGGGTCATTCACGTTGAAGAAATTCGGGGAGGACGGGAGCGCCAATCGCCGCATTGGCAGGGCAAAGGGGGCGCATTCGGATTGGAATTTCTTCAACGTGCATGACAATGGGAAAGTTTCATGTCTTCAGCTGAAAGGTTGACATCCTACCTCGCTTCTGTAAATTGGCAATACGGAATATTTTTTCTCGCCTTTGACAAAAATGTAAGCTATCCTATCGATCATGACGGTTTTGAAACACATCACGGCATGGATGACGGCATTGGTAATCATGCTCGCCATGGTGGGCTTTGCCATGATGTTCATCCCGCAATACCAAAAGCACAGCGCCAACGAACAGCGTTTGGAAGACTTGCGCAGGGATCGGGAGCGCGAGGAAAACCGCCTGCAGAATCTGCGTGTGCGCCAACAACGTTTTCAAACCGAGCGAAATTACGTCCGAAAGGTCGCCCATGAAATTGGCATGGTGGAGCCCCACGAGGTGATTTTCCGCTTCTACGACGATGACAATCACGGCTATCGCCGCAATCGGGACTAAGATGGGACAAGACGCGGACCTCCGCTTGGATTTTGATCGGGCCAAACGCCTGGGGTTTCCGGAAATCGTGTATGGGGAATCCAAATCGGTGGACCAACTGCAACGTTCGGTCGCACGTTTCCAAGCCCGGCAACAAGGGGTATTGATTTCCCGTTGCGCCCCGGAAAAGGCGGCGGCACTCCCCGATTCGGGCCTATACGATGCGGTGGCCCGCACTTGGATGCTTCAGCCCGAACCCCCGCCCCCCCTCCCCGGCCGGGTCGCGGTGGTGTCCGCCGGCACTTCGGACGCCCCCGTGGTGCGCGAAGCCCTGAACACTCTGCGATTTCTCGGGGTCAACGCCTTGGATATTCAAGACGTGGGCGTGGCCGCCATCTACCGCTTGCTGGAACGCCTGGCCGATTTGGCGGAATGCGATGTGATCATTTGCGTGGCGGGCTTCGAAGGCGCCCTGGCTTCCGTGGTGGCCGGACAATGTCCGCAACCTGTGATTGCAGTTCCCACGAGTGTGGGCTATGGTGTGGCCCAAAACGGGGCCGCCGCCCTGCACGCCATGTTGGCCAGTTGCGCCAACGGGCTGATGGTCATGAACATCGACAATGGCGTGGGCGCGGCCCTCGCCGCCCGCAGAATTCTCCGTCTCCTTTCCCCTTCCCAACCCGAACCCCAGACCGATTGACACGACATGAGCGACTTTTCCATTTCCCTGACCGTGCGCGACTACGAATGCGACCTCCAGGGGATCGTCAACAATTCCGTGTACCAAAACTACATGGAACACGCCCGCCACGAATTTCTCAAAAAAAAGGGCGTGGACTTCGCAGCCCTCACCGCCCAAGGCATTCACCTGGTGGTCATCCGGGCGGAGTTGGATTATCATCAATCCCTGAAGCCCGGGGATGAATTCCGGGTGACCGTCCGCCTGGAGCGGGCCGGTCGGGTGCGCTGGGCCTTCGTCCAAGAGATCCGCCGCCTGCCCGACGACACCCGCATGGTCTCCGGGCGCATCACCGGCGTGGGGCTCAACGAGCGCGGACGCCCCGCGAAGATCGAAGTGCTGGAGCCCTTGTTCCAGGGTGACGAATAACCCATGCGCATTCTCGACCGATACACCCTGCGAACCTTTCTGTTGCCCTGGCTGTGCGTGACCCTGGGCTTCGGATTTCTGTTCGTCATCATCGACCTGATCGAGCAAATCGGGGATTTTCTCGATGGCGGCGCCCCCTTGTGGGAAATCCTCGTCTATTATATCCGGTTTTTGTCCCTGGTCTGGGTGTATATCGCCCCGGTGACCTTGTTGCTGGGTCTTTTGTTTGCCCTGTATCAACTTTCACGGAACAACGAAATCATCGCCATGCGCGCCAGCGGCATCTCCATTTACCGGGTGCTGACGCCCTTTCTGATCCTCGGCGCGTTCATCTCCGGGGTCACCACGGTCATCACCACCTCCGTGGCACCCAAGAACCAAGAATGGACGGAACAATACCTGACCCATATGAAGCGTCCGGATGCAAACGTCATTCGCAAAATCCGATTCCGCAATCCCGTCAATCTACGTTCTTGGGACATCGACACCCTGAATTTGGACACGATGGAGATCGAAAACGTGCGCGTGAACATCGTGCGCCCCGAGACCGGGGCCCTGCAACGGGTGATCATCGCCCAGCGGGGCGTGTGGCTGGACACCCATTGGGCCTTTTACGAGGTCACCGTCCGACACCATTCCGAACAGGGCTATCCCCAAGGCAGTCCCGAGGAGGAGGACGTGATGCTGATGCTGGAATTGACGGAATCCCCGGAGCAGATCGTCCGCGAGAACATGCCCTTGGAATACATGACTTCGCGGGAAATGCGCCGATTTTTGGACAGCCGCCCCGTCTCGGAACGTACCCGGGTGGATTTGCTCACCCAAATCCACATGCGCCGGGCCCATCCCTGGCTGAGTCTGGTGACGGTGATGCTGGCGGTGCCCTTCAGCACCCAGACCGCCCGCAAAGGTGTTTTCACGGGAATTATGCTTTGCTTGTTGCTTTTCTTCTCACTTTTTTTCACAATGACCGTGTTCAAAGCCTTCGGTCAGGGCGGGCATGTCACGCCTTGGCTGGCGGGCTGGTTCCCGACATTGGCATATGGCGTGCTTGGCATTTACATGCTGCGCAAGCTCCGCTGACCGCCCCAACTCAAACTCCACCCCTCGCTACACGCCCAACCCACCGACACTTATGGACCTGCTCATCGAATTTTTCATCCAAGCCGTGGAAGCGGAAGCTTCCGACATTCACCTGAAAGTGGGTCAACCGCCCATTTACCGCCTGGAAGGCCATCTCTATAAGGCCGACGCGCCTCCGGTGACCCCCGATCAAATGATGGAACTGATCAACGAGATGCTCACCCCCGGCATGAAAGAGACCTTTGAGAAAAACCAGGAGGCCGACTTCGCGTGGAACATGAATCCCCGGGTGCGTTTCCGCGCCAACTTGTTTTCCAGCAATGGCGATCCCACCTTGTCGCTGCGATACGTCAAAAACGCGGTGCAAACCTTTGAAAGCCTGAACCTGCCCGAGCAATTGGCCAAAATCGCCATGGCCCGAAGGGGAATCGTCCTCTTGGCCGGCACCACCGGGAGCGGGAAATCCACGACCTTGGGGGCCATGATCAATTATATCAATGATCGGGAATTCCGCCGGGTCATCACCATCGAAGATCCCATCGAATACATGTTCACCGACAACCAATGCGTCATTTCGCAGCGGGAAATCGGCTTGGACACCGAGACCTTTCAAACCGGGTTGCGCGCGGCCTTGCGACAGGATCCCGACGTGATCATGGTCGGGGAAATCCGGGACCGCAACAGCGTGGAAACCGCCCTGACCGCCGCCGAAACCGGGCACCTGATTTTCTCCACCGTGCACGGCGAAAACAGCGTGCAGGGCATCATGCGCGTGCTCGACATGTTCAGCGCCGAAGAGCGGCCCCAAATCCGGCTGGCCTTGTCCCACACCCTCCGGGCCATGATTTGCCAACGGCTGGTGCCCTCCGTGGATGGCCGGGTACGGCCCGCCTGCGAAATTCTCACCAACAACGCCTTGGTGCGAAAACTCATCCAAGAAGAAAGCACTCAGAAACTCTTTACCGCCATTGAAACCGGAAAAGAAGACGGCATGATTTCCTTCAACCAATCCCTGTATCAAATGGTGAAAGAAGGCGTGGTCGACCAAGATACCGCCATGCGTTTCGCCTCCAATCCGGAAGCCCTGCACATGAACCTGCGCGGCATCTTCCTGGATTCCGGCAGCCGGATCGTGGGCTGAGCCCGCGTTCCGGCTCAGGTCACATTGTGATAACTGCGCTTGGACACCACGTCCCGGAGGACTTGTTCGAGCAAATCCATGCTGTTGGACCAGGTAAACTGTGATTCGATGGTTTCCCGGGCGTGTTTGCCCAAACGCCGACATTGCTCATCGTCGTGCAAAAGCATGTAAATCAAATCCGCCATCACCGAGGGGGAATCCGCCAAATAGCCATTGTTGCCTTGCAAAATGGGGATGCCTTCGGAGCCGACCAAGGTGCTGACCACCGGCAATTCCATGGCCATGGCCTCCAGAACTTTTCCCCGAACCCCGGACCCCGACAAGGCCGGACAGGCATACACCTTGGCGCGGGCCAGGTAAGGCCGCAAATCCTCCACCACCCCGGTAATGATGATCCGGTCGTCCCGTCCGCCAATGTGATTCATGGCCGGGGTCGGATCCCGGCCCACCAAGTACAGCTTCACATCCGGATCCCGTCGGCGGATCACCGGCCAGACGTTGCGCATGAACCAAAGGGCGCCGTATTGGGTTTGCTCGCTGCTGAAGCGTCCGGTAATTAAAATGGCGTGTTCCTTGGGTTCATCCGGCAAAGGCAAGAAGGTTTCGCAGCGCAGACCGGGAGAAACCGCGGTAATGCGTACGGTGGGGTCCTCTTCCAGCAAGGCCATGCGCTCTTCATTGGTCAAGGTCAACACGCGGTCCACGGCCCGATACAGGCGGAATTCCAAATAGCGCATGTGGCGATACTCCAGCCATTGCCGCCCCCAACTCAAGCCCGCGCCGATCATATTGATCCGCTTGCGACTGCCCAGGGTGGGCGAATCGTGACAGGAAATCATGCGGCGAACCGCCGGCAAATAGGGGTTTTCCAGAAAAAACAGTCCCATGGCCGTAAATTCCGCGATGGCCACGTCATACCGTCCCTGATGAACCATGCGCCCCAGGGTTTCGCTCATGCGACGGCTTTGATAGCGAAAAAAAGAAGACGGGGCGCTGTATCGCCCCTGGGTAAAGGCCCCCGGCAAAAATTGATTCAGGCGGGGTTCCCGCAGAATTTCCACTTCATGCAGGCCGGAATGCAGGCGATCAATGTAGGGACGATCCTGTTGCTCGTCAATAAAACAGGCCAATCCCACTTGGTGGCCCCGTTCGATGAGTCGCGCCATCCGCTGATAAACCATCTGCATGCCGCTGTAGGATTGCGCATGCGGCAGCCGGGGCGTCAGCATCAAAATGCGCATGAAAGGCCCTCCGCGGCGCGGTGTGCCCGCACCGAAATCATTTGAACCTGCACGTCAATCTCCAATTTCATGCCCCTTTCCTAATTGCTTTCTGAAAATGAGCAATCCCGGATACACAAGAAATGAACAAATCCAGTGCCGTCAATCTTTGGCACGCATGATGCTTTATCCTATTCATCCAACCATAAGATCGAAAATCCACCCGTTTGTGTCCCCAAAAACGACAAAAAACCCGGAAACATCTTAAACGTCACGTCCAATGAACCTTTCAAACAAAATGTTAATCGAGTAACGAACAGGAGTTTCTCACTTGAGAGATCAAAGGAATTCCGCCGCTCAATCACATTCTCAAAATTTAGAAAACTCAACAACCCCGAAAAAGAAATCAGATCCCATGCCATCCGAAGTCAAATTCCGTTGTCCTTCTTGCAACCGCAAACTCAGCGTCAAAGCTGAAGCGGCCGGCAAGAAAATCCGTTGTCCGGCTTGTGATGCGAAAATCCAGATTCCCATGGTTTCGCAACTGCCCCCGTCTGATGACAAAACGCAGACCGCGAAGATCACGGGCGAGTTGGAAAAGGTGTTGGAAGAAAAGCATACCCTGCAAAGTGAAGTGGACAAGTGGAAGGCCAAAGCCGAGGCGGCGGAGTCCTTGGAGCGCAAATATGCGGATTTGAGCGGAAACCTCGACGTCCTCAAGGTCAAACTGGAAGAAACCGAAGAAGAGAAAAGCGAAGCCAAAGCCCAGGTGGACCGCCTTGAGAAGGAACTCGATGCGCTCAAAACCCAGTTGGAAACCGCCAAGGATGCGGATGCCTCCACCGGTCCCGCCTCGGAAGCCTTGGAAAAAGAACTCGCGGCAAAAGAAGCCGAACGGCAGCAATTGGAAGGCGAAAACAAACGCCGGGACGAGGAAATCCAGCGTTTGAAAACGGAGATGGACGCTCTCCAAACCCGCCTGTCCGAACAGGAAAAACAACGCGAAAAGAGCGCGGATGAACTGGAACGCCTTCGGAACCAATTGGCCGAGGCGGAAAAGGCGAAACACCAATTTGAAGCCGAAGTCGGGGACCGTCAGGACCGCATGACCTCGCTGGAGCGCCAAATCAAGTCGCTGACCCAAGAGCTGGAGGAAAAATCGGAATCGGCTGGCAGTCACGGCCAGGAATTGAAGGAATTACGCGCCAAAATCGCGGAAATCAACGGCGAAAAAGAGCAACTCTCCGAACAAATGGAAAACCGGGACAAGGAAGTCGCCCGGTTGAATGCGGAAAGAGACAAGCTCCAGAAAGACTTGGAAGCGCTCAGTGCCAGTGGCGACCAAGCCCAAAAACACGAAATTGCCGCCCAAAGCCTGAAGGAACAACTCCAGGAAGCCAAGAAACGCCACCGGGAACTGGAAGCGGAACGGGACGACAAAGCGGACGCGGTTCGCAAATTGCAGAACCAATGCACGGTCCTTCAAGAAAAAATGGACCAGTTCACTTCCGAAATCAACAAGCATGTCGTGGATCTGGAAGTCAGCCGCAAGCGGGAAAAGGAGCAGGACTCCCTGATTACCAAATACAAGGCCGACAAACTTCGCGATGCGGATGCCCGGGCGGAACTGGAAGAGCAGATTGAAAAACTGACCGCGCACGAAGTCCGTCAAACGGAAGCCTTGACCGCCGCGCAAGAGAAACTGGCCTTTCTAGAGTCGGCAACCGAGCAAAAAGCCGGGGAACTCGAACAAGCCCGCAATGCGTTCCAGGATCTGGAAAACCGCCATCGAGAAACCATGGTCAAATTCAATGACCTGGAAGACAGCTCGAAAAAACTTTCCGACGAACTGAATCAGTTGAAGGGCGAACTCACCCAACGCACCTCGGAACGGGACGATGTCCGGGTCCGACTGGATGCAGCGGAAGAGGCGCGCGAAAAACTGGAAACGGATTTGCAGGCCCAGCGTGAACGGGCGGAAACCACGGCGCGGGAATTGGAAGCCCTCCAATCCAGAATCAACGCCGCCCATCAGGAACGCGATCAGGCACGCTCCAACTTGGAAAACGCCGAAACGGCGCGTGAAGCGCTTCAAGCCGAACTCGACGAGCAAAAACAGCTCGCCGAAGCCTCTGCCGAAGAACTCGAAACCCTCCAAGCCCGAATCACCGCCGCCCAGCGGGATCGCGATCAGGCACGCTCTGCCTTGGAAAACGCCGAAAAAGAACGCGTGGCCCTTCAAGCCGAACTCGACGAGCAAAAGCAGTTGGCCGAAGCCTCCTCCGGC
>JAFIGC010000014.1 GCA_020831635.1 Verrucomicrobiota bacterium | reverse complement strand
CCCCCCCCGCTCGGAACTTTTTTGGGGCCTCTTTTTTTGCGCCGCCCGCGTCCTTTCCGTGTTTCCCGATCCCTACGAAACCGCGGAAGGGTACTACATCCTCCCGGAAGTGGACGAAAACGCCTCCGCCTATCATGTGGCCCTTCCGCCCGAACTGGCCGGGCAAAATCTGCTGCTGACCGAGCGGAACAAAATGCGATGGCCGTTTACGGTGTTGGAAACAACGGAAGGCCTTTTCCTTTGGTTTGAACCCCATTCCAAGGGGCCGTTTCGCGTGGTGTATGGTTTTGCCGACCGGGAAAACGATTTCGTCCCCGCGACGCAGAGTCGGGATGCGAATTTATTGGAACGCAGTCTCCCCCTGGAATTCACCGGCCATCGCAGCGCCGCGGAAATAGAGGTCTTTGAAGGCATTTCGCGCCCGCTCACCTATCTTGCACTCTGGTTGGTGACCGGCGTGTTGGTTTTCATCGGCTTGGGCGTTTGGTATCGCAGGGCCATCCGCTAGCAGAATGATGTTGGATGGGACAGAATGATATGATGACAGAATGATGCGAGGTTGAGGGGGACAAAATGATGCGAGGATGAAGGGGTGAGAGGGATTTCCTTGACTTTTCGCTGAAAGGGTACAATGGTTTGCTTATGGATAGTCAATATATGTACCATTATGGCCGGGGGGTTGGATGAACGCTCTGGAAACCGTTGAAAATGAGCTGGGGTTCATTGAAACCGGCATGGGCGATGCCCTGGAAACCATGTTGGTGTTCAATCTGTTGCGCACGCACAGTTATTTGGGCCCTTTTTTGGATGCGGATTTGCGGCAACAGCGGGTCACCGCTGCCCAGTTCAATGCGCTGCTGGTCTTGCGGGATGCGGGGGAGGAAGGGTTGAAAATGGGGGAAATCGGAGAACGACTGGTGGTGACGAAATCCAATGTCACCGGTTTGGTGGACCGTTTGGAACGCCAAAAACTGGTTTGCCGTACGGAGCGTCCGGATCGGCGGGCCACGAGTGTGGGCATTACCCCGTCGGGACTGTCACTGCTTCAGGATGTCATTCCCCGCCATCAACGCCTGCTGGTTGAACTCACCGACGGGCTGACCGAGACGGAAAAAAAGACCCTGATCACGCTCCTGACCAAACTTCGTCGCATACTGCGGCAACGCAAAACGGGGGCAATATGAGGATGGGCGGTGGCGGGATGCGTGGTCCCATGAGTACGGTGGGGGGCATTCCCCGCACTTTTGGTTTGCACCGTGCCTTTGGCAAGGAGGAACTCGTAAAAGGCCAAAGGATCAACCGCGCCTCATTCCGCCGAATTTCCGGCTATTTCAAACCGTATTGGGGCAAATGGCTGGTGGTGGTGGTTTGCATCATTCTTTCGGCGGGGCTTTCGGTTTTGCCACCGTTTTGTGTGGCCGGTATCGTGGACGTGGCCATTCCCGAAAAGCGCGAGGGGCTTTTGGTGGCTTTGGCCGGGGCCATGGTGGGACTTGCGGTGGTCTCGGGGCTGATCGGGGTGCTGCAACAGGCTTTGACCGCGCGGGTGGGGCAGGGGATCATGTACGATATTCGGCAACAGTTGTACCGCCATTTGCAACGCATGTCCCTGAATTTTTTCATGACCAATCGCTCCGGGGAAATCATCTCGCGCATCAACAATGATGTCAGCGCCGTCCAGGGCGTGGCCACGGGTACGTTCGTCTCCATTCTCAGCAACATCGCCACGCTGATCGCCACCTCGATTGCCCTGTTGTCCATGAATTGGCGGTTAACGCTCTTGGCGGTGGTGGTGGTGCCCGCGTTTTATATTCCCTCGAAAGTCGTGGGCAGGATTCGCCGCCGGCTTTCCGCGGAAACCCAGGACCGCCATGCGGCCTTGTTGGGCTTCATGGGCGAAAGACTGCATATGGCCGGGGCGATGCTGATGCATATTTTCGGCCAACGGGAAGCGGATGCGAAAATTTTCTCCCGACACAGCGGCGAAGTGCGGGACCTGCACGTGCGGCAAACGGTGGTGGGACGCTGGTTGTTCGTCATCCTCAGTGTCTTCAGCGCCCTGGGGCCGGCCCTGATTTTCTGGTACGGCGGCATGCAGGTGATGCGCGAGGCGCTTTCGGTGGGTCAATTGATCGCCTTTGCGGCGTTGCTGACCCTTTTATACCGTCCGCTCATGCAATTGGCGACCGTGTATGTGGATATTCAAGGATCTTTCGCGGTTTTCGACCGGATTTTTGAATATTTGGACATGGTGCCGGACGTACGGAATCCTCCGAAAACCAAACCCCTGCAATCCACCCGGGGACATGTGGTGTTTGACAAGGTCAGTTTCGTGTACCCGACCGTGGCCCCCATCGGTCGGGAACTGTCGGAGACGGATGCGGCGGAGTCTCCGACACCCCGCCCGGCATTGTCGGATGTCAGTTTTGAAATCGCCCCTGGTCAACGCGTCGCCCTGGTTGGACTCAGCGGAGCGGGAAAAAGCACGATCACCTACATGCTGCCTCGCTTTTACGATCCGGTGAAGGGACGAATCACTTTGGACGGCATGGATCTGCGGGAGCTGGACCAAGAGGAATTGCGGCGGCACATCGGCATGGTCACGCAGGAAACGTTTCTGTTTCATGACACCCTGCGCACCAATTTGCTGTATGCGCGGCCGGATGCCGATGAAACCCAAATGATCGAGGCATGTCGGGCCGCGAATATCCATGAGTTTATCGAGGGGCTACCGGAGGGATACGACACCTTGGTGGGTGAGCGGGGCTTTCGCCTGTCCGGCGGTGAAAAACAACGGGTCTCCATCGCCAGGGCTTTGTTAAAAAATCCGGCGATACTGATTCTCGACGAGGCCACCAGCAATTTGGACGCCACCAGTGAGTATCTCATTCAGGGTGCGCTGGAGACTTTGTTGAGAGGGCGTACGTCGTTGGTGATTGCACACCGCCTGTCCACCATTCTCAGCGCCGATCAAATTTTGGTCATGGATGCCGGACGGATCGTGGACCGCGGACGCCATGAGGAGCTGATCTCCCGCGAAGGACTCTACAGCACCCTGTTTGAGCAACAGTTCCATCACGTCCTTGCCATGAAGGACTGAGGAGCGGAATATGTTGCCTTTGCATTGATCTCAATGTGAATTGGTGTTAATACATGGCATCACTATGAATTATCCGCATTTTTATCCCTGCCTCTTTTTTCGCACGTTCCTCTGGTTGCTCATCGGATTTGGTTTTTCTTTTCATGGAAACGCGGAAATCCAGCGGCCATTTCTGTTGTGGACGCAGTCCGATATTGACCGCATGCGCGCGGACGTGGAGGCGGGAGGGGAATATGCGGAACGGGTGGAACGGACCCTCGCAAACCCTGAAAGCCAGGAGACACATCTGCTGGCTCTTTGGCGCTGGGCGGTTCTGGAAGATGAAAGCGCGCGCGACGCCCAAAAGGCGCGCCTGTTGCAAGTGACCCGTTCCGCGGTTCCCCGTGGAGCCGCGCAATGGCTCACGGTTTTGCGCTACGATTTGCTCTATGATGAACTCAGCGACGAAGAACGGGAGGAGGTGGAGGATTTTTTCCGCACCTACATCGATCACGCCGTGTTCCGCAATTCCATTTTTGATGGCGAGGTGTTTAACGACGAGCGGAACTATTCCCGCTATCACGCCCACTATCACCGCATCAACAACTGGCTGCCCAACATCACCTTCCCCCGGGTACTCAGCGCCAACCTGATGGCGGCGGCCCTGGGGGAGGAAGATCTCATCCGCCGGGTCTGGGACCACTACGGCTCCTGGCGTTGGTATTTTGACGACTATCTGACCGACTGGGGATTTTACGGGGAGGAAGTCGGCAAGCAACACGCCTTGGTCGGCGAAAAACTGTTGTACGCCCTCGCGCTGGATAACCTGGGGCTGGGCGAACTGGGTTTTGACTACCAGGGTCGGCGCGGCGCCACTCTGCGCGGACACGTGGCCACCAATCTGGATCTCGCGTATCCTTTTGTGGACCTGCACACCGATCAGCCCCACCTTCCTCGGATGACCTCCGGGGATTTGCGGGGCCCCGCCCGCGACAAGCAAAATTTGCGCGCCTTTCAAGATGCGGTGATTCCCGGATATTTGCCGAACGGGGAGGGGACCCTGGCCCGCTGGACCGCCGCCGGTGCCTGGGGCGGCGAAATTCGCGGCCACCATCCCCAGTGGGACGGTTACTCCGGCTTTACCCCCAAATGGAACATTCCCCTTTGGTTTGAGGTGGCCCACCGGCGCTGGCCGGATGCGGGTTTCGATTATTTTCTCGCCCAAATGCGGGCGCCGGGACAGGAGGCCTATCAACCCACCCTGTATTTTGGAATCGATCCCATTCATCCCGATGATACCCGTCCCCCGCGGGCGCCCTCGCGCATTGCCGAAGCCCGGGGGCTGGTGATGTTGCGGGCCGATGAGTCCCCGGACCATTGGATGTCCGCCGCGCCCGCCCTGGGCGTCCGTTTGGCCACGCCCTATGCGCACGATGTGTTCGATAATTTTGCCATCACCGGCTTTTATGCCTTCAACCGTCCTATCTACCTTAACCGCCAAATTGGCGGCTACGCGCAAAGCTGGACCCGCAGTATTCTCAGTCATGGCGGGGTGAAGGTGGACGGACACGAACCCGGGTTCACCCGCATGACCACGGTGCGTTCCAATTTGCAGTCCGAACTGAAATTCATGGCCATGCATTCCCCGGAGCTTTACCCGGACATCGATGCCACGCGTTTCTTGTTTCTGACCGACGACTATTTGCTGGATCTGTATCATTTGCGGGATCGCCAGGAAAACGACCGCACCTTCCGCTGGACGGTGCATCCCCTGGGTCTCGCGGAGTTGGAAGAGGGAACTTGGTCGGAGCCCCGTCGTCTCACCGGCGAATGGGGGGCAACGAATGCCGAGGCCGAAAACGCCACCCGGCATCGTCTGCTGCCCGGTCCCCAGGAAATTCTGGATGTGTTTGGCGACATGCGGGTTCGGGAAACGGATGAGGGTTGGCATCTCCGGGTGGTGCAGCGCTCCCCGGTTCCAGAGGAAAATCGCATGCTCGCTCCCGAATGGTTCGCGCGTGAAATCGGGGTCGATCTCCGGATGCTGGGTGAGGCGGAGACGGGCGTCGCGGTGGGGGACACGCCGTTGACATTCGACCCGGAGGAGACGCCATCGATGGAGGAACATCCGCAGCACCATGAAGTCGGCGGCACCAGCGTGCTGGTGCAACGGCGCGTCCCCGCCGCCGTTTTCGCGGCCCTGCACGAACCTTTTGAAGGGGGAGGGGGACGCATCAGCGGATTTCGCCGGGTGGTAGAGGATGAGCAACATCTGGTGGTGGGCATTGGCGGACCGGATCAACCGGTACGGGATTTGGCCCTGGTCCAATACATCGACGATGGCAGCAAGATTGTCGTCAACGATCCCGAAACCCAAACCGAAGTCCAGTTCCGCGATCATGCCCTGGTTCGCGTGGACGAAGAATCGGTACAAGTGTTCGGCGATGTTCAACACATCCGTCTGCCCGCGCCTGCGGGGGACGAAACCCGCTATTACCACAATGGCCGTCTGACCCGCGCACAGATCGCGGATGGCTTTTTAGAATACGAAACCCGTGAACGGTAACCCCCATGAAAAACATGAAATTCCTTCTCTTGATCTTTGGTCTTTTACTGATGCCAACCCTGATGGCGCAACCCGCTGAAAACCTTGAAAATTGGCCCTTGCAGTTGAAGCTGCCGGAAGAAATCGGTGAACTTTGGGGGGACGCGCGGTCGCTGCGCTCTTTGCAAAGCAATGCGCCGGACATTTTGCTCTGGGTCCCGCCGGATGCGGAACGCATTCGCGCGGTGATGCTCATCGCCAACAATACCGATTCCGTCTTGATCGGCGAACATCGCACCGTCCGCGAAATGGCCGCGCGGCAGGGGATGGCCATTCTGTATTTGAAACATTTTGCGGGCAGCGCCATTGAAAGCCGCGACCCGCCGGAATTGGCGGACCGGAGTTTTGAGATCGTCATGGAGCTTGCCGCCAAAGAAACCGGGATCGACGATTTTCATCAGGCACCCTGGATCACCCTGGGCAAATCCTCAAGAGGGCGTTTTCCCTTTCGGACCACCTGGTGGTTTCCGGAGCGGGTGATCGCCTCGATTTCCTACCACGGGGAAACCCCCACCTGGCCCATGGCCAATTGGTCCAAGGTTGGCGAAAATGCGGACGCCTCGGAAAGCGTGATGCACCTGAATATTCAGGGCTTGCGCGAATGGGACGGCACTTGGTACCGCCATGTGCGTCCCGCCTTGCTGAACTACAACCGTGAAACCGACTGGCTGGCGCATCAGATGGTTATTTACGGGGTGGACCATGGATATTACATGGACTATTTCCTGTATCCCAACCACGGAGCCCGGTTGGAAAAAGATCACAACTTCACCCGGGTCACCGAAGTGTGGGATTATATCGCCCATTTCATGGACGCCGCCATCACTCTGCGGGTGCCGGCGGGTCCGCCCCCCGACGAGGGACCGGTGACATTGAACAAAGTCTCGAGGGAGAGCGGATACCTCATTCACCCCCGCGCCCCCGAGGAATTGTTGGGGAGCAAGTGGTTCGCGCTGCGTCAAAACGAAGCCGGACGGTTTCAAACCATACCCTGGCCGGATGAAGTCACCCCGGTGTTTGATGCGGAGCAAGGCGTGCTACCTGTCGAGGATCTGGTCCGTGCCGCCCATGAAGTTCCCGAAGAAGAGCGGGGCAATTACATGTGGGTTCCGACGCGGAAGCTGTTGGAACTGTGGCTTGGACACCACAATCTCTACAACCGCCGGGCGGCGGTGTTGGAGTCCTTGGCCCAAGAGGAATGAAGTGGTTATATAAGGTTATTTGCGTGTGGATTCGCTGTTGAGAAGGGCGAAAGAGTGGTTGTAGATCCTGAAAAGGGGAAAAGCCTTCGGGGGAGACCGGACGCTTGATCTCACGCCGCCTTTTGCGCTTTCGGGGGGACGTCACCATCAGAAGATGCGTTAGCCCCCCGAAATCGCAAAATCCGACGCAAGCTGAAGCGCCCGGTCTCCCACAAGCCTGAAGGGTTGTAGCGAAAGTGGCCGAAGGCTTTTCCCAGTTACACCCGAGCCCCCGCTCGGGATACCCAGTTAAAGTTAGTGTGGTGCATGGTTTTTGCGGGGCCACGGGGACAGGAGCGCCAATCGCCGTATTGGCGGGGCGAAGGGGGATGACCTTGCTTTGTCCTGAACTTTGTCTCAAGCTTTGTCGATTATGGTTACGACTGTACTTTCTCACTTTGAAAGGCTTTTCGAGCGGGGTCGAGCTACGGCCGTCTGCCCCGCCGGGGCATTTTCAGTAGACCCCGCTCCGGAGGAGCAAACGGTCGTAGCCCGGGGTGTGTGGGGGCGAGTTCTGCGAGCCCCTCAACACCCCGGGAAAAATATGGGGAATTTGAGCGTCCCGAAGGGCCGCACGATAACCCAAGCTTCATTGGGAATGAATAAACTCCCGCAACGTCTTGGTGGCCCAGATGCGGAACCGCGTGGCCTGGAAGCTGTTCACCCGATAGCCCACCGCAATAATGGCATCCAGGTTGTAGAACTCCATCTCGCGGGAGACCTCTCGTACGCCCTCATTCCGAACTATTTCCATTTTGGAAACAGTTGCCGCACGGGACAACTCACCCGACTCAAAAATGTTTTTGAGATGCTTGTTGATGGCCGGCACCTTCACGCCAAACAGCTCCGCCAAGGCCTTCTGGGTAAGCCAGACGGACTCATCACGGAGCACCACCTCCACCTCCACCTTCACCGCCCCGTCCGCCGCGGTGTAGAGGAGAAATTGGTTGGGGTCATTCATAAGCGGTTCTCCCTTGAAACATTGTGATCAATACTCAGCCAGACGTCACCCGACAACGCCAGCATGTTTTCGCGGGTGCGTTCGAGATCAGTTAAGATTTCGCGGATAATGGTGGTCATGATGAAAATACTCCTTTATATCTCAATAATATATGATGAAAAGCTTCTGGCTGAATTCGTTTCAGAAAAATCGAAAAATGTCTTGATTATCCAAGGTTTTACAAGCATATTCCCTATATCGCTGCGGATGAAATTCGGCCTCGTGCCGTGAGTGCCCCTCGGGCTCCTATATCCGTGGCTTTTTTTTGTCTTCATACTTTCGGGGGAAAGCGCTTTCGAGGGTGGGTCTGTCCTGGCCTTTAAAGAACACACCACCCGCATTTCCATGGTGAAGATCATGGATTTCTCCGATTTGGGGCCACATCATGTCCAGAAAGCGGGCCTCCTTGCGCTCGTAGAACCGCTGCAGGGCCCAGAGAAAATAATCCACAGCTTGGAGACAGACGGTGGCATTGGGATCGGAGACGTTAATGTGCCACTCGGCGTTTCGGCTGAAGCCGAATCTTGCTTCAAAATCACGCTCGGCGTGTTCAATGGCCTCCTTCAGGGCCTTGTTGCGGTCACTCTTGCCCCGCCGTGCAACCCAGATGTGGTATTCATCCGCCAGACGATGAAATTTTCCGTAAAGCTCCCGAATCAGAACGTCATAGAGGGAATTCTCCTGATACCGGGCCTTCGGATCCACCTCACGCCGTTTCATTTCCTCTCGCGCGAGTATTGTCTTGTCCGCGATCACGGCGTGAAACCTAACGGCCGCGCCCATTTCCCGCAGCAACTTAAACACCAGATACCGAACCTCGGGTAGGTCGTTGTTGGCATGGAAGCCGTGGGCCGTGCGTTTCCGCTCGGGTTTGAAGGATTCAACCCCCGCGAAATACGGATCCGCGATCAGCTCAAGTCGCAGGGTGGACAGTTTCGATGAAAGCAGCTCCGGGTCATCCACTTCCAATTTGCCCATGAAAAAGAAATTCGAGCAACCCTCGGTCCCAACGATAGGCCCGCTTCCCCGTTTTCGACCAAACAGGATCGGATCACCGGCTTCATCGACATAGCTGTGAATCACGTCACCCATTTGACTCCTTCAGCAATTCCCGGAACTCCAAGTGACTCATGGATCCAATCAGATTTACGATAGCACGCGCTTGGGATTGGATTTTGGTATCGGGATGTTGGGCGGCTTGCTCCAGCAACCAAAACTCCCGCCGCTTCCGAGTCTGCCCCACGTAAAACAGCTCCGCATTCAGCGGGTTCAGCAGGCCATAGATGAGGATGCGGGAGGGTTGGTACATTGTATTCACACCGCATCCCGGTCTTCACGCAGATAGACGGTCATTTCCGATTCCGGGATTTTGTAGGTTTCAAGGAGGAGGCGGATCACATTGCAGAGGCCTTTGGCGGAAAGATTGATTTCGGCGTGGATGCCGGGAACCACTTCCGAATCCACGCGAAGTGCCTTGGGATCGCGAGCGAAAAACGGATTGCCGCGGCGGGTTTTGAAGGCGGGGAGGTCGGGAAGCCGTTTGAACAAGTCGGCATCCCGCTCGTGAAGCTGACGGCAAACATGGTCAAACAACCGCCGCCAGGTGGTCAGTCCGTTGAATGCTTTTTCTTGCAAGGCATATCCGCAGGGGCGTTTGAAGGTGAAATCCTCGTCCAGTCGGTGGGCCTCCTCCCTGTTCAGTTCCCGCACCACCCGCGCGTTGCGTTCTTGTTCGCTTTCCTCCTCCTCTTCCTCCGACTCCGGTACCTCCAAACGAACTTGGGTATACTGCTGCACCAGCTCGGAAATCTCCTTGGACAGACGGTCAAAGGCGGTCATGCGCTGATTGTATTCCTCTTTGAACGCCACCCCCTCCCGCAGCGCCTCCGAATCATTGTGATCAATACTCAACCAAATGTCGTCCGACAACGCCAGCATGTTCTACCGAGTGCGTTCGAGGTCGTTCAGGATGTCGCGGATGATGGTGGTCATGGTTTGTAGGCCTTAATTTTTTGTATGACGGTGCAAATGAGTTTCAGAGATTATTTTCCCGGCGGTTGTCAGTCGATATTTTTAGTTGCGGCTGCGCGGGTTGTAGGGAAAAATCTTTTTTAGAAACCTCGCCACATCCGGGGTGACTTCCGGGGTATCTTCCGGGGTGACCATCGTGATTATGGGAACTGCCCGCGTGTCTGCCTTTGGTTTCACATCCACAAAAACTGATTTCATCCGGATAAGGAAGACTGCCGTTCAGATCCCGAATGAAGGAAAGGTGCAGGCGAAGAGCATCCATCCATTCGGTGTGGGTTCCGAGTTCCCGATGTTGAAAGGCATGGACCGCATTTCGCCTCTGTTGGACGAGTTGGACGTAAGGGTTCCAGTTTGTGCCCACATCCCAGATCCTCTTCACAAAAAACTGCCGCAACTCCTCCAGTTGACTGCCGTCCGGGTCGATGCGTTTTCCTCGCCGACGAATGCCTTCAAGATCGTTAGTGTAATCATGGTAGTAAACACAGAGGAACAGTTTCAATTGCCCCTCGATCAAGGCCCCCAAATTCGCCCAGGCCAAAATAAGATCCCCCTCAGATGTCGCATTCATCCAACGGGTGAGGCTTTCTGCCAGTGAGGATTGCCAATGAAGCATGGACTTATCCAGCAACAGAGCAGCCTCCCCCGGAGCCCATCCGCCATCCTCCCAAAAATCCATCATGCTCCGCGTCAGGGCGGCAATTCGCTGACAAAGCTCTTCGGGATCGAAATTCAGCGTGTCCGAGTTAGGATGGTTCATGGCTTTTTTCCAGAATTAGCGCAAAGGCAATCTGACTTAAGGGCATCACAGCCAGGCGGGGCTGACGCAAAAGGGGGATGTCCTCAAGACGCGGGTCTTGGCGAAGGGTGGTGAGGGTCACGGGGCGGGAGAGGGTGCGGATGGGTTTGAAATCACAGGTTAACCATATGTCAGCGGCACTGGTGGGGTCGGGATAGGCCTCCTGACTAACTTCCAGAATGCCAACGACGGCTTGGTCTTTTTGGCTTCTATAAAAGAGCACATGATCACCCAGACGCATATCATTCAAGTTTTTACGGGCTTCCAGATTACGAACCCCACGAAGAGTAAAGTTCCCTCGGGCAACGATTTCCTCCCAAGCGGTTCGGAAAGGCGCGAATTTGATCAGCCAGAGTTGAGGGGTTTGCATACTTAAAAAAACTTAAAAAATGTTAAAATTTATTAAATTTACCGTTGATAAGGTTGCCCGATGCGGCTATAATCACTATGTCACATCCACCATGTGTGGAAGGTGCATTAGGCCGCGATTAAATGTCGCGGCCCGTTTTTTTCCAGTTGGCGTAATCCCGGTGCAGCTGGGAACGCCGCCGACTTTCCGGACGATAGGTGGTCTTGAGAACAAAGTGGTCTTTGGCCACTTTTAGTACGATGAGGTAATTCTCCGGCTCAAACCATATGCAGACATGCCGATCCCGCCCCCGTATATTCGCCCATACTTTGATGCCTGAATGAGCTTCCGTCTCGTTTTCAATAATGGGACGCGCCCAAGGGATGCGTTCCAATCGGTCTGGAATGGGGTTCGTACGGGTCGATTCCGGGTGCCCCTCCGTCACGCAGTGCCAGTAGGTGTTCCAACGGTTTGAGTTGGCAAGATGGGGGTGGCGATGAACTCGCACCTCGTCCCCACGAAAGTTGGGATGCGAGGCCCAGGCAGACCTGAAATGGGCGTAGGCCGCAGCTTCCAGAGCATTCAGATCTGTAAAATCAGCGAGCGCCAAGGCTGTCGGCAGCCAAGTGGGGAGAGGGCTCATGGGGTCACCTCATGGTTGTCATGGATGGTGAGTACTCGCACCTTGTCAGTTCCCGGCAACGAATCCCCGGAAAGCATGAAACCCGCCTTGTCTTCAAAAGCGTGGATCAACTCCCTCTTGGCCTTGGAATCCGTTGGGGAACGGGGGCGGCGGGCGTGGGCAACAATCCCGAGCAACAAATCCGCAAGTTGCAAAAGGCGTATTTCATGGGAACGGACATGCTGCAACTGTGCCACGCGTTCGCCCATGGGATCATTGGCATCCACTTTCAGGATTTCATGCAAAGCCCGCAGTTTTTCGCGGCCACGGGTATCCTTGATGTCCAGGAACGCTCGATAGCTGCTTTCCGGTTCGGTGGCGTGACGTAAGAGTTCATAATATAGGCTGTAATAAACCTGATCCTGACTTTCATCTGGGAGACGTTGGTAGGCGGCGGCTTTATCTGAAAGCACCACACAGCGGAAACTCAGGTCGGGCTGTGCGAAAAACCAATCAAGCACTGCCAGATAGAAATCCAGCTTGGCGGGACTGACCTTGGTCCATTTCACCTCAAAACTCTCCGGCATACCGTGACTTGACCAGAGAGTTTTCAGGTCCAGATGCAAGGTGCGAACACATTCCGCAGGACTGGACACCAGACCCAGCAGCATGTTCGGTTCGCCGTCGGCGGGGAGATGGCAGGACTCATCGCAGTACAGATGGTACACGGGACGGTTGAGGATCTCCTCCTCGGTCTTGCCCTGTTTGGCGGCCAGATTGCGCCGCTGCGCCTCCGCCAGCTTGGGATACCTCCGCGCATACCAGTTCTCCACCTCCTTGATGTCGGCTTCATTCAGCCCGTAGGCGGCATACACGAGGCGGTCGATCTCGAGCTGCTCATTGCTGGCGTAGTCGTATCGGGGTTTGGTACGCTGATTTTGTGAAATTGATTGAACTAATTCAGCAATTTCTCCACATTCTAGTGCTTACTTGCATTGATATACGATATAGTGTATGCTGATGGCATGGCACGAAAATCACCACGAATCATACTTGATGAAAAGGAACAACAAGTTCTCGAACGTCGTGCGACGAGTCGCACCGAAGCGAAACAGGTTGTTGACCGTGCGCGCATCATCCTGGGTTGCGCAGCCGGTGAGCAGGTTAAAGATATAGCCAAGCGCTGTCAGACCCGACCCAATACTGTGATAAAATGGCGTCAACGCTTTGCTCAACAAGGCCTGAAGGGCCTCGAGGATTTGCCTCGCCCCGGAGCTAAACCCGTCTACGGCGAGTCTTTTCGCAACAAGGTACTGGCAAAGCTCGAAGAACCGCCACCTCGGGGACAGGCCGAATGGGATGGCCCGTCTGTGGCTAATGCGGTCGGAGGTTCGGTCCATGCCGTTTGGCGTGTACTGCGGAAAGAGGGGATCTGCTTGGCACGTCAACGTTCGTGGTGCGTGAGCACTGACAAGCAGTTCGCCGCTAAAGCAGCCGATATTATTGGCTTGTATCTGAATCCACCGGAGAAAGCTCTGGTAATCAGCGTGGACGAGAAACCAAGCATTCAAGCTTTGGAGCGGGCCACTGGGTATGTGGAAACGGACAGCGGAAAAATAGTCCGCGGCTACAAGAGCACCTATAAACGGCATGGAACGCTCAATCTGTTTGCTGCGCTGCAGGTGGCTACCGGCGAAATCAAAACGAGTCAAACCACCCTCAAGCGACGGGAGGAATTCCTGAAGTTCATGGACGAAATTGTCGCGGATGCTCCGCCAGAACAGGAAATACATGTCATCCTGGACAACTACTGCACCCACAAAAAGTGCGACACATGGCTTGAGAAACATCCAAACGTCTATTTTCACTTTACTCCCACATCGGCCAGTTGGCTTAACCAAGTGGAAATCTGGTTCGGCATCATGTCGAGAAAGGCCTTGAGAGGAGCAAGCTTCCAGAGTGTCGAGGAACTGGGGAGGGCGATTAACGAATTCATCGAGGTATACAATGCTACCGCGAAGCCATTTAAATGGAGAAAGCGGGAGGTAAAAGGGACCCAACTACGCAATACTATCGTTAATCTATGCAACTAAGCACTAGTTGCAGTTTTGGAAAAGGGATCGGCTTGAGTCCCTCGACTTGAGTGTGTACAGTAGAATTTACAAAAGTTTTAACAAAGAATCTGGTAATTCGCGAAGCGAGAAATCCGCAGAGCTGTTTTGAATCAGTTTCGGCGAAAAGCGTCATTCCCATGACATCGAATGTTCCGGCGCTATTTAGTCGAAAAGTTGGCGCGTAAAATCCGGTATCTGAAAAAGTGATGCCATCCTTGAAATAGAAATCTGGATTGCGAATTAACCCTGCGACGGTATTTTCGTAATGAGGCTTCCCCTGAGGTACGGGTTTTCCCTTTCTTCGATAAGCATCAGCGATTGTTACCGTTCTAATTGCAGTAACAGCCTCTTCACTCCAATCAATGAAGTAGTTCGTAGGCACCCAGTAACAAGGCATCCATCCCTCCTCCGAATCAGATTCACCGCCTTTGTCATAGGGTGCAATATAACGACCGCCAAAGTATCGTGGTGAGGTCGTTTCGGTCTTTGAAATACCATGGTTGATGACATCCATTCTCAAATTTTCATCCGAATGAATTTCCGCAAGATCCGCATCGGTCAAAAGGAAATCACGGTATTCTTCAATCGAACGGTAGGAACCACGGGCGTCTGGGTTCTGGAACAAATAAGCTTCGTTATCACCCGTCTGCAAACCGACTTTTACTTCCGCAATATCCCCGAGCTTGATCAGCCGCACACCGTTCCCATTCAGTTGCACGGTCCGCACTGGCACCCGCTTTCCACCGATCACCTCCTGTGAAACGGGCGCGGTGGTATCATTCATCAACGCAAAGAGCTTCGGTGATGCCACGAAGAACGGGAGGTTCGAATTCGTTTCGATCAGGCGCTGGCGGTAGTGGTAAATCGCGTAGGTCTGGTTGGAGATATTGGTGCGCCGGGTGAAGCCTTCGGTTTGGTAGAGCAGGTGAAGGAAGCGCTCGTACTGCTCCTGGATGGAGACGTTGGTGAGGTCGGCCATCTGGCAGGTATGGGTTTCCGAGGCGGCTCCGCGTTGACAGAGGATGACGGCGCAGTTGACGGTAGCCTTGAAGGTGTCCCCGGAAACGCGTAGCATTTTGTGGATACGGTTTCGAAGCATTTGCTCCCGCAGGGGGCGGTGCGTTTTGATGGTCATGAAGGTGTCGCTGACGATGAAGGCGAGCACCCCGTCCTCGGCGAGCGGGCTGGCACGTCGAGGATTCCCCAGAAAGCGGGCGATGAAGGCACCGTAAGGATCTTTGGACCCGAGACCGAGAGCGTTTTTGACTTGATCCGGAATCTTGGTGCCCCCGTAGGGCGGGTTGCCTATGACGATATGAAAGGGGGCGGGATCGCGTTCGCCTTCGGTAATCAGTTCGGGAAAGAAGGTTTCCACATTGAAGAAAGGGGCGGCGAGGGTGGCGTGTTTGAACCATTCGGCCAGCCAGTAGGCATCCTGATGGTGGCGCATGTTCTCCCGATCCATCCGGGTTTCGCCGACGGGTTTCACGCCTTTGGCGGATTCGGCGAAACCGGGGAACAGGGTGGCGAGTTTGTCGCCGATCGCGCGGGCGAGTTCGTCGCGGCGCTCACGGGTGGTGGCGGGCTGATAGTATTCCTCGCGGGCTTGGCGGAGATCGGCGAGGATCGGTCCGCTGAGCAGGCCGTGTCCGGTATCGGCGAGGGTGTTGGCGCAGATCAGGTTGGTTTCAAGATTCGGCAGGGAGGAGAGGCCGTAATTGTGTGCGGGGTCGGCGAGGTGGACTTCCTGTTCGACGACGAGGGTGAGGAAAAAGCGGAGTTTGGCGATGAGGGTGGCTAACGGCTGGATGTCGAGGCCGTAGAGGTTTTTCTGAATGAGCCCGAGCTTGCGGAGGTAGTTGTAGCTTTTGCCCTCCAGCCCGCGGGCGGCGTCTTCCCGCATTCCCGCCGGAATGCGGGAGAGGAGGCGCTCAATCCAGAGCCGGTTGTCGGGATCGACTCGGCGCAGCAGTTCAACCATGCGGTGGAGCATGCCCATGGGGAACGCGCCGGAGCCGCAGGCGGGGTCGAGCACGCGAACGGCTTCCAAGCTGTCCACCACCCGAGAGGCGATGGGGGAAAAATCCGCCCCGGGCTCGAGATCATAGCAGAGTTGACCAAGAAGTTGGAGATCGGCGGGCGTGGCACCGTCTTTTTCGAATTCAGTGCGGAGATGGAGGTGCAGGGCCTCGTTGACCATGTAGTCCACGATGCGGCGGGGGGTGTAGTAGGATCCAGACTCATTGCGGGCGGTATTGGCGGCGGCTTCGTCATCAGGGTCGATTTCGGCGAGCAGGTTTTCGAAGACGAGTCCCAGCAGTTCGGGATCTAGAGCCACATCCTCTTCCAGCGGAGTGTTTTCCGCGACAGTGAAGCGGTAGCGGTCAAAGATTCGGTTCAGCCCCTCCATGGGCTGCGCGGTGGCGCGGCGGCCCTCACCGGGAAGTGTGAATCCATCCTCCCGGCGGGCATAAAAGAGTTTGTTGGGAACGTTGAAGGCGGTGCCTTCCTCATGGGTGAATTTAAGGTTGTCCTCGGGCAAGGCATCAAAAAGTCCGCCATTGAGGTAGGGAATGCGATCAAAGAGACTATAGTCGAAGTCCTCGGGAAGATTCTGTTTGCCGATGTAGGCGAGTTTTTTGAGTTCGGAGTCCGAGACTTCGCGGTCATTGGCGGCTTCCTGTCCGGATTTACGCCGTTGGTCCATGGGGCGATTCAGCGATTGAAAAAAGATGTTTTGAAGGATGCCGCGATAGTAGTGGTTACCTTCCAGATAATGTGGGTCCACGCCGTCTCTGGTGAGGACACGCCGGTTTTCGGCGGTGTCGTAGAGTTCAAGCAACTCGGCGGGGATGAGCCGCATTTCCTTGAGGAACCAGGTGAACAGGGTGCGGCAGATGAGTCGGACGGTAAACTCGTCGGTGGCCCGGCCCCTGGCCGCCGGAGTGTCGGGGGTTTGGTCGGGGAGTTGAGCGAGTTGGATTTCCTGCCGGGCCCAGCGGAACCAGGCGGAGAGGGATTTGTAAAAGCGGTTCTTGAGTTCCTGGACGGAGAAAATTTTCTGCCAGGCGGTGTCGAGATCCGCAAAGGTGCGGATCGCGGATTCGGCGGACAGGGAGACGAGTGAAAAGCGCTGGAGGAGGTCGAGGTGGGCGCGGTGCGGGGAATCAACCTCAATGTCCCGGATCAGCGAGACGCGGGTAAGCACGTCGCGAGTGCCGTCCCGGAGATTGCGGCGGCGGTTGATGACAGCAAGGGAGAGGCGGGAACTCTCGCGGAAGAGAACCAGCACGGGTTGCGGCACCAGGCGGTTGAGGGCCCGGGTGATGTTGCCGTAGGTTTCGCGGGTATGGGGCTGTCCATCGTCGCGGGAATGGAGGTCCACGGCAAAGAAGATATAGGACTCAATGACTTTCCCCTCGTGGTGTAGTTTCAGAGGATTTTCGAGGATGAGTCCCAGGTCATTGCCTGCGGATGGGGCGAGTTCCGACTTGGTAAGCTGGAAGAGCAAATGGACGGATTTCCACAAAGAAATATGGGCGTTTTCTTCTCTTAGGAAATCGTGTGGGTCTAAATGATCCCTGAGGATTTCCAAGTTATCAATCGCCAAAGTGCGGTCGCTTCGATAGCTGAGGGTGGCGAGCAGTTCGGTGGCTGCCTCGCGGAGAGGGCGGGTTTGGAAAGCTTGGAGGGCGGTTTGGATGGAAGTGCGGAGGTCGGGCATGGGCGGAAGTCAATCTGGTACGTTTTGTATGCAGTTGCGGTTGATGTCAATGGTTTTGTGATAGGGGTTGAGCAGAAGTTCGCGGAAGGGGATGATGTAAATCATTTGGTGGACTCGTGTCAAAAGTCTCCGCAGTGCGGAGACTTTTTCTGCATTGGGAAATGCCTCGTTTCAAGAGGTCTTCAATAGGCAAAAGCTCTTTGAAATGAGACCATGTCAATTGTCGCGACAGTGTAGCGACAATTTGGCGGTATTCAAACTGGTTGCGATCTGAATTCATCGGAAAGATCGGTGGAGGTTGGGCATGGTGTTTGTTAGGGTTGCCGGGTGGAGAGGGTTTGAATTTGGGTCTCGGCCAAAAGTTTTCGGTCGGATGTCACGAGGGTGAGGTTGTGGACAAGCGCGGTGGCGGTGATGATGCGGTCGGCGGGGTCGCCATGAAAATGATCGCCCAAATTGTAAGAACGGACCGCGATTTCGGGGGTGACGGTCAGGACTTCGATTCTGCCTCTGGGGATGGCGATCTTGAACCAATCCCGGACCGGGACGGCGAGGAAGTTGTGTTTGGACTGCTTTTGCGCGACTTCGATTAAGCTGAAACTGGAAACCGCCAATCGTTTTTCGCTTTGGAGGGTGCGGCGCACCGCTTCGTTGATTTCATGGGGACTGTCGAACAGCCGAAACCAAACATTGGTATCAAGCAGGTAGTTCACAGTTCGGTGTCATCCCGTTCCATGTCCCAGTCGCCCGGTTGCCAGGTGGGTTCGTCAAACAAGGCCCCGGAGCCCGGTTTGGAGAGGCCCGCGCCGCGGCCCATCCACTCCGCAATGGTGGGCGATTCGTCGTCAGGCGGGTTCACCACGGCCACGACTTTCCCGTGCCGGGTGACACGCAGGGAGGCACCGGTTTGTTCCACCCGCCGCAAATGCTCGGTGCAATGAGCTTTGAAATCCGAAATCCCGACTGAGTTTTCTTCTTTGATGTCCATGTCTTACCATTACGTCTGACCAGAAAAATAGTCAATCATTGATTTCAGGTGTCGAGGTGAAAACCGATGCGGGGTTTTGGTTTTTGTTTAGCGGCGGAATTTTCCGCGACAAGTTGTTTTATCGGTTCGAAAACTAAATCAGGGTCTTGAGTTGGATCCATGTCAATTGTCTCATCAGAGGCTCCACATGCGCAAGCGCGGCATCGTATTCCTCTTCGGTAGGATGATTTTCGGGTGCATGGCTGAGATCTAGTGTTCTGTCGCAGAAATGACTAGACATATTAAGTTGCCGCCCGTTTTTTTCTGCTGGTGCACCCCGGGCTGATTTCCTCAAGACGACGTCTGCATTTCTCGATTTTTTCCAGTATGCTTTCCGCAGTGGCCGTCCACACAAACGGGGTGGCATCCTCATTGTGTGACTCGATAAACTCCATGACTTTTTCAATGAGGTCGGGAACACTCGTAAAACTTCCTCTTCTAACGGCTTTTTGTGTCAATTCCGCAAACCAGCGTTCGACGAGATTCAGCCAACTGGAGCTTGTCGGAATAAAGTGGACACGGAAACGAGGCCTTTTCTCCAGCCAGGCTCGGACCTTGGTGTGTTTGTGGGTGCAATAATTGTCCATGATCAGATGCAGCTCCTCCCCGTTCTCGTATTCCTTGTCAATCTTTCGCAGGAATTTCAGAACCTCCTGGTGGCGGTGACGTCCGTAGCACTCGCCAATCACCCTTCCGCTGGCGACCTCCAGTGCCGCAAACAGGGTGGTGGTACCATGGCGAACATAATCGTGGGTCCATGTGCCGCACCTGCCTTTTTTCATCGGCAGACCCGGTTGCGTTCTGTCCAGGGCTTGAATTTGGCTTTTTTCGTCAATGCAAAGTACCACCGCATTTTGCGGAGGACTCAAATACACGCCGACAACATCCACAAGTTTGGGAACGAAGTCTGGGTCCTTGGACAGTTTGAAAGTCTTATGGCGGTGGGGCTTGATTTGATTGTCGCTCCAGACCCGTGCAACCGTGGAATGATGCACCCCTTTCTCCTTGGCCATTGCACGGCTACTCCAGTGGGTTTGCCCTTTGGGTTTGGTTTTCGTGGTTGCGTCCAGAATGCTTGCGGCAAGTCCCTGCTGGGGTTTGCGCCCTCGTCCAGAAGCCACTTCCCACAGAGAAGAAGGACCCTCCTCACTCATTCGTTGGCGCCAGAGACGGCAGGTGTGACGGTTCACGTCAAGCTTTTGAGCGATTTCCTGGTCCGTAAGACCTTCAGATTTGTAGAGAATGATACGACAGCGCAACGCAACTTGTTGAGGAGTGCCATGTGCGGCAACCCAGCATTCGAGCGTCTTACGGTCTTCATCTGATAATGTGAGCACAGTGGTTTTTCTAGTCATGCATCCTGTATATGCAATCAGGAAATAATGTCTAGTCATTTCTGCGACAGAACACTAGGTGAAAGGGTTTACCGCGCGGATGCCGCCGTAGTCCTGGCCGGAATTGAAATCTTCGGTCAGCAGTTCGGAGGATCTCGACTGTCTGGCGGCGGCAAGGATCATGGCGTCCCAAAGTGAAAGCTGCCATCGGGCCTTTTCCTCCAGGCCTCGGCGCAGAAGAGACAGGGTGTTATCGACGACATGAAAGATGGACAGGTCCTGAATCAAGGTGGCCGCATCCTCGTCCATGTTCCCAAAGCGGGTGAAATTGGCGTGAAATTCCTGTAGAACCTGGACGCTGATGGCTGTTTCCGATGGAACTCGAAGGGCTTCGCTGAGCAGAACGAGTGCCTTTTCACGCTTGGATCCTGCATCCAGATCGTAGGCGTAGAGCAGGACATTGGTGTCGAAAAAGCGCTTAACGCTCATGAGTCTCCCCGCGACTCAAGGGCGTTCCGCCGAGTCGATAGCCGCTTTGAAGGCGCTTCAACGCTTGCGGGGGTGGGGTGGGCATGTCCTGCTGTGCGAGAACGTGCTGCAGTCCGTCCATCACGAGTTGTTTGATGGTGGTTCGGCGTTTTACCGCCTCAATTTTTGTGCGTTCTAAAAGGTCGTTGGGTAAATCCAGAGTTGTTCTCATAAAACAATATATGCATAAAAATGCATTCCTGTCAATCTTTGGACATGTTTAGATGATGAGCAGCCAGGTGACGAGTTCGAGGTCGGCGCTGGAGGCGGGGGTGTCGGTTCGGGTGGGGAGAATGCCGTCGCGTCCGGAGAAGAGAGCGGCGGCGGCACGTTTGCCGAAGGTGGTTTTGATGGACTCTACGGCGTTGGCGAGGAGCTGGTTTTCGCGGGTCATGTCGGTGCCGTTGCGGGTGCGGTCGTCAAAGGCGTCGCAGAGGGCGTTGAGGGGGGCGGGATGTCCGGCGGCAAGGGTGCGGAAGAGTTCCAGGTTTTGCTTGGGCTGGGCGAAGGTGAGGCGGACGTTACCGTCGTCGAGGACGTAGACGAGGTAGTGGGGGGCGAGGGGGTTGACCTGGGTGGGGCGGCGGTCGTCGCGCTGTCGGAAGCAGAAGAGGATGCCGGGCTGGGAGGCGGGGAGTTGCGGATCGGGGGGCGCCACGGCGTAGAGTCCGAGGGGGGCGGCTTCGAGGGCGGCGCGGTTGGACTCGAGAAAACGGAGGAGGTCGAGGCGGAAGTCGGCGAGGGAAAAGTCGGCCAGAGAGAGGGTTTCCTCGTCGAGGTCTTCGAGGTCGAGAATTTCGTTTTGCAGGCGTTTGAGTTGTTTGTTTCGGTAGTGTAGATCGGAGGCGATGAGATCTTCGAATTGCTCGGAGTTGAGGAGGTTGTCCTCGCCGGAGGCGGTGAGGTCGACCAGGGCCATGCGGGCTTCGACGCGGTGTTTGACGTTGAGGTAAGCGTCGAGGTCTTGGGTGGGCCAGAAATTGACGAGGGAAACGCGGGGATTGCGGGAGCCAATGCGGTCAATGCGCCCGAATCGCTGGATGATGCGCACGGGATTCCAGTGGATGTCGTAATTGATGAGCAGATCGCAGTCCTGCAGGTTTTGGCCTTCGGAAATACAGTCGGTGGCGATGAGGAGGTCGATTTCTTCGTTTTGGAAGAGTTCCGGCTGGCGGTCACGGGACTTGGAGCGGGGGGAGAAGTGGGTGAGGATGTGTTCGAAATCGGCTTTGCCGAGGGTGGTGCGATAGGTGCCGCCGCCGGAGATGAGGGCGGTGTGGGTGCCGCGGGCCTGGTGCAGGGGCTGTGCGAGGTTGCGCCAGAGGTAGTCGGCGGTGTCGGCGAAGGCGGTGAATACGAGCACTTTGCGGATGGGTTCGCCCTCGCGGTTGGTGGAGGGGTGGTCGAGCTTGTGTTCAACGAGTTTGCGGAGACGGGTCAGCTTCGCGTCCCGGGCGGGCGCGATGGGGTTGGCGCAGTCGAGAAGGTATTGCAATTGACTTCGGTCGTGGCTGATGGCCTGTTTCCATTTGGGGAGATCGAGGTGATCGAGGCTGATTTTGTGTTTGCCGCCGATCTTGAGTTCCTCGGGGTCGAGATCCAAGTCGTCAAAATCCGCGTCGCAGAGGTTGGCGAAGTCGATTTCGGGGTTTTGGTTTTGGAGCTGCTGAAAAGTATCGATGCGCTGGGTCAGGTCGTCGATTTTTTGGATGGTGCGGCTGAGGGTGAGGCGGAAGGAATCGATGGAGCTTTCCAGCCGTTTGAGGAAATTCACCTTCATCATGGAAATCAAGATGCGTTCCCTGCCTTCCTGAGTGAAGTTTCCGATGCGGAGGGCGTATTGTTCCCGGATGGTGGCGGGCAAATCGTCGCGCAGGTAAGAACTGGGGTGGTAGAGACTCAGGGTCAGGTTGCTGATTTCGTGGTCGAGCTGCTGAAAGCTGAGAAACTTGTTTTGGGAGTCGATTTCCGGATATTCGGCGCGGGGTTTGTCGCGTTCGGGAAACCCGCCGAGGGTGGCGAGTTCCTTGGCGTAGTAGCGTTTGATCTGGGCGCGTGAGCGGGCGATGGAAAGTCCGTCGAGCAATTTGAAGAAGTCGCTGCCGAGTTGGTTGATCAATTCGCGGGTTTTGCGCTCGGCGACGGGTTTTTTCGTCCAGGTGGTGAATTTGCTTTGAGCCTGTCGGGCGGTTTCGCGGACGCTGGCCACGCCAAGGCTTTCGCGAAAGGCGCCGTCGTGGGCGGGATTATCGGAGCGGGCGACATCGCCGCCGGCGATAAAGGAAATCTGATTGCGGATGTCCGCGATCTGATTGTTGACCGGGGTGGCGGAGAGGAGCAGCACTTTGGTTTTGACCCCGGACTGGATGACATCTTCGAGGAGGCGTTCGTAGCGGCTACGGCGGCGGGTGCCGTCGTCTTTTTCTTTGCCCAAGGCGTTGTTTCGGAAATTGTGGGATTCATCGATGACGATGAGACCATAATTGCCCCAGTTCAGGTTCGCGAGATCCAGATCACCGCTGGTTCCTTCCATGCGGGACAGGTCGGTGTGGGAGAGGACATCGTAGGCGAAACGGTCTTCGAGCAGGGGGTTGAGACGGCTGTTGGTCCGGTAGGTCGTCCAGTTTTGGCGGAGCTTTTTGGGGCAGAGCACCAGCACGCGCTCGTTGCGGAGTTCGAAATATTTGATGACCGCGAGAGCTTCGAAGGTTTTGCCCAGGCCGACGCTGTCGGCAAGGATGCAACCGTTGTAGGCGAGAATTTTGTTGATGGCCCCTTTGACACCGTCTTTTTGGAAGCTGAAGAGCATTTTCCAGACACTGGACTCCAAGAGGGTGGTTTGTTTGAGGGTGTCATCGATTTCGCCCGCGCCTTCGAGTTCCTCCCGGAAAATGTGAAAGAGGGTGAGATAGTAAATGAATTCCGGGGCGTGGTTGGCGTAGAGACGTTCCAAGTGGCGCAGGACTTCTTCTTTGACATCCTTGGTCAGCGTGTCGTCCTGCCAAACCTCCTCAAACCAGGCCAGCAGATCCTGGCGGTCCCGGTCGGAATCCACCACGAGGTTCAGCTCAATATTATTACCCCTTTCACGCAAGCCCAGCCCCGGAACAGTGAAGTTCGAACTGCCGAGAATGGCACTGGATGCGTTCCCGTTGAGTATATGATAGGCTTTGCCGTGCAAAAAGCCGGATTGGCGTATCGAGCGCACTTCCACCTGCTCTTTCATCCAATCCGCGCAGGCTTTGGCGGCGAGCCGCTGGGTGAGGGCGTGGGTAAGCTCAAGTCCGTCCTCGGTGAGCCGGAAGTTTTTCTTTTCGTCTTTGTCGACGTCGATTTCGGAGATGAACGACGGTTCCCCAAATAGAAAGCGGAGGCGATTTGCGGATTCGAGTTCGGAGCGGAGGGTCTCGAAGGCGCTGACGGTGAAATAAGCCGAGGTGAAAGACAGTTCGCTGTTTGGCTGAATTTGGGTGCGAAGAAAGTCTCCCACCGTTCCCCGGGCGGGTCGATTGTCTTTCAGGCTGCTGGACATAAAGGGTTCCCCGTTTGCTTTATCATCATACCACTGATGGCTATGTGAGAAAATCGGCTTGTCAATGCTGGAGGCGGCGCATTCGTTGATTAGGGAGCGCAAAATGTTTGCCTATTTCCTGGTTTGCCTGATGTTACGAGTGCGAGTTTGTGGACACCTCGTTAGAGGGAGGGTTGCGAATTGCGCTTCGATGAGGGGGCGTTCCCGCGCGGTGGCGTGGCGCAAAACCTCGAAGGCCACCGGCTCGCAGAGGCAGGAGTCGGGCGAGAGGATCCACCGCTGAATTTCGAGCTTGCGCCCGGGGGGGCGTTTTGGCCCGGGTAAAATCGATCCAAAGCGAGGTTTCGATCAGTCGCGCCATTGTTCGGCGAGGGTGCGGGCACTTTGTTTTTCGGCGGCTTTGGCGACTTCGTAGCCGTCGAGTTCCGACGACCATTCGCCGGTGAGGAACTTCTGTGAAATTTTGGAGCGCCGCCGCAGTTGCAGGGCGTCATCCAGCAGGATGCGAATGGCGGGTCCTTTCTTTTGGGTTCCACTCAGTTCGCAGATCTCCATCATTTCCTCTTCGGGCAGTTCCACGGTGATTTTCATAACAACTATGCTCGCATTCTCTGATCCCAAGGCAAGGAAAATCATACTTTCGGCTTGTGTGAATCCGATGCGGGTTCCTTCGCTATACGTCCGCTTTTGATGTAGGGGGTGAGGTCCACGGGCTTCAGCCCCATTTGATCCATACGAAAACGAATGGCTTCCACGGGGTAGGGTGGAGGAATGGGGTGATGGGACGCTTCATAGTTTTCGATGAGCAGGGTCCACAGCTCCAATTCCTGCTCGGCAGGGGTTCCGGGCTCCGCATCCATGAGGATTTCCACATGGGAGAGGGCTTCTTCATATTCCCCTTCGGTATGCAGGATTTTGGGGTGCATGGTGGGCTCCGTTTGGGGAAGTTTACCAGTTCATGTCTGTAATGTATGACATTACTTTTGATGTGGTTTGATCGCAAGTTCAAATGTGTTTCAAAAAAATAAACCCAGACAAAGCTTTCGACATAACTCGTTGCAAAGGGGGTGCGACCCCGTTGGGGTCGGCAAACGAGGTGGATACGTTTCCCGGGGCGTTGCCGCCGGGCTGACGGGTGTGACCCCGTTGGGGTCTTTCGGGAATGGGTTCCCGCATACAGCATCCCAACGGGATTTTCGTTCTGAATTTGAGGTCTGTGTCTCAGCCCCGCCCAACGATTTCCGCGCCGAGGTCCTGCATGAGGCGGGCTTCGATTTTGCCGTGGAATTTTTCCACGGCTTTGTCGGTGAGGGTCTTTTTGGGATTTCGGTACGTGAAGCGGTAGGCCATGCTTTTCCGGTTTTCACCTAGTTTTTTGCCTTCGAACACGTCGAACAATTGCACGTCTTCCAATTCGTAGGGGGCGGCTTTTTGGATGCAGGCCAGGATTTCGGCGTGGGTGACGGCGCGGTCCAAAATCAGGGCGGTGTCGCGGGCGGTGGCGGGCATGGTGGGCACGGGCTTCATCACCGGCGTTTTGCGCTTGGGCAGTACGTCGAGAATGATCTCGGCGAGGGCGACGGGCTCGTGGATTTTCCAGTCTTCCCGCAATTCGCGCGCGAGCAGTCCGATGCGTCCCAAATGGGTTTTGCCCAAAAGAATGTCCGCGGCCTGTCCGGGGGCGAAACTTTTGTCTTCGAGGGGAATGAAGGTGACCTCATGGACCCCTTCGCTCTTCAAAAAGGTTTCGACCACGCCTTTGAGTCCGTAGAAGGCTTCGGTGTCGCTGACGGGGCGCTGTTTGTCGAGGGCAGGGCGGTGGACGGGTCCGAGTTGTCCGAAGGCAATTCGGGTTTGCTCTTCCACGCCGGTTTCGGCTTTGAGGAAGATGGTGCCGATTTCGAAGAGGGAGAGTTCGTGATTTTGGCGGGCGTAATTGCGGGCCAGGGTTTCCGCCATCTGCGGGATCAGGGAGGTGCGGAGCACGGCCTGATCCTGGCTGATGGGGTTGGGGAGATGTTCCTGACGCGCGGCGGCGTTGGGATCGAGGGCGTTGAGGGACTCGGGGGCGGTGAGACTGTAGTTCATGATCTCGTTGAAGCCCATGGCGGCCACGCGGCTCCAAAGGTTCATGAGCCGACGGGTGGGGCGGTCATTGGCGGTGGGCACGATGCGTCCGATGGGATCGCGGGCGGGAATTTTGTCGAGACCGTTGAGGCGGGCGATTTCTTCGATGAGGTCCACCTCGCGCCGCAAATCGTCTCGGAAGCTGGGGATTTCCAAGGTGCATCCTTCGTCGCTGCTCTCCACGTCTTTGAGTCCGAGGCGGTGGAAATACCCGCGCATGGTGTCCACGGGAATGTCCACGCCGATGAGATCGGTGATTTTTTTCCAGCGGCAGGAGACTTGTACGGGACTGCGTTCGCCGGGCCAAACATCGACCACGCCCTTGAGCGGGGTGGCGCCGGCGTGTTGCTGCATGAGCGAGGCGGCGCGGCGGCTGACCCATTCGACGTTGTTCATGTCGCAGCCGCGGGCGAAGCGGTAAGAAGAATCGGTGTGCATGCCCAGGGATTTGGCGGTGGCGCGAACGCGGCTGGACTGGAAGGCGGCGCTTTCCAGCAGCACCGTGGTGGTGTTATCGCGGATTTCGCTGTCGGCGCCACCCATGACTCCGGCCACGGCCACGGCCCGGCCGGCGTCGGCAATGACGAGATGTTCGGCGGACAATTTGCGGGGCTTGTCGTCGAGGGTTTGCATGACCTCGCCTTCAGCGGCGCGGCGGACGATGACGGTGTCGCCGTGCAGTAGGCTTTGATCGAAGGCGTGCAAGGGCTGTCCGGTTTCCAGCATCACGTAGTTGGTGATGTCCACGAGATTGTTGATGGGGCGGATGCCGCAGAGGCGCAGGCGTTTTTGCATCCAGTCGGGGCTGGGCCCCACATGGGCGCCGGTGAGGACGCGGGCGGTGTAGCGGGGACAGGCCTCGGGATCGTCAATGCGCACCTTTGCGCGGTCCGCCGTAGATTCACGTCCTTCGCGCAAAGGCGTTTCCGGCAGTTTGAGTTCGCGTCCGGTGATGGCCGCCAGTTCGCGGGCCACGCCGATCACACTCAGGCAGTCGGGACGGTTGGGGGTGACTTCGAGGTCGAAAACAATTTCCGGGCCGCCGAGCACGTCCACCGCCGGGGTGCCGGGGGACAGATCTGCGGCGAGGTCCATGATGCCGTCGTGAGCTTTGGACAAGCCGAGTTCGTCTTCGGCGCAGAGCATGCCCAGGCTTTCCACGCCCCGGATTTTCGCCTTTTTGAGGGTGAGGCCGTTGGGGAGGGTCACGCCGACGGGGGCGAAGATGGTTTTCATGCCCACGCGGACGTTGGGGGCGCCGCAGACCACGGTTTGCGGGACGCCGGAGCCGTCTTCAATGGTGCAGAGGGTCAGTTTGTCGGCATTGGGGTGGGGGGAGATGGCGGTGATTTCCGCGACCACGATCTGCTCGAAATCGGAACCGTGGGTTTCCACGGCTTCGACTTCCAGACCGGAAAAGGTGAGGAGTTCGCGCAGGGCGTCCACGTCTTCGTGGAGTTCGATGTAGTCTTTCAACCAACTGAGGGGAATCAACATGGGGGACCTCTAAAAAGGGAAAAGGGGGTTCAGGCGAATTGACGGAGGAAGCGCACGTCGTTGTCGTAGAGACGGCGGATATCGTCGATTTCGAGGAGAATCATGGCAATGCGTTCCAGGCCCATGCCGAAGGCATAGCCGGTGACGGCGTCGGGATCGTAGTTCACGGCTTGGAAGACGTTGGGATCGACCATGCCCGCGCCCGCGATTTCGATCCATCCGGAATTCTTGCACACCCGGCAGCCTTTGCCTTTGCAGACGTGGCAGGTGAAATCGACTTCCACGCTGGGTTCGGTGAAGGGGAAAAAATGGGGACGGAAACGGGCTTTGGCGCCGGGTCCGAGCACTTCGCCGGCGAAATAGGTGAGATCGCTCTTGAGATCGGCCATGGAGACCTTTTTGTCGACGTAAAGACCTTCCACTTGGTGGAAATTGGCGCTGTGGGTGGCGTCGGGGGTGTCGCGACGATAAGCGCGTCCGGGCGCGATGATGCGGACGGGGGGCGGATGTTTAAGCATGTGACGCACCTGCACGGGGCTGGTGTGACAGCGCAACAGGGAACCGTCCTCCAGGTAAAAAGTGTCCTGCGGATCGCGGGACGGGTGGTCGGCGGGGGTGTTGAGGGCATCGAAATTGTTGAAGACGCTGTCAATATCGGGCCCGGTGGCCACGGTGAAGCCGATGCGGTCGAAGATTTCCGTGACCCGTCCGATGATTTGGCGGATGGGGTGGATGCTGCCCAGCGGCGGCAGATCGCCTGGACGGGTGACGTCGAGGGCGTTTGCCGGGGTGGCCGTGGCCGCGAGCGCGGATTTCCGGGCATCCAGGGCTTCGCCGACCCGGGTTTTGAATTGGTTGGCGGCCTGTCCGTATTGGGGACGTTGCTCGGGGGCTGCGGTCTTCAGGGCCGCCATGATGTCCGGCAATTTTCCTTTGCGGCCCAGATAGCGGACGCGGGCCGCTTCCAGCGCGGTCTCGTCCGCGGCGGCGGCAATGTCGGCAACGGCGGTGTCGGTGAGATGTTGGATGTCTTCAAGTTGCATAGGGCACGGCTTATAAAAGGAAATGAGCGAAACGCAAAGCAAAATGATGTTTGTCTGGAGGACAGAATGATGGGATGACAGAATGATGTGGGGATTGGGTGAGGACAGAATGATGGGATCACTGGCCGTGTCTTGGTGGTATCCACAGGTTTCAAGATTCAAGGCAAAGAAACTGTTTCGCCCGGGTTCCATCCCGAATATCCCTCCGACATAACAACGTCGCATAATATATATTATGTATAACACTATATCCCGTAAATACTTTATAATGAGTAGATTACATAATCTGTTGATAACGTGTGTGCATAACACATGAACTCATTCACAAGAACTCCGACAAGCCATGAGAACGCCGCGAGTGCCGTTCCTCTCCGCCGCAAGATTATAGAGGGATTACAAGTCCTTCGCTGGAAATCCTACGGATGTTCTGAAGAACCCCGTGCCCTTGCGGCACAGGTAAACGACAAGCTGGAGTGACGAGTATGGCGACGAGATGTCGGAAAAACGGAGGTTAGGCTTTTAGCCTGACACGGCGAAGAGGCACTGTGACAGCCTGGAAAGGCAATCCTCTTTTGGATGAAAAATGACCATACACCCATTCGGGGATGCGTCCGCGAAAGGAATAAGCCATGATTTTGGCTTGAAGTTTGCCGGAATGATGCGAATAAAGCATGTGCTTTACATGTCAACCATATGCTTGATGGCCACCCAAATGAAATCACTCCATTCCCTTCTCCTGTTTTTGCTCGCGGGCCTTTGCCCCATTTTTTTTCCGACGATGGCGGATGAAATTACCGTATACAGCCATCGCCATTATCCCTCGGATGACGTTTTATTCGAGAAATTCACGGAACAAACCGGTATCCGCGTCCGTGTGGTCAAGGCCGGCGCCGATGAACTCATTGAGCGTTTGCGGGCCGAAGGCGATAACACTCGTGCGGACGTGTTGATCACTGCCGACGCCGGTCGATTGCACATTGCGAAGACCGCCGGGTTGCTATTGCCCCTGGAGTCGGAAATTTTAACCGAAAGCATACCCGAACCCTACCGTGACCCGGACAACACTTGGTTTGGGTTCACTCTACGCGCCCGGGTGATGATTTACGCCAAGGACCGAGTGCAGGCCGGGGAACTCACCACCTATGAGGATTTGGCCAACCGCAAATGGCGCGGACGTCTTCTGGCCCGCTCCTCTTCCCATATCTACAATCAATCCCTGCTCGCCTCCATGATTGCCGCCCACGGGGAAGCCGAGGCCCTCGCCTGGGCCCGGGCCGTGCGGGGAAATTTGGCCCGTGCGCCCCAAGGGAGTGACCGCGACCAGATGCGGGCCGTGGCCCGTGGCCTGGCCGACGTGGCCATCGTCAATACCTACTATCTTGGACTCATGCACAATTCCCCCGATCCGCAAGACCGGGAACTCGCGGGTCGTCTGGCCGTCCATTTTCCGAACCAAGAGGATCGCGGCATCCATGTGAACGTCAGCGGCGGCGGGGTCATCAAAGCGTCCCGCCGTCCGGAACAAGCCCAAAAATTCCTGGAATTCCTGGTCTCCGAAGAAGCCCAAAAAACCTTTCCGCTCACCACCAGCGAATTTCCGGTGGTTGAAGGAATCGAATTATCCGACTTGCAGAAAAGCTGGGGCGCGTTCAAAGCGGACACCCTGAATCTGGGCAAGCTGGGCGATCTCAATGTGACCGCCGTCCGCCTTTTCAATATGTCCGGGTGGGAATAAGCGTTGAAGCTTGCCAAGGGAAAATACACGCCCCGGCATGAGGACATCTGGTCGGTTTCCACGGTGGTGCTGGCCCTGCTGATCCTCACGCCCTTGGTGGTGGTGTTGGCCGGGCTCGCACGGGCCGGACCCGAATGGTCCCACATTTCCGAGACCGTCCTTTGGTCGTATGTGGGCAACACGGTGCTGTTGGTCATCACCGTGAGCATCCTGTGCGTGTTCATGGCCGTTCCCGCCGCCTGGCTGCTCAGCGCTTTCGAATTTCCCGGGCGGAAATGGTTGGAATGGGCCATGGTCCTGCCGTTGGCAATCCCGACGTATGTGAATGCATTCGTGTACATGCACGTCAAGGAATCGGCCTTGCCCATGCAAATCTGGATACGCACGAATTGGGGCATCGATGCCTTTTTAATGTCGGAAACGTTTCTCCGTTATGGATTGCTCACCTTGCTGTTGGCGAGCGTACTCTATCCCTATCTCTACCTCAGCGTCCGGGCTTCGTTTCTGGTACAGCGTCGCGGAGTCATCGAAGCCGCCCAGTTGTTGGGACGTGGCCCCGCCTCGGTTTTTTTCACGGTGGCCCTTCCCCTCGCCCGCCCGGCCATTATCGCCGGACTGAGTCTCATTATCATGGAACTGATCAATGACTACGGCGCCGTCAATTTTTTCGGCGTCCCCACCCTCACCGAGGGCATTTTCCGCACCTGGTTCGGATTGCAGGACACTCCCTCGGCCATGCGCCTGGCCGGCATCATGATGTTGGTGGTCTTGATCCTGCTCCTGCTCGAAAAGGCCCAGCGCGGTCGGGCCCGTTTTTCCGAACATGCAAACGACACCACGCCCCTCGCCCACCGCCGCCTCCGTCCCCTCGCCGCCACCGGAGCCGTTTTGACTTGCCTGCCGCCTTTTTTCCTCGGTTTTTTGTATCCGGTTCAGCGCCTGATCCGCTGGGCCTGGATGAGCCGGGAAACCTTCGCCGACTCCGGCATGTGGCAACGCATGGGACACAGCCTCATGCTCTCCATGGGCACTGCCATCGTCCTTACCTTCATGGCGGTCCTCGTGGTCTACACCCTTCGTCTGCACGCCTCGCGTCGTTTGGAAACCCTGGGACGTTTGGCCACGCTCGGGTATGCGGCCCCCGGGGCGGTGGTTGCCGTCGGCGTCATGGTCACCTTCGGCTTTTTGGACCGACAATTTGAATTTCTGAAAATGCCCCTCCATTTGAGCGGCACCCTTTTCGCCATCGGTTTTGCCTACCTCGTCCGATTTTTCGCGGTGCCGACCCATCCCATCAAAGCCGCCATGACCCGGGTGTGCGGCAGTTTGGACGAAGCCTCCCGGCTGTTGGGCCACTCCCCCGCCCCCACCCTCTTCCGCATCAACCTTCCCCTCATCAAAGGCACCCTGATCTCCGCGACCATCCTGGTGTTCGTGGACATCCTCAAGGAACTGCCCCTCACCATGATCCTTCGCCCCGTCAATTTCGAAACCCTGGCCACCCTCTCCTTTGGCCTCGCCAAAGAAGGCCGCATTCACGAATGCGCCGTCCCCTCCCTGGTCATCATCCTGCTTGCCGCCATCGGGTTGGTGGCATTGAACCGTTTGATCCGAAACGCAATCACATGAGCACTTCCCTCGAACTCAACGCCGTCCTCAAGCGCTACACCCCCCACGCCGATCCCGCCGTCGACCATGTCAGCCTCCGCGTGGAAGCGGGCGAACTGCTGGCCCTGGTGGGACAAAGCGGCAGCGGCAAAACCACCCTCTTGCGCTTGGTTTCCGGACTCGAACGACCCGACGCGGGTGAAGTCCTGGTCGGGGACGAGGCCGTGGCCAACGCCATCACATGGATCCCCCCCGAAAAACGCAACATCGGCATGGTGTTTCAGGATGGTGCCCTGTTCCCGCACCTCACCGTCGAAAAAAATATCCGCTACGGCCTCCGACATCTGGGCAAAAGCGAATGCGCCGCCAAAATCGAATCCCTGCTCTGCTTGGTGGGCTTGGACGGCTTTCAAAAACGCTATCCCCACGAACTTTCCGGCGGCGAACGGCAGCGTCTCGCCGTCATTCGTGCCCTCGCCCCCGAACCCAAGGTCGTGCTGCTGGACGAACCCTTCAGCAACCTCGACCCCGCCCTGCGCCGCAATTTGCGCGGGGACATTCACCGCATCATCAAAGAACTCAATACCACCGCCATCATGGTGACCCACGACACCGACGACGCCCTCACCGTCGGGGATCGCGTGGCCGTATTCAAAGACGGCAGAATCGAGCAAATCGGCAGTGCCACCGAAGTGTATCAAAATCCGGTCAACGGGTATTGCGCCCGGCTTTTCGGACCCGCCAACCTTTTGGGCAACAGATGGATACGCCCCGAACAAATGGAATTGCTGCCCGCCTACGCCCCCGAAACCCATCCCGTGGTGGTACGGGAAATTCGCGACGCCGGACGCCACCGGGAAATCGTGGTTGCCCCCCAGGAAGCCGATCCCGCCGAAACCTGGATCATCCACAACGCCGAATTGCACGGCCTCAAAGTCGGCGGCACCGGCTGGGTGCGACTGAAGCACATAAGCTGAAGGTCAGGGTGCGGCGTTTTGCAAAGCTTGCGCGGAGGCGTTGTAAAAAAATGTGCCGAGTCCGACCGTAAACACGATCTGTCCGTAAAGCGCATGTTCCAGCCAGACGGCGCGCAGGTTTCGGCTGCGGTGCCAAGTTTCGGCAAAAAACCATCCGGCAATCACCGAAAGTATGGGGGCAATGGGATTGAGCATAAAGGCGTGGGCCCATCCAAAAATTAGGGCGTTAACCGCAATCATCCGCTTGCCGTCGCCAAAAAGAGGCCGATAGCGTTGCATAAAATAGATCCGGAACAAATATTCCTGCGGGGCCACGGACAACAGCGGGTAAAGGATCATGATCGCCAGCCAAAGACGGGGCCGCTCGCGGAGCAGACTCAAAAATTGTTCGGGCCAAATCAACCGCACGGCCACAAGCAACAAGACCCCCGACAGCAGGGCCCGCAGCAGAATCCCGGGGAGCAACGGCACGGCCCGCCGCCAACTGCCTTTGACGCGAAACCGCACCGAGGGGTCCAAATATCCAAGCAGCAGGGTGAAAAAAAACATCCCGAAAAGCGTTTCAAAAAAATGAATGCCGCCCTGTAATTGGAAATATATCAATACGCCGGGGATGCCGAGAAACAGCACCGCGCATTCAAACGCCAAAAATGGTTTTCTGTGGATCATGGGAAAGATTCGCGTCCGCGCCCAAAACCTTGCCGGTTTTTGAAAAATTCCCGGAACGTACGCCCAAAAACATGCTTATTCGCCGAATTTGGCTTCGATCAGTTCCGAAAGTGACGACATGGCCTCCTCCGCATCCGGTCCCTGGATTTGCAGGGTGATGACGCTGCCCTGATGCCCTTCCAGGGTCAATAAACCCATAATGCTTTTGCCGGAAACCTCAATGCCGTCCTTGATGACCTGAATTTCAGCTTCGAATTGGCTGGCGCACTTGACAAACAAGGCCGCGGGACGCGCATGCATCCCGTATTCGTTGCCGATGGTAAATTCTTTTGTGATGGGGTCTGAGGTGGACATTATTTGGGTTGTTGAATGGAACCCGAACGTTTCCGTTGCAGGGTCCGAATGACATGTTGATCAAATTCCTTGGCGGCTTCATGTCCCAGATTGGCGAGTTTCTGATTCATGGCCGCCACTTCGATGACCCCGGCCATATCCCGACCGGGGGCAACGGGTAATTCCACTAATGGAACGGGAACGTCAAGAATTTTCCGGCTGTTTTTCGTGAGACCGGATCGGTCCCCTTCCCGGGTGGGTTCGGCCGGATAAAGGGAAACCACCATGTCGAGACGGTGCTCCAGGGTGACCGAGGCCATGCCAAACAAACTGGGGACGTGAATGATGCCCAATCCGCGTATCTCCATGTGATAGCGGGTCATTTCGGTGGAGGTGCACATCAGTCGGGCCTGGGCGTCACGACGAATGAGGGTGAGGTCGTCGGCCACCAGGCTGTAACCGCGTTCGATCAAACCGAGGGCGGCTTCGCTTTTGCCAATGCCCGCTTTTCCTTCGATCAGCACGCCCACGCCCATCACGTCCAAGGTGGTGCCGGGGATGCGCAATTGCGGTGTGGACAAATGCTCCATGGCCAAGGTGGCCAAGTTGATAAACCGACTGGTGATCAGCGGGGTGCGCAGTACCGGAACCCGATGGCGGGTGGCCACGCGCTCCAATTCCGGAGGGGCGGTGCGGTTTCGGGTCAGCACCACACAGGGAATGTGTTCCTGGAAAAGTTTTTCCAATCGCGTCTCCCGTTCCAGCATGGGCAGGGATTTCAAGTAGGTCATTTCCGCAAGACCAAACACCTGAATGCGTTTGTTGGCAAAATACTGATAAAATTCGGCCAGGGCCAAGCCGGGGCGGTTGATGGCCTCTTCGGGAATCACCGTATCCAAGTCTTCCTCGCCAAACAGCAACTTCAACGGCATGAGGGTTTGCGCGTGGTTCAAAAATGTGCCGACGGTGACGGCTTGAAGCTTTTCTGAGGCCATGTGGAAGAGAAGGAGAGAGGGGGAGAAGAAGAGGAAGTGGAGAGTGACGAGTGTGGGTGGCGACGCGAAAAAAGCCCGGGGCAACCTTTCAAGGTTCCCCGGGGCTCTCGGTCAATCTCGCGGATCAATCCGGGCGGAGATTAAACGGTTTGTGCTTCCATTTCTCCAAGTCCCGCGATGTGTTTGTGGTCCTGAATCTTGTCGCGCTTTTTACGCAGTTGGCGGTGAACCTTGTCCACGGCGCCGTCAATGCTGGCATACATGTCGGTGGTTTCTTCTTTGCCTTCCGCATGCACATGATTTTTTGCGTGTACCACGACTTCGGCGATGTGATGGATTTTCCGTTGCACGTCCAGAATCACGTGCACGTCCTCGACTCGGGGGAATTCTCCAAGCGATTCGCTCACACGCGCGGTGGCGTGGTCTCGCAGGGCGTCAGTCATATCCATATGCCGGCAGGTTACTGTGATGTTCATGTGCTCATCCTTCATTTGGGGTTTGTTTACATGGAAAACCGGTCTCCAAGATAGAGATCCCGGCTCACCTGGTCTGTGACGAGAAACTCTTGCGTGCCTTCACGCAAAACTTTCCCTTCGAAAATGATATAGGCGCGGTCGGTCACCGTCAGGGTTTCCCGAACGTTGTGGTCGGTAATGAGAATGCCCAATCCGCGTTCCTTGAGTTCCAAAATGATCTCCTGTACATCATTGACAGCCTTGGGGTCCACTCCGCTGAACGGTTCATCCAACAAAAGTACGGCGGGCTCGCTGACCAGCGCCCGGGCAATCTCCAAACGGCGGCGCTCGCCACCGCTGAGGGTAAAGGCTTTTTGCTTGGCCAAGTGGGTGATCTTGAGGTCATCCAGCAACTTGGCCAGCCGTTCCTTGCGGGCGGACGGACTCAGGGGAAGGGTTTCCAAAATGGCTTTGATGTTGTCTTCGACGGTCAGGCGGCGGAAGACCGAAGGCTCCTGGGCCAGATACCCCATTCCCAAACGCGCCCGCTCAAACATGGGCATGGCGGTGATTTCCCGGCCATCGAAAAACACCTTGCCCGCGTTGGGTTTGATCAGCCCGGTGATCATGTAAAAGGTCGTGGTTTTCCCGGCCCCGTTCGCCCCCAGCAGGCCCACGATTTCGTTGCGCTCCACTCGGATGTCCACTTCATTGACCACCCGTTTGCCGCCATAGATTTTAACCAACCCCTCCGTTTGAATCACGGGGTTGATTTCCCGGCGCGGGGATTCCGGTGCATCCATCACGGCGGTGTTACCCGTGTTTGGCGGACCATTGTTCTTCGATCCGACGGTCTTAGAATTGTAGGTTTCGTTCACGTTCGGCATCCTGAAACATCAAAAGGCGGGGACGGGGTTCGGCGGTCATGCGTTCCTCCAGGCGGAAATAGGTGATGCGTTCGGCCATGAGCACGGATTGCTCCCGGAACACCTGGGGCTCGTCTTCCAACACGATTTTCTGCTCCGCCAAATGGTACACGGCGGAGCCGGAACGACTGTTCAGACCCTCCATGCGGATCACGACGTTGCCTATGGCCACGATTTTTTCCACCTCGTCGGTTCGGGTGAGATGAATGGTCATTTTATCGGCATTCAATTGCATGTCCGGATCGGATACGACCACGTTGCCGGTGAAAATGGCAATTTTGTTTCCGTAATCAAAAAGCAGTCGGTCACTGGTGATTTCCGTGATCCGGTCCCCTTCGGGCACTTGTTGACCATTCGCGGCCCGAGGCGCCGATTGACGAGCCGGTTGTCGCGGCGTTGCGGGACGGGGCGCCTGCTGTGCCCACGTGGGCTTGAACAGGATAAAACTCATTAGAATCAAAAAAAGACTGGGGCGGGATATTTTCATGGATTCGGGGTTTCCGTTTCATTTTCGGAGGATTCGGTTTCGGACGCGGAATTGGTTTCTTCAGGGTCGGCTTCCCCATTGCGTTCAGGCAAAACGCCACGGGAAGCGGACATGACATTGCGCAATTCTACGGTGACGTCCTCAAAGATTTCCAAACGTTGGGCGTTGGCCCGGTATTCAAATCTCTTGCCCTCGATCGTGAATTGATCCCCTTCGATCTTCACTTCGTCTTCCGAAGTGGCAATGCCCCGCCGATCATCGTACAAACAAGTGGGCGAGGTGATTTTCATGCGCACGGTTTCCCCGTCCTCCGCATAGAACAAAATGGCCAGTTCTTGGATCTCCAGCGGTTTCCCCACCACCATGCGGGCGGATTGCCCGGTAAGCATGGAGGTCATGACCCCGTTTTCATCGATTTCCGGTACCCGGAACCGCCGCACTTGCGGGGCCGGGGTGGTGTTCTGGGCCATGAGGGCCAAGGGCAAAGTGAGTGATATCACGGCGAAAAACGCCAAAACCCCCAAGCAGGGGCGAATTCGTAAATTTTTGCGACAAGTCCAATTGTCAGATTCCCTGTTCATCTTGTGTACTGCGTGTCTGTTGACCATGGGACAATCTTACCACGCCTTTCGCGAAGGTCCAATGGGAAAAGCCTGAATCCGTGAGATATTTGCAAAGAAGGCGTGCAAGATCATGGAGCGAAAGGGAAAAGCTTAAGATTGCAAAATTTCCGCGATTGCTTGCAACTGGCCCCACAAACGGGGCAGTCGGGCAAAGGGAATGAGATTTTCCCGGTCGGATTGGGCTTCTTCGGGGCGGACATGGGTTTCGATGAAGAATCCATCCACCCCCACCCCGGCGGCGGCCCGGGCCAAATAGGGCGCCAAATCGCCGTCCCCGGCGGTATAACCTTTGCCGGCTCCGGGGCGTTGCACGCTGTGGGTGGCGTCAAAAATCACCGGATATCCGAATTCACGCATTTCCACGAGTCCCCGCATATCCACAACCAGGTTGTTGTACCCAAAGGAACTGCCACGCTCGGTGAGCATAATCCGCTTCCCCCCCCCCTCTTCCAGTTTCTCCACCACGGGGCCCATGTCGCCGGGGGCGAGAAATTGACCCTTTTTCACATTCACCACCGCTTTTGTGGCCGCGGCAGCCAGCAACAGATCGGTCTGCCGACAGAGAAAAGCGGGAATTTGCAGGATGTCGGCCACTTCCGAAACGGGCGCGGCCTGCTCGGGCAAATGAATGTCGGTGAGAATCGGCAGGCCAAACGCGCTCTTCACCTCCTGAAGAATGGCAAGACCTTCCTCCAACCCCGGTCCGCGAAATCCGCCCAGCGATGTGCGGTTGGCTTTGTCGTAACTGGCCTTGAAAATCAGTGGCACCGCCTCTTTTTGCGACCATTCGGCCAACATTTCCGCAATTTCCATGACCACGTCCCGGCTTTCAATCACGCAGGGACCGCAAATGAGAAACAGGCCGTGCCCGCCCCCGACGGCGAAAGGCCCCAAATCAACTTTGCGAGTGGTTTTAACGTTCATAATCGGTTGTCTCCGGTTCGGGCTTGGTAAAATTTGCGGGCGGCGGTCAAATCTTCGGGGGTATCGACCCCTGGGGCGGGCTGATCGGTGATAAGTACCGCGATTTTCGCGCCCAGGGCCAGGGCGCGGAGTTGTTCCAGCTTTTCGGTTTCTTCGAGGGGATGTGGGGGATGCGACACCAATTTAAGTAGAAAATCACGTCGATAGGAGTAAATGCCCAAATGACGCAGGTACAAATTCTGATCCAGCAGCGTTTCAGGGGACACGTCCCGCGCGAACGGAATCAGACTGCGGCTGAAATACAAGGCATGACCGGAATTGCTGCAAACCACTTTCACCACCGAGGCGGCGTGCAATTCGGTAATATCGCGGATGGGCGTGGCCGCCGTGGCCATTTCCAGACCGGGTTCCGCGATCATGCGCTCCACCAGGGCATCGATCAAGGCCGCGTCCATAAACGGCTCGTCGCCCTGGATGTTCACCACGATGTCGGCGTCGATTCCGGACACGGCTTCGGCAATGCGGTCGGTTCCACTGGGATGATCGGCGCGGGTGAGCACCACGGAAATGTTTTCAGCGCGGGCGGCCTCGGCGATGCGTTCGTCGTCCGTGGCCAACAGGACGTCCGACAGGCTCCGGGCCTGACGAACCCGCTCGACGGTTCGCACCACCAAAGGTTTGCCGCAGAGGTCCGCCAGCATTTTCGCCGGAAAGCGGGTGCTCCCATACCGGGCCGGGATCACGCCGACGGCTTTGAAGTCTGTCATACCGCCCCCTCCCCCGTATCCTGTTCCAAAGCCGCCAAAAGTTCCGCCGGACTGGTGGTGGCGGTGCCGACTTTGGCCACCACGATGCCCGCCGCCGCATTGGCCAGTTCCGCCGCCTCGCGAAAACTCGCGCCCGCCGCAAGTGCCAACATGGTCGTGGCAATCACCGTATCGCCGGCCCCACTGACATCGAATACCTCTCGCGCCCGGGTGCTCACGTGTTGCGGGGCGGCCTCGCCACTGAGCAAAAACATGCCTTGCGGCCCCAAGGTGACCATCAGATGAAGGGGTTGCCACATGTCCCGAAGGCGTTGGGCCGCGCGCAAAAGATCATCGTCTTCCAGCGGTTCCCTTTCCGGATTACGGTCCCTCATGCCGGCCACATGAAAGGCCTCCTTGCGGTTGGGGGTGGCGAAAGTGACCCCGGCCACGTCCAGTTCATGATTGTCTTTGGGGTCGTACCCGCTGGGAATGCCTTGGGCTTTTGCATGGTCGAGTGCGCGTCGTACCAATGACGGGGTCAACACCCCCTTGCCATAATCCTCCAGAATCATGCCGTCCGCCTTTTCCAGGGCCGCATCCAACTTGGCCAAAAATTCAGCGGAATCCACCTTGTCGCCCATGTCCGCGTTTTCCCTGTCCACCCGCAGCATTTGCTGACGGTCGGCCAAGATCCGGGTTTTTACCACCGTGGTCACCCCCGAATCGGCGGTCACGGGACGCACATCCACGCCCGCCTTTTGCAGTTGATCCATCAGCACCTCGGCATGGATGCAGGTTCCCACCAGGCCACAAACGGACGCCCGCCCCCCAAGGGCCTGAATATTGAGGGCCACGTTGCACGCGCCCCCGGGCACACAATGCTCGCGCACCACCTTCACGACCGGCACGGGAGCCTCGGGGCTGATCCGGTCCACCCGACCATGCACATACCGGTCCAGCATCAAATCCCCCACCACCAAAACGCGGTGATTGGAAAAACGGTCGAGAAGTGCCCGGGCCCGGGACAGGGATAAATGGCTCATGAGCAAGGCCATATTCGAATCGCGGAAATTTTCGAGAAAGAAAAATGGGGAAGAGGGGTTTGAACTGAAGAACGCAGAAGGGGAAAGGGGCGAAAACGAACTTCGAACATCGAACGTCCAACTTCGAACCATGAACAAATACCGACGGGGCGAAGGGGGAAAAGAGAACGCCGAACATCGAACGTCCAACTTCGAACCTTGAACGAATACCGACGGGGCGAAGGGGGACGGGAGCGCCGATCTCCGCATCGGCACAGGGCGAAGGGGGACTGCCTTTGCTCTGCCCCAAACGCTGCCCAAACCTTTGTCTCAAGCTTTGTCATCTCTGCGCCCTCCTGTTCAAAAAAACGCTTAAGGAGGCTAAAAGAACGCTTACAAGAACCGGATTCATTGATTTAAAGCGTAACTTAAACGTGTTGTAGGTTATTCCCTATCCGCCAAAGGATTCGCCGCATCCGTGATGGAGATCCTGAATTTTCCCAGCGAATGGTCTCCACTTTGATAATTGTGCACCATCCGAAGCTGGATTCGGCTGCCGGGCGGGACTTGCAGGGGGGCGGCGAGAATGAAAATCGCCTGGTGATTCCGTCCGGTTTCCGGGGAGACCGCCCAACCGCTGGCGTTGTTGTCGTCGATCGCACCCTCGACCGGCCAATTGGTTTGGGAAAAACCGGCGGACGCGCCTTGGAAGCCAACTTCCTCCCACGCGTTTTCACCGGATTCCACAAATAGCCTGAAGCGGTTCAAAACAAAATTTCCGTTATGGGCGCGACCCGGCCCACCATTGGGCAAACGGTCATCCGCAAGCGCATCCAGTCGAACGGCGGTGATTCGTTGCAACGAGGGAACGAATTCGAGTTGATAGGTGTCCTGTCCGGTTTCGCCGGACACTAAAACAACGCCTTCCTCGCCGATTTCTCCTTTTGCCTCCAATGGGGTATGGAAAGATTGCGGACGCAAAACATGCCAAATGCCCTCGATGGCCGCCGGGGACGAAAAACGTCCACTCGCGGAGGCCAGCTTTCTGAAACGGGAAAATTGGTCCGAAGTCGTCAACGCTTCTCGGGTTTGTCGAATACGCAAGGCCTCATCGATCCGGTTTTCGCTGGTGAGTTGCCGTTCCAAATTTGCGAGGGCCTGGTTCATTTGTCCGGTCAACCGCATCACCTTGCGGGCCCGTTCGCGACGGATTCGAAAGGCCGAATCGAGATATACGTTCTGCAGACGCCGGAGAGCGGGGAGATCGGCATCCGCAAACGCCACCTTCCCCTCGTCCCGAAAGCGGTTGCGTTCCACGTAAACCGCCCTGGCATTCTCCAGGTTCGCGGATTCACGGGCCTGATCGAACAACAGGTCCAACTGATCGACATACTGCCGTCCCAGACGGGTGAGCTCCAACTCCTCTTCCAACTCCGCTTCATCCAGATGGGCCTGATAGGTAGCCTGCAAAGAGGCCGCCGGATCCTCCGCATACAGGAGACCCACGGAAACATGGCAAATGGCAATCAGCCGGAGCATCGTAAAAACTATTCTGAATTTCATGGTTTCAGTCTACAACAAAGCGGGTTCTTCCTGCAAACTTTCTTTTTGCAAGTTGATGGAATGCTCCGCATCCCGCAGGTTTTGGTGAAACGCTTCGAGGGCTTCCGCCCGAGTGCGACCGGTGGATCGACCAACGGTCAGCAACTGCCGGGCGGCTTCCAAATAGTGGTCCACGATTTCGTTGAATTCCGGCGACTGCCGGAATCGAAGCGGTTGCACTCTCACCATCCACTGCTCCAGCATGGGACGCACCCATTTTTCATCCACCACCTCCTCCAGATCCCGGAAATCGAGAAATTCGTAACGGGGAAGGTCTCCATCCAAGCCAAATTCACCGGGACGAAAGCGCAGCAACTGCCGCAACCGGTCGTGGGCCAACGTTTCCGCCGACCCATCGGTCAATAACGTCCGGGACCGCTGGGACAGCCATAATTCCCACTCGATCTGCAACTCGCGCAGGTCCCGTACATTCGGAAATTGCTGAATCCACCAAAGATGTCCCGGGGGGTGACCACTCGCATATTGCCGCCACAGGGTTTCATTGTCCACGCCGGAGGAAAGGGCCCAACGAACGGCCATGGTCGCGGCCGCGCGGGTTTCCGGCTCCGCGGAAAGACGGGATTGCCCCAAGGTTCGCCAAGGCGGCGGGAGACGGCCCTCTTGCCACATCTTCAAACCCAATTGTGTGGTGCGCGCGGTCTCCCCTTGCAACAGATGATGGGACAACCCGTACACGAGCCCATCCGGCGCATGCACTTTTTGCGCGGAATCGCTTTTGTATTGCACGAAAATCCGATGTAAACAGGCCCGCACGAAGGCGTCGGCCAAGGAATGGTGGTCCAATTGATCCAATTCCGGGGTCACGATTTCCTGACGGGGCAGTCCCCTGCCCTGTGCTTCCCGCAATTGCGTTTTCTCCGCATCCGGATGTACAATGATGCGCATGGGCACATGACGGGCAAAGGGGATGCTCGTTCCGGTTTCGCGCTCCAGCAGCCGCACGCTTTTTCCCGCCCATACCGACAACCCTTGGGACCACTCCGGATGGATGCTTTGGACGACAAAACGTTGGTTGGGACTGAACACCGTGCGCCATTCGGATTCGTCCACGCCCCACAGGGGCAAACCACACGCCAAAAGTATTACAGCGAGAAGTTTGCGCATGATCTTACCCGGGTTCTCGTTCAAGCATCAGGGTCACGGGCCCGTCATTGACCAGCGAAACCCGCATATGCGCCTGGAAGGTGCCGGTTTCCACGGGAACGTCCAGGTCCCGCAAGGCCCGCGCAAACCGGGCCACGCCTTCGCGCGCGATCTCGGGAGGCGCGGCATCGGTGAAACCCGGACGAAATCCCTTCCGGCAATCCCCATACAGGGTGAATTGACTGACCACCAGACAGGCCCCCTCCACCGCCGACAAGGGCAGGTTCATTTTTCCCGCCTCGTCTTCAAACACCCGCAATCCCGCGATTTTGCGGGCCATCCACGTCCACTCCGCCTCGGTATCGCCTTTCCCCATGCCCACGAAAAGAAGAAAACCCCGTCCAATCCTTCCGACGGTTTCGTCGTCCACCTCCACCCGGGCCTCCAGGACCCTTTGCAAAAGCACGCGCACGACTATTCTCCCCCGCGGCCAGAACGAAGCCCCACCACCATGCGTCCGCTTTCGGCGTTTTCGATTTGCAATCTGTCCCAAAGTTCGGGATCGGTTTCGATGTTAAATCGACGGGCCAGGGCAAGGGTTTTGGAGCGGGCCGCGGCTTTGGGCAAAGGCAAATGCCCCCACCAGACCCCATCCAAAGAAAAAGGGTCGCCCCGGTTTTCCCGGGTCAGCACCACCCGCGTGGTCACGGTCAGTCCCAGAAAAGGTTCCCCGGCCACCAAGACAATGCGTGAGGGAAAAATGTCGATTTTCATTTCCCGCCCCCTCTCTGCCCGTTCCCGAGCGTAGGCGTTGAATTGCGCTTCGGTTACGATCTGGGCCGGCAGAAAACGTTGGTTTTCCACGGCATGATTAAAAAGGGAAAGGGTTCGGGACATCTCCTCCGCCACCGCAGGAGACCCCACGTCCCCGGAAAGCGCGAACGGCCAAAGCACCAACCCTGTGAAAACAACGGCGGTGATCACGCAAAAAGAGACCACCATGGCCAGCAAGGCATGGCGCAGGGTATGTTTGCGGGGTTGATTCACCAGTGGCGGCGGCCCCTCCCCGGAATACATCCGGGCCCCGCACTTTGTGCAAAAGGGACGCCCGACATCATTCGCGGCCCCGCAAGCGGGACAGCGAACCCAGGGTTTGTTTTTGGAGGGGGCGGCCATCAGGTTTTCGCGGCGGGCGCGGCGGCTTGCGGTTTCGGGGCGGACTCCGTCTTGGGTTTGCTTTCACCTTTCGACTCGGAAGAAGACTCGGATTTCTTTCCTTCCCCGCCACCATTTTTCTCCGCTTTGGCGGATTTTTGATAGCTGTCACTCCGATAATCGGTCTGATAAAAGCCGGACCCTTTGAAAATCAAACCGGCGCCCGTGCCGATTTTGCGCTTCAATGCCGGCTTGCCACAAGCCGGACAATCCTTCAAAGGTGCGGCGCTCATGGCGTGAAAGGCCTCCAATTCGTGGGCGCACTCGGTGCAATAATAATCGTAAGTGGGCATGAAGTTCTCCTGAAATTGGGAAAGTTGGGTGAGACTTGAATCCATGATCTCTGTTGTGAATCCACATGATCTCACGGATTCAGGTGAGTTGAAAGATTGTAAAATCCAAATGAAATTATATGACGATCCGGCATGAATGTCAACGCACCGTATGTCAAACCCTTTCAGAATGATGCCGTTCCCCTGCAAGAGTGGCTCTCCCACGGCAAAAGCTGGATCGAATCGGCGCTGGGGGAGGCCCTTCCCGCCGCCGACCAACGCCCGCGGATTTTGCACGAAGCCATGCGCTACGCCTGCCTCGGCGGCGGCAAACGACTCCGCGGCATTCTCGCCATGACCATTTGCCAAACCCTGGGCGCGGAGGCCCGCCGCGCCCTCCGTCCGGCCCTGGCCCTGGAGGCCTTCCACGCCTACACCCTCATTCACGACGATCTGCCCTGCATGGATGACGACGACATCCGGCGCGGCAAACCCGCCACCCACATTCAATTCGGCGAGGCCAACGCCTTGTTGGCCGGGGACGCGCTCCTGACCCTGGCCTGCCAATGGCTGGCCGAAACCCACGCCCCCCTGCCTCATCCGCCCGCCGCTTTGGTCACCGAACTCACCACCGCCGGCGGCAGTCAGGGCGTGATCGGCGGACAAGTCGAGGACCTAGCCGCCGAGACCCTGCCCCCGGATGAAGAAATGTTGGTGTACATCCACACCGAAAAAACCGCCCGCCTCATCGCCTGCGCCTGCCGCATGGGGGCCATCTCCGCCGGCGCCTGCGCCTCGAAAGTGGATTTGCTGGGACGCTACGGACTGCATCTGGGACTGGCCTTTCAAATGATCGACGACCTCCTCGACGCCACTGCCGACACCCGGGCCCTCGGAAAACCCGCAGGAAGCGACGCCAAAAACCAAAAGCTCACCACCGTCCGCCTCTGGGGACTGGAGAAAAGCCGGGCCGAGGCGGAACGCCATACCCGCATGGCCCTGGACTTGCTCGAACAACTCGAATGCCCCGCCGGACGCTTGCAAGACCTCACCCGGCATCTCTTAATGCGGGATTTTTGATTGCGAATTCCGCTCGTCACCGTAAAAGACCCTCATGTCATCAGGAAGCAGTTTTGGAACCTTATATCGTGTCACCACCTTCGGCGAATCCCATTGCGCGGGAGTCGGCGCGATTGTGGACGGCTGTCCGCCCGGATTGAACCTCACCGAGGACGATCTGCAAACGCAATTGACCCGGCGTCGTCCCGGACAGAGCAAAGTCAATACCCCCCGGGATGAAAAAGACCGGGTGACCATCCTGTCCGGCACCGAAAACGGGGTCACCCTCGGCACCCCCATCGGCCTGCTCGTCGCCAACGAGGACCAACGGCCCAAGGACTACGGGGAAATGAACACCATTCCCCGCCCTTCCCACGCCGATTACACCTACCAAATGAAATACGGCGTTCGGGCCAGCAGCGGCGGCGGCAGAAGCAGCGCCCGCGAAACCATCGGACGCGTGGCCGCCGGCGCCATCGCGGAAAAATGGTTGCGGGAAACCTTTGGCGTGGAAATCGTGGCCTGGGTCAGCGCCTGCGGCGAAATCGAAGCCCAAAACATCAACCCGGAAACCATTCGCCGCGAAGAAGTGGACGCCAACATCATCCGTTGCCCCGATCTTGCCGCCGCCGATACCATGATCCAAAAAGTCACGCAATTGCGTGACGAAGGCGACTCCATCGGCGGGGTGCTGACCTGCGTGGCCCGCAACGTTCCCGCCGGCTGGGGCGAGCCCGTCTTTGACAAATTGGAGGCAAAACTCGCCCAAGCGATGATGTCCATTCCCGCCACCAAAGGTTTTGAAGTCGGCACCGGCTTTGCCGCCGCCCGCATGACCGGGTCCGACCACAACGATCCCTTTGTAATGAAGGGCACCCGCTTGGGCACCCTCACCAATCACAGTGGTGGCATCCAAGGGGGCATCAGCAATGGCGAACCCATCCTCTTCCGCCTGGCCATCAAACCGCCCGCCACCATCAGCAAAGCCCAATCCACCGCCGATTTCGACGGAACCCCCCAAGTATTGGCCGCCAAAGGCCGCCACGACCCCTTCGTGGTCAACCGCGCCGTCCCCATCGTGGAAACCATGGCCGCCCTGGTGCTCATGGATATGGCCCTCATTCAGCAATCCCGGGTGCGTCCAGGACGCGTCTAAGAAGTCCGGTAAAGTACAAATTTGTGGTTCAGCTTGATATTGGGTATAATTTTGTACTTAATTATTTGAAGCAAATCAAAATTGGAGAATGTTGTAAGCATGAAGCTTACAGAAGCAGAAACCAACCGCGCCTTGCGCATGTCAATATTTGATGGTGCTTTTGCCACGGTCATGGGTTCCCTTTGCGGGGGAATCTTTTTAGTTGGTTTTGCCCTGAACGTTTTGTCCGCCACCACCGTGCAAGTGGGCATTTTGGCGGCATTGCCCGTTTCCGCGAACATGGCCCAGTTGCTGGGGTCCATTCTCATCGAACGGTTGGGACACCGCAGACGCTTCTGCATGGCCTGGGTGCTGATTGCCCGGCTGCTCTGGGTGCCCATCATTTTTCTGCCCTTGCCCATGTTCGCGGGATGGGGGGACTGGCGCATTTGGGGATTGGTGATCATGGTGGGCCTTTCCTGCATGCACGGCTCCATGTCAGGCGTGGCTTGGCTGGGGTGGATGAGCGATTTGATCCCCATGAACACCCGGGGCCGTTTTTTTGCCAAGCGCAATATCGTGGCCGCCTCCGCGGGCATGGTCGCTACCCTCTCCGCCGGCGCTTTTTTGAATTATTGGGAAAGAGGCCATGGTCGAGAAGACCCCTATGGATACCTTACCCTCTTTGGCATCGGCATCCTGTTTGGCATGGTGTCCAGTTTCTTTCTGTCACGGGTGCCCGATCCCAAGGCCAAAGCCCAAAAAGATGAAAAATCCAAGCTGTCATGGAAAACCATCACCGCGCCATTGGGTGACGCGAATTTCAGAAGCCTGCTGGCCTATGCGGGCGCGTTCATGTTCGTCACCCAAATGGCCGGGCCCTTTTATTCCGTTTACATGATCGAGTTTTTGGAAATCGATTTCAGCACCATCACCCTGCTCATCACCTTTGCCACCCTCGCCTCCCTGTTCATGTTGCGGATCTGGGGGCCGATCTCGGATCAGATGGGCAACAAACCGATTCTCATGGTCGCGGGCTTCGCCCATGCCATGATTCCCTTGGTCTGGATCGTGGCCCAGGACAACCTATACTATGAAGCCCTGGTGCTGGCCCACGTCCTTTCCGGCATGTTCTTTGCCGCCATCATGCTTGCGCACGTCAACATCCTCATTAAGCTGGCGCCGGAAAACGGCAGATCCTTCTACATTGCCGCCTTCAACACCATCATTGGCCTTTCCGTGGCCTTGGCCCCCATCGTGGGCGGCTTCCTGTTGGAACTTTTTTCGGCGGTGCGCGTCCAAATCGGACAGTGGCAGCTCAACAATCTGCATTTGCTGTTTCTGACTTCCGGCGGACTTCAAATCATGGTGTTGCTCCTCTTGGCCCGTTTGAAAGAAACCGGCGCGGCCAATGCGCGCACCGTCCTCCTGCAGCTTCGCAATGATTTGGACCCACAAACCGGCATCGCCAGCGCCACGGATTTTGTCACCATCCGCGCCGGAAAAACCACCCGCGTCTTTCAGAAAATCGACTACAAAACCGACGATTGGGCCGCGCGTTGTGAAAAACGCGTCGCCAGGATCATCGATGCCCTCATTCGACGTTTCCGCCGTCCGATTCGTTATCTCTTGGACCTCCCACCCCCTCCCGCATCATGAACACACCCATATCCGTCACGGAAGACCAGAGTTTGCCCGCGAAAATCTTTCAGACCTTCGCTGAAATCCTCGGAGGGGTTCTGGATTCAACCCAGCGTTTGGTTGCCGAACACGCCATGGATTTTCTGCTCGGCGTGCTCACCTTGTTGATCGGTTGGATCCTGGCTTCGGTGCTCCGCGGCACCGCCTCGAAATTGGCCCGGGCCATGGGGGTCGATATCATTGCCGACCGCAGCGGACTCCGCCGATTCATGCGCAAAAACGAGATCCACCAAGCGCCCTCCCGTTATTTGGGCTGGATTATTTTTGCCTTGATCCTCTACGCCAGCACCTTGGCCGCCTGCGAACGCATGGGCTTGCACACGGTGGCGGATTTCCTCAGGCAAGTCGCCTCCATTATTCCCAGGGCGGGCGTGGTCATTCTGATGCTGGCCTTGGGCGTGGGACTCGGCAAAATCGCCCAAAAACTGACCTCCAAGGCGGCGCGGATTGGCGGACTTCCCGTACCCGATCTTCTGGGAGGTTTCTGCCGCATCGCGGTGGTGATCTTCGCTTCTTTTCTGGCCTTGAACTATCTGGAATGGGCCTCGCAATCGGTTTTGCTGGGCGGGTTCGCCTTGGTCATTGGCTTGGCGGTGGGACTGGCCCTTCTGCTGACCTTTGCCGCCAGAAACCTTACCGAAAGCCTGCTCAACCATCCCTTTATCAAATCAACATACAACAAAGGCGATTTCATTCGCTGTGAAGCCTGCGAAGGCAAAGTCGTGAAAATTGAAGCCGCCGCCACCCACATCCGCCATGACGAGGCTTTGACCATTGTGCCGAATCGCGTCCTCGCCGCGCAAACCGTCCACGTCATTCGCGGCGACGCAAACGCCGCCGGGAAAATCTAACGGGCCAGGGGTGGCGTATCTTGCGCCGGAATCATCAGCATAATTCATGCTCATCAAGGAACTGACCCGAACGGATCCAACCCGAATGGCTGACACCTTTTCGGGTCCTTTTTGGGTTTACCAGGCGTAAGCGTTCGGTGCTTCCCCGCCGGGGCCGGGCCAGATTTCGTCGAGGGCGTTCATGGTGTCTTTATCCAGAGTAATTTCGGTGGCGCGAACCGCCGAATCCAATTGTGCCACGGTGCGCGGTCCGATAATGGGAGCGGTGACCACGGGATTGTGCAACAACCAGGCCAGGGCCACCACGCCGGGGCTTTCGCCCAATTCTTTGCAAAGCGCCTCGTAGCGCTCCAGTTGATCGCGATGTTTTTCCACACGGTCCGCGAATCCCTTTCCGCTGCGGCGTCCGCCGGATTCTCCTTTCAGGGCGCCGCCCAACAATCCGCCGCCCAGCGGACTCCAGGGAATCAACCCCAGGCCATAGCCACGACAGGCGGGCACCACTTCAAGTTCAACGTGCCGGTTTGTGAGGTTGTAAATGCTTTGTTCGCTGACCAATCCGCACATCCCCCGACGATCCGCCTCCTGACAGGCGGTGGCGATGTCCCAGCCCGCGAAATTGCTCGATCCCACATAGACAATCTTGCCCTGGTTCACGAGCGCGGAAAAGGCCTGCCAGGCCTCGTCCCAAGGACAGTCGCGATCCACGTGATGCATCTGATAGAGGTCGATGACATCGGTTTGCAGACGCCGCAGGCTGTCCTCGCAATGGCGTTTGATCTTCATTGCGGAGAGATTGCGGCTGTTGTGGTTGGGTTCGGGAAGATCGTCCCCGGAATCGGCGGCATTGTAGACCTTGGTGGCCAGCACCACCGCCTCGCGGCGTCCGCCCCCTTGGGCGAACCAACGTCCGAGAATGCGTTCCGTTGCCCCACGTCCGGCGTCACCCCCGTACACGTCGGCGGTATCAAAAAAGTTGATGCCCAGCTCTAGGGCGCGGTCCATGATGGCAAAGGCTTCTTTTTCTTCGGTGCGGGCACCGAAATTCATGGTGCCCAGGCAAAGATTACTGACCACCACGCCGTGTTTTCCAAGTCGGGTATGTTTAACGTTCATGTTTGTTTCCTATTGGGTTTGGGTTATTCCTTAAAATAAAATCAAGTCGATCTCATCCAAATCGATGCGGACGGGTTGATCCAATTGGGTGGCCTCCCCTTGCAGGGTTTTGCCGTCAAAACGCACGTTGGACAGGGTCAGCCGACTTCGGGCGGGCCCGAGGCGAACCTCCATGGTGTTTTCAGGGGTCCGGGGTCTCCGATTGGCGGAGAAGCGAATGCCAGAGATGACCCGCAGGGGAAGGTTCAAGGTCCCCGCGGCAGGCGTTTTCATGGTCAGCACCCCCTCTTCCATTCCCAGAATTTCTCCGGCATACTGATCCGTATTTTGCAAGAGGACCCGTTCCCCCGATTTCACTTCACTGGCCGGAGGCAGTTCCGGGGGCGGTCCATGCGGAAAGCTCTGCACCTGAAACAGATCCACCACCAGGGTCGTATCGGCCAGGAGATTCAGTCGAATCCAACTGGGGTCCAAAAATCCGGCTTCCCCATCTTCCGGGTGCAACCACTCGTCTACGAGAATGCCATTGACACTGAGACGAAATCCGGCGCTTTTATGATCGTAGGCCACCCGCCAATGCTGCGAAGGCAGCACATCCATGGGCAAAGTCACCGAAAAATTCGTGACCATGGACGGGATGTTGGCCGGACGCCATACGAGGCGCAGTTGGTTCCTTTGCAATAGCAACAACATGCTGCCCAATTCACGGTTTGCCCCGGGGCGGGACGCGAAAAACGTAAGATTGTATCGAGGCTCTTGATGTCCGCCTCGCACCCGGAAATCAATCACAAACGACTGATTCAGGGCAGGCAGCGGCAAGGAAAAGGATTTCGACGACTCATTCAACAGGTGGAGTTCATTGCCAATTCTCAGGGTTTGGCTTGGTTCGGACCCGGGGGGATCTTGAAAGGCTTCGGGAAGTGCGATAATGCCGTCGGCAAGCCGATGCTCTTTCGGCGCCAAGACTTCCAAGCCGAGCACATCTTTGCGATTGGCGGAAAGCGACTGGCCCCAGGGCAAATCGATGTGCAGGTGGGTCCCGTCGATGCGTGTCACCGTCCCGGAGATTTCATCACCGTTGGCAAACGTCAGTCGATGGGGCGGCGAAGGGGGCGAGGGCTCTTTGCGGATGCGAAAGCCGGAACGCAGTTCGTCCGGCGAAAAACGGAGCGGATCCGCGGACCAACGTGGCTGAAAATGCAACATCTCCGACGCCTCTTCCAAAAAAACGCCCTGAATTTCCTCGCCCCCCCGCAAGGTGATTTGCCAAAACTCGGCGCCGCCGCGCACAACGCCCGGGCCAAACAGCATCAACCAAATCAAAAGTGTTTTCATGGCCTTCGGGACGCGGGACGCGAGTTGGGATTATGCGGCAAAAATCCGGGACGAATGCCCTCCGGGATTTTGTCGGTGCGCAGGGGACTGTGCACATTGAACTTCAATCGGGCCAGATCCGCGACCGGAAGCCCGAATGGATGCAACCAATTTTCGCTTTCGCCGCGCAGTTCGGTTTCATCCATTTCCATGAGCGCAAACGTCAATTGGTGGCCATGCCGCCCGTCCACCACCCGAACGTCGCGAAGTTGCAGGCCGGCCCGAATGGCCCCTGCTTGGGAAAAGGAGACCGTCCGGATCTCGGCTAAGTCAACATGCTTTTGCGTCCCGTCTTCAAGATTCAAGATCAACCGTTTGGCATCCAAGGCCGACAAGACCCCCGTACGCGGCGGTCCCCCCCATAGCTCCAGCCGTACCTTGCCCTCGGGGATGTCGGGCGCGGGGATCTTGGGCAAATGCCCGTCCCACGGGGCGACCAACATCTGCTGTAACCCAACTTCCCCCATGAATGCCGTGAGGTGCACCCACGAATCCTTGGCCAACTGTCTTCTCAGGACGTCATCCATCTCCACGCGCCGCAGAATCGAAAGGTCGGGAAAATGAAAATACATTTCCCGCTTTTTTTGGTCCACGTACAAATAAAAAGAAATTTCAGACCCCATTCGCCGTTGCCAATTGAATGGTTCATGAAGCAGCTGCCGGTTGCTTCCCGCAAACGTCTGATTGATGGTGATGCCGGTGGCGGCGAAGTTGTAGTGTAACGAGGCGTGATGCGTGGGGGACGCCCGCTCCGCGAAAAGGGATAAACGCGCGGTCGGGGGGCCTTCGCCCGTGTGGGCATGAACTTCAATGAAAAATCGATCCGGGACATCCGGCAATTTCCGGCTCAAAAACTGCCGTTGACGAACCATCAGGTCCTGATATCCCAGCGGTTCTTCCGAGGGAGCGCCCGAAGCGGAAGCGCTTTTCGTCCAGGCATTCGGGTCGTCCAACCCATCCATGAGCACACGGCCTCTCTGCGGCTGAAAGTTGAGTTCCCGCAGCATTTTCACCCGGGCGGTGAGTGTTTGCTCCCCTCCCTTGACCTGCAACCCTTTCTCCGTGAGGCGCAGCGCGTCGGCATGAAACACGTCACCGTTGGCAAACTTGACTTGGACGGGCGGCCTCGTGTCCGGGGATCGGGTGGAGGCATCGAACTCAATGCCGTGCACATAGGCGGCCGGAATTTTCAGGGGACCCTCCTGCCCGGAAGCCCGCCAAAGCAAACGCGTTCCCTTTAGTCCCAGGGGAGCGCCATGCAGCCGGTCACCATTTAAAAGATACAATGTCCCTCCCCGGGCCGTCCAGCCGGACAGCCAGACCAGAGACAACAAAATCGGAAATTTCATATCCCTACCATACATTTCCGACGGGGACTGTCAATCCAACATCCGCCCATGCGAGCCACGTCATGCCCCGCATGACAAAATTCCGTACAAATCGGTAACGACTTTTGATTGCCAAATCGAATCGCTCCGGTTAGAAACACCCGCACCATGAAAGAACTTTGGCATAACATTACCTCCAACCAGGGCTTGGAATTGGCCGCGGCCGGCATTTTGCTGGTATTTGCAGTCCTCATTCTGGTCAGCCTCTGTATTTCCGTCCTCCCCAAATTGCTCGCCTGGGTCGGCCCCATGTTGGATCGCAAGACGCAAGAAGACGAGGAGGACACGCTGGATTTCGAACTCGCAGCCGCAGCCGCCGCCATGCATGAACACCTGAATCGCACTGGAAAATAACCCATGGAAATGCTCCTTCAATTCTACGAAACCACCGGCTTCGCCTCCATGAACGGCCAGAGCGTACTCATGATCGTCATTGGCCTGGTGTTCCTGTTCCTCGCCATCCGCATGAAATACGAACCCCTGTTGCTGGTGCCCATCGGCCTGGGGATGATTCTGGGCAATATCCCCTACCCCGCCGACGGCCCGGCCCTAGGCTCCGATGACCCGGGCAGCGTCTTTCATTACATCTACCAAGGCGTGAAGCTGGGCATTTATCCCCCACTGATTTTCCTGGGGATCGGCGCCATGACCGACTTTTCCAGCATGATCGCCAATCCGAAACTGATCCTCCTCGGCGCCGCCGCCCAAATCGGTATTTTCGTCACCCTGATCGGGGCCCTGTTTTTGGGGTTCGAAGTGCACCAAGCCGCCTCCATCGCCATTATTGGCGGGGCCGATGGACCTACCGCGATTTTCCTGTCTTCCATGATGGCCCCCGAACTCATGGGCCCCGTGGCCATCGCCGCCTACAGCTACATGTCCCTGGTGCCCATCATCCAGCCGCCCATCATGAAGCTGCTGACCACCAAAAAGGAACGCAAAATCCACATGCCGCCTTCCCGGGAGGTCAGCCGCCGCGAACTCATCATTTTCCCCATTGCCTGCGTGCTCATCACGGTGCTGATCGTACCCGCCACCATGCCGCTGTTGGGCATGCTTTTCCTGGGCAACCTGCTCAAGGAATCGATGGTCACCGAGCGTCTGGCCAATACCGCGCGCAACGCCATGATTGATATCGTCACCATTTTGCTGGGTTTTGCCGTGGGCATCAGCACCCATGGCGAAAGCTTTCTCACCCCGTCCTCTTTGAAGATCTTCGTGCTGGGCGTGAGCGCGTTCATGTTGGCCACCGCTTGCGGGGTGCTGTTCGCCAAATTCTTCAATCTTTTCCTCAAAGAAAAAATCAACCCCTTGCTCGGGGCCGCCGGGGTTTCGGCGGTGCCGCAAAGCGCCCGCGTCGTCCAAAAGGTCGGCCAGGAAGCCGATCCACAGAACTTCCTGCTCATGCACGCCATGGCCCCCAATGTGGCCGGGGTGATCGGTTCGGCCATCGCCGCCGGGGTGCTGCTGGCCGTGCTCGGCGGCGCCCCCGTCATCGAACCGGACCTCGACCCGCCCCCGCCCGTCGTGGCCGAACAGATGCTCGAAACCACCACCGCCCAACCGTAATTCCCTTTTCAAATATTGCCTGAAAGGCCCTCGCAAAAACCTCAAGGACCCGTCCCCATGAAAAACATCGACTTTATGCTCACCGCCTTTCGCGACGGCTTTCAATCCGTCTATGGCGCCCGCGTCTTCACCGACGATTTCATCCCCGCCGTCGAAGCCGCCCGCGACGCGGGCATCCGCTATTTCGAAGCCGGAGGCGGGGCCCGTTTCCAGTCCTTGTATTTTTACTGCAACGAAGACGCCTTCGCGATGATGGACCGCTTCCGCGAAGCCGCCGGACCCGACGCCAACCTGCAAACCCTCGCCCGGGGCGTGAACGTGGTGGCCCTGGATTCCCAGCCCGCCGACATCGTCGATCTGCACGCGAAAATGTTCAAGAAACACGGTATCACCACCATTCGCAACTTCGACGCCCTCAACGACGCCCACAACCTCATAGATTCCGGGCGTTCGATCACCGACCACGGCCTCAAACATCAGGTCTGCGTCACCCTCATGTCCCTGCCGCCCGGCTGCAGCGGCGCCCATGACGCGGATTTCTACGAAATGACCCTCAAAGACATCGTGGCCAAGGAAATTCCCTTCGACTCGGTTTGCTTCAAAGACGCCAGCGGCACCGCCACCCCCCGGGTGGTGTACGAAACCATCAAACGGGCCCGGAAATTCCTTCCCGAAGGCACCTACATTCATTATCACACCCACGACACCGCCGGCACCGCCGTGATCTGCAACCAGGCGGCCATGGAAGCCGGAGCCAACGCCATCGACCTCTCCCTTTCCCCCTGTTCCGGCGGCACCAGCCAGCCCAACGTGCTCACCATGTGGCACGCCCTGCGCCACACCGAATATTCCCTCGACGTCGATGTCGACAAAATCCGCAAGGCCGAGAACGTCTTCAAAGACTGCATGAAGGACTATTTCGTCCCGCCCGAGGCCATTACCGTCGAGCCCCTGATCCCTTGGTGTCCCATGCCCGGCGGCGCCCTCACCGCCAACACCCAGATGCTGCGCGACAACGGCATCATGGACAAATATCCCGAGATCATCCGCGCCATGGGCGACGTGGTGGCCAAGGGCGGCTACGGCACCTCCGTCACCCCCGTTTCCCAGTTCTATTTCCAACAGGCCTTCAACAACGTCATGTTCGGCCCCTGGAAGCAAATCGCCGAACCTTTTGGCCGCATGGTCCTCGGATATTTTGGCAAAACCCCGGTGCCCCCCGACGCGGAAGTGGTACGCATCGCCGCCGAACAACTGGGATTGGAACCCACCGAAGAACATCCCATTGACCGCAACAACGCCGACAAAACCAAAGGCGTGGTCGCCGTCACCGCGGAACTGGAAAAAAACAACCTCCCCGTGACCGAAGAAAACATTTTCATCGTCGCCAGTTGCGGCGCCAAGGGCATTTCCTTCCTCAAGGGCGACGCCAAAACCGGGGTCCGCAAAAACGAACCCGCGAAAGCGGCGGCCCCCGCGCCTGCCGCCGCCAGTTCCGCCCCTTCACCCGCAAGCGCCCCCTCTCCCACCGGCAGCTACACCATCACCCTCGACGGCACCGAATACAAGGTGGAAATTGACGGCAAGGAAGCGGTGGTCAATGGCAAGACCTTTCAGGTTGAAGTGGCCGGTCGCGGCGGGGATGAGGCGAAAGCGCAGACCAACGAACCCCCGGCCAAGGAAGCGCCCCGAGTGGAACTCCAGGCGCAAATGGCGGGCGTGGTGTACCTCATCAAAGCCAAACCCGGCGCCCGCGTCAAAGCCGGCGATCCGGTCATCATCCTGGAGTCCATGAAAATGGAAGTGCCCCTGAAAGCTCCGCAAAACGGCGTGGTGGAAGAAATCACCGTGGCCATTGGCGACAGCGTGAAATCCGGGCAAGTGATTGCTGTGCTTCGCTGAGGGCTTGTAGATGAATGAAACCTCTGATGGACACCGATGTACGGCTGATTTTTCTAATGCAGAAAACCGTTCGCAACCGAACAGAAGTAGAACCAACGGATGGCTTCGCCGTCCAACGGATAGAAGCGTTTGTTAAGCGTCCATAAGCGGTGAATATACTCTTTCGTTTCAATATCAGTGTTCATCAGTGTCATCAGTGGTTAATTTTATACATGCTGGAATAAATCAACCGGTTCTAAATGAGACACTCGTTTCTGCATGAGCCGTCACCACAACATACGCGCCCCCAGTCCCAGCACGGTATCCGCCGTGGAAATACCCTCAGAGGGTTCAATCAGGCGGATGGAAGCTTCGCAGGCCCACCGTCGGCCCTCGTAGAGCAGTCCAATGGCCACGTCGGCGGCCACATCTCCATCCGACGACACCGCATTCAGGGATTCCAGCATCGTGTACCACGCGCCGGTCGTGTCCGCCGCATACCGTACCGGATGGATGCGGTACAGATGCGAGGCGTTGGCTTCATACCGGCGTTCGGAAATCTCGGCTTCATTCCATTCCAATTGCAGGTTCCATCCGTGGCGTCCGCGAATGGTGGTCGAGACCAGCCCAAGCCGCGCCCCCGGATCCCCGTCCTCACGCCAGTGGACCCCGCCATGCACGGAGGCCCGCCAGGTGTCAATGGGACCGGTGTCGAATTGCAGAAACCGCTGCTTCAGTCGCAGGCTTCCCTCGGAAACGCCGTCCACGTCCAGACCCAAGTCAAAAAGCAATGCCCGTCGGGCCGTAAACCCATAGGCATTGATGGATTCCAACAGTCCCCCGCGCTCCCGTCCGCCCTCTCCACCGCTCAGCGGCGGAGAGGTCCAGAACAAACGGGAATACAGGGCACCGGAACCCGGATGCGTGCCCGCCTCCATGAAGGCGGGTTCTTGGGCGGACAGCGCGGTCCCCCAGAGCATCAGAAACGCCGCGCAAACCGATTTCATTGCCCCTCCCCGGGGGTTCGAAAGGATTGCGGCGTGAATCCCGCGTCCCGCACCGCGCGGAACAATTCGGATTTGGACACCAATTGTCCTTCTTTCACCTGAACGTGCAGCACCCCGGTTTCAAAATCAATCCGGCTGTCTTTCACCCCGGAAATTCGCTTGATCTGATCATCCAAATTGCTGGCGCAAAGCGGACAACTCAAACCGTGGGCGGTAATTTCAGCGGTAGTGCTTGCGAATTCCTCTTCGGAATCCGTTTGGGTTTCACCCGTACTGGCGCAACCCGTCATCCATGTCATCAGAGCCACCCCAAGGGCGGCGGTCAAAAATTTCTTCATTGTCATCTCCAAAAAATGCGTGTTAGTGTGTTGTGAAATCAAAAAAGATCCCACGCATCAACAACGCCATCTTTGCAGCATCGCGCCTTGTCGCCACGGTGGCCCATGATCATTGGGCAAAACCAAGGTGACCAGCCCCGGCTGCGCACGGGGAGAAAACGTCAAATCCGAAGACCATACATACAGCGCCACCGCCTGCAAGGGCCGGGGCATGGCGCCATCCGTCAGAATCCTCGCCACGGAGGGTGAAGGCTCCAGGACACAAGGACATTCCCGACAGGAGGAAACCGCCGGACGCGCCACCGGCGGCGCGCAACAAGATTGGGCCACCACTTCTTCCAAGCAACAGCAACCCGACGCATGCGCCGCACAGGGGGCCTCCCCCGGCGAGGCGTTCACCTCCGGGACCAGCAAACACATCAACAAAATGGAGAACATCCTGTAAACCATGACCCCAAAGTAGCCCGTTTGCGGGGAATTTCAAGTGCGGAGGATTTGCGACGCGAAGCGTCTTTGGAGTGCGTGTAGCGAGCTCCGCGAAGCTACCGCTTTACCCGATGCCAAATGAAAAGGCAGGGTATGTGGCCAAGGCTCTGCAAAGCGGTAGCTTCGTTGCACTCGCTACACGCACTCCAAAGCGGCTCCGCCGCGCTCTTTACTCCGCACTCCGAATTCCGCACTCCGCACTCGAAAGCGGCTTCGCCGCGCTGACATCTTTTTTACAAATCAAACGTTGCACCCGCGCATCGCAAAACCTATCCTGATTAAAATGAATGACAAAGGAACGGCAATGAAACGATTTTGGCTGATTTTTATGATGGGTATGCTTTCCAGTCCCGGGGCGGGACAGGATCTGCGCGAGAGACTTCGCGAGGCGGCCGACGCCTCGTGGCCGCAATACATCTCGGCTCGCAACCGGATCATTGCCCTGGGAACGGACATTGTCCCTGAATTGGAGGCGGTGCTGGCGGACGATCGCAATGACTGGCGGGAACGCGCGATGGCCGGGATCGCAATCGAACAGATTCTGATTGCGGATCGGCGTGACGGTGTGCCACTTGGGTATTATGAACGTCGCGAAAGGTTGCTTGAGGAAGCGGATCTCAATTATTATTTCTTGGAAAAGGCTTGGAAAGAACCTCAAAGCCTGATCCCAAGGATCGGAACGTCCACGATCAGTGACAAAGCATACGCGGAAAAGTTGGGAAATCCCTTCCTCATTCATGTTGCGCGTGAAAAAATCGCGAATATCCCGGTCACAAACGGTATGCCAAGAATTGATGGGAATTGGTTTTATCGCTATCTAATTCGGGTGCGGGACCGGGAATCCCTGCCGCACATGTTTGATCTTTGGCTCAAATACAGACCCCTTAACAGAGAAAGGGTATTGCGAAACCATCGGGAAGGCAATCCCCACCTCTCCGAAGAGGCCATTCAACGTTTCGCTGACAGAGACGTAGACCTGAGGCTTAGACCATTGCTTGAGGCCGCAGGTCCTGAGGACGAGGCTTGGATCATGGAAAAATTGAACGGAGTCCCCGTTGGCGAACACGGACGCGGACATTTTGAGAATGCCCGGCAACGATGGCAGGGTCTTGAAGACGAGAAGAGCGGCTTCACCGTTTCACAGTTTGAGGAGATGCAAAAACAACAGGAATCCATGATTCGCCGACATCAAAAGGGGGGCGGATTTAACGAGTTGCAACTTGATGGGCTGCAAAAGGCACTGGAAAACATTCGCCGCCCGCGAGAAAACCAACAAGGGGAGGAATCGAATCTGCCTGATCAGAATAATTCTTTCGGCAATAACACCGCACAAGATCACACGCGGAAGAAGATTATAAATGGAAGCCAAAGCATCTTCATTTCGCGTCCCTTAGGGTTGTCTTATTCTATAAAAGGCGTTGAAAACAGCGGAGTGATAACAGCACTGAATCGCAATAACATTGGTCTGGAAATACAGGATTTGGGAAAATATGAAATAGACAAGGAATTACTCCATAACCTGCGGGAAGACAATAGGATGTTTCAATTCCAGGCGTATAAAATTGGACAAGGCACTCTTGTATTGGGAGCTTCCATGGGGGCAGGCATACTTCAAAGTGCAGTGTATTTTGTGAAAGTTGAAGCAAAAAAAATAGGATTTCCTGTTACAGGAAGTATAAGTGGTAACGCATTGACCATGTTGGTGCCAGGCGATAGTCATATTAAACACAAATTAATCGTTGAAAATAAAGACAGTGTTTATGCCGTCTCTCTTCGCAAAAGCGAACAAGACGGTCCCTTTGAGGTTGTACTGCGGAACGGACGAAAGACAATGCGCCCAGTTCCCCGCCCCGACAACGAGGAGACCGCCGAATTGCGGGGGACCGTCGAGGTGGGCGGAACCATGGAAGTGGCATCCCGGAGGTTGGCGGAGTATGAAAAGGGCGAGATGACCCATCCCCCCGCCGAATCCACTTGGACGCATCTCTGGAAAGTCGGGGACGGAATGCTGGCGATTGAAAAGGACGAAGATACCGACAAGATTGTCAAGATGGGATACATTGCGTGGCCGGAGGACGAAAACCCGGTTGACCTCGAAATCTCCCGCATTCATCTGACCGACGGCGAGATGGTCGTGCCCATCCCCCCTCCGCCGCCCCAAGATGAAGATCGTCAACAAGCCATGCAGCTTCTGGAGGAATTGCAGCGGCAAGAGGAATTACGCCGTCAACTGCAGGAAAGGCGTCAACAGCAGGCCAACCCGGAAATCGCCAAGGAAAACAAAGAAAGAGGCGATGCCTTTCTTGCGGAAAACGCGGACCGCGACGAAGTCAATGTCACCGAAAGTGGCCTGCAGTATCAGGTGATCGAAACCGGGAAGGGTGAAAAGCCCGCCGTCACCGATACCGTTGTCGTTCACTACATCGGAAGACTCCTTGACGGAACCGTGTTTGACAGCAGCCGGGATCGTGGAGATCCGACAACATTCCCCCTGCACCAATTGATCCCCGGATGGACCGAAGGACTGCAACTCATGTCTCCCGGAGCGAAATACCGTTTCTGGATGCCGTCCCATCTCGCCTACGGCCAACACGCCCCGCCTCCAATTGGCCCCAATCAGGTGCTCGATTTTGAAGTGGAACTCATTGAAGTTGTGGAAACGGGATTATACCTGAAACCGTGAGATATTTGCAAAGAAGGCGTGCAAAATCATGGAGCGAAAGGAATTTTCAGGAACCGAGGCATACCCATGCGGTCTGTAGTGTGTTCCTGAAAATCCCTTGCAGCCCATGAGATTTTGAGGATTCAAAGCAAAGATCTCACGGATTCAGGTTGTAGCCAAAAAAAGTGTTATCACTCGCCTGATTCCGGTTCAGCATCCGCGAGTTGTTTTTGGGCCCAGGCTTTGAGATCGGCGGCGCGGCCGATGGGATCGAAATCGGGCAGATTTTCGGGGTTCAACTGATATTTGAAACCGTCCACCCCTTGTTCATACCATCGTAGCCATCCGGTGAGGTTGCCATCCCAGTCGTAGGTCCAGGAGGCGAACAGTTCACCGTCTTCATCCCATTCCCGGTAGGCGCCGGCGGGATTGCCGCGGGTATGGCGCACTTCCCATCGGCGAACGCCGACATCGTCAAATCCGCGCCAGAGGCCGTGAGGCGCCTCTAGGGACGCTTCTCCCTTGGGATAGACCTTTGCAACCGGACCCCGCTCTTCGACGGCCACGCCACGTCCCGGACGCACGGTCCGTACCTCGCCGCAAGCGGCGAGCAACAAAGTCAATACAACCAAAAAGGTGGCGTTTTTCATAACGGCCTAGTGTAAAAAATGCCTCATGCCGGTAAAGGCGATGGCGATGTTGTGGGCGTCGCAGGCGGCCACGACTTCGTCGTCTTTGACGGAGCCGCCGGGTTCGACAATATACCGGATGCCGGCTTCGGCGGCGGCCTCGATATTGTCGGCAAAGGGGAAAAAGGCATCGGAAATGAGGATGCATTCGCCCATGATTTTGGCGCGATACGCGTCCAAATCCAATCCCCCGCCCTCCCCGGCTTCGTGCATGAGGCGGATGTTTTCGTGGGCGCGGGCAATGGAGAGTTTTTTCACCGAATCCACGCGGTTGGGCTGTCCGGCGCCCATGCCCAGGGTTTGGTAGCGTCCGGGCGCGTGTTCGCGCACCAGCAAAATGGCATTGGATTTGACATGCTTGCAGGCCCGTACCCCGAATTCGGCCAATTTGGCCATGTTCGCGGGAAATTCGGCTTTGCTTTTCACTTCCCAGGAGGCCATGACCGCATTGTCGCGGGACTGTACCAGCAATCCGCCCCCGATCTGGCGCAGGGTACGTCCGTCGCGGGCGGCCACGAACGGTGCGTGCAGTTTGAGCAGACGGAGGTTTTTCTTGGCGGTGAGGCGTTCAAGGGCTTCGGGGGTAAAGTCGGGGGCAATGATGACCTCCACGAAGCGGGGGGCCAAAAATTCCGCCGCATCCGCATCCACGGGCACGGTCACCGCGATCACGGAACCAAACGCGGAAACCGGATCCCCGGCCCAACCGGCCTCAAGCGCCTCGCGCAGGGTGTTGCCCGTGGCGAAGCCGCAGGGATTGGTGTGTTTGATGATGGCGGCCCCGGGTTTGCCGACCAATTCGCGGGCGGCTTCCAAGGCGGCATTGCCATCCAGATAGTTGTTGTAGGACATGTCCTTGCCATGCAACTGCTCGGCATGGGCCACGGTGGCCTCCTGGCCGGGAGCATCCCGGTACAGCAGCGCGGGCTGATGCGGGTTTTCCCCGTAACGGAGCGGGAGACAATCGTTGAAGGTGAGCACAAACGGGGCAGGACCGTCCGCGTTCGGCACGTTGCGGGAAAGCCAATCGGCGATGGCGGCATTGTAGGACGCCACCCGGGCAAACACTTTTTGGCCCAGACGCAGCCGGGTGGCTTCCAAGGTGTCGCCCCCGTTGTCGCAAATTTCCGCCAGAATCGGATCATAATCGGCGGGATCGGTGACCACGGTCACGTACTTCATGTTTTTGGCGGCGGAACGCAACATGGTGGGTCCGCCAATGTCGATGTTTTCGATGGCATCTTCGAAGGTGACGTCGTCCTTGGCCACGGTGGCCTCGAAAGGATACAGATTCACGCAAACCAGATCGATGGATTGAAGCTCGTGCTCGGCCATGGTGCGTTGATGTGCCTCGTTTTCGCGCAGATGCAACAAGCCGGCGTGCACCTTGGGATGCAGGGTTTTCACGCGTCCATCCAGCATTTCTGGAAAGCCGGTGAATTCCGAAATGTCGCGCACCGGAATGCCGGCATCGCGAATGGCTTTGGCGGTTCCGCCGGTGGAAAGCAGGTCCACGCCCTGTTCATGCAGACCGCGGGCAAAGGCCACCACGCCGGTTTTGTCGGATACACTGATAAGGGCTCGTTCGATTTTTCGGGACATGGGATAAACTTCCTGATGAGGGGTTTGAAAAGGATGCCCGGCTGCATACCCAAAAACAAGGCGGGTGAAAAGGGAAAAGGGTATGGGAAGTAAGCCAAGGGAGCAAAGCCCCCCCACACAGCCCTCCCTCTGCGCCCTCT
>JAFIGC010000161.1 GCA_020831635.1 Verrucomicrobiota bacterium | reverse complement strand
GCCCCGATGGGTTGGGGGGGCTTCAAGTATTTCGGGTTTGGGGTTTAATTTTTCCCGCAATGGGGGGGGGGTTTTTGCGTGGGGGGGGTGGGCGAGGGCCAGGGCGGTTTCCGCGTCCGCTTCACGGGTGGCCAGCCAGGCGCGAAGGTAGTCGCGTTGCAGGCGGGCCACGGGAGTGTCTTCATCGATTTGGGCCAGAATGTCGCGGGCCTCGGCGAGGCGTTCTTGGGTGAGAAGGAGGACGGCGAGTTGGAGGAGGTGGTTTGGGGTGGGTTCGGACTGGTGGGCGATGAGGTCGAGCACTTTGTGGTATTCGCGCTTCAAATCGGGGTTGAGCGGTTCGGGAGTTCCGGCACGAGGATGGGCGCGGGGGGATTCCAGATTTCCGATATCGATATGCCCGGAGCCGAATTCAAGTTGCCAGTCGTCCGGGAAGATGGCCGTTTCCAGCCAGGGGCCCACGAGTTCGGGTAATTCCCGTTTGGCGAGGAGGGCGCGGGTGGTGTCGAGGTCGCGGTGATGGATGGCAAAATCCAGATGTCGGGGATGAAGCGCCAAGCGTTCTTTGAGAATGGCGATGGCGGCATGGTAAAAGTCGGGATCATGCATGCGGTTTCGGATCGCCCTGCCGATGGGATCGGGAAAATCGGTCTCCTTCAGTTGGTTCAGTATGGCTTCGTTGGGGGCGCCACTCAAGCTCCGTACCTCCTCGAACCACGGAAATGGGCTGATGAGATCCGTTTGTCTGTTGAAGGCCCAGGGTTCGGTGCGGGCAAGGATTTTGCCGTCGGCGGAAATGTCGATAGGTGGCAGCACCAGATCGTCCCCTCCCGGATATGCGAAGTATTGATTGATTGTTTTGCTTTCATGGGCTTTGAGGCGCAGGCTGAACACTTCCGAAAACGTTTGCCGGGGGGGCTGGGGCATCGCGCCTTCCGGGAGGCGTTGCACCACGTCCACGTCCAACGGTTCTTGGGTGAGGTTGGTGACCACATGCGAGATGGAAATGAGATTCAGACCATGGGAAAGTCGTCTTGGCGGAATGCGGTGGATGGAGACGCGTCCGAGATTGTAGGGACCGGGGGCGGGACCGTCGCGCAAAATCAGGGCGGGGCCGTTGACCACGCGTACTCCCTCGGCAATTTCCCCTTCGGCAATTTCTTGGACAGGAGCCTCGAAGGGGAGTCCCGACCAGGCCAGGGCCACGAGGATTTCCGTGAGACTGTCGTGGGCCGGCAGGGGGTGAGGCGAGGGTAGATCTCCTCCGGCGGCGTCCAGCCAAAAGTCATGCACGGGAATGCGGTCCGGGTGATCCAAGGGGATTTCCGGTTTCGGGGGTTCGGCGGGTTCGGGTGGGTGGACCGTGGATTCCATCCTATAGTACACGCCCGCAATCTCCGTGACCAGTTGCAAGGCGTCCAAGAGCGTGACTTCGCGGACTTCCAAGGAAATCTTCGGAATCGTATTGGGGCTATCCAGCAGAAGACTGGACTCGAACCGTATCCGCGCCTTGACGGGGGGGCGTTCCCGATCCAGGGTTTGTTGCAAAAAGGTGATGACGTCCCGGAAATCGGCTTGTTGAAAGCGAAGCTCGGGAATGCGGATGTTTGACAAGATTTGGTCGGCAAGGGGTGCCAGATCAACGTCCCCGGGTGCGGGTGTTTGTGGGGTTTTGGGGCGGTATTCATAATATCCGCGCTCCTTGACCAAGGTTGCCGTATCCCGGGCGGTGTAGAGCACCGGCGGGGGGGCAGGCGCGGGCGGGGGTTCCCGAACGGTCCCCGGTTCCGATCCTTCCACCCGGCCAAACAGCCTGTTTGGATCGCCAAAGGGGCCTTGAAAAAAATCGTCTCCCGCGAAGGGATCTTGCGTCGCTCGGGCTACGGCGGCTTCTGGCATGCGCCCCAAACCTTTCCGATCCATGTAGATGACCACTTCGCCGTCGATTTCAGCCAATGGTAGGCTTTGCAGCTCTTTCACAAGGGCCTGCATGGGGGTCATTTCCACCGGCTCCCATTCGGTCCCAATGAGAATGCCGGGAATGTTTTTCGCGGGTTCTTTGGCGGGGCGGGTGTTTTCCCTACGTTCGCGCAGCACCCGCCGGATGGCTTCGGCATTGCCGCCCCGACGGGCGAGCAGCACCAGTTCCAGGGTGTTGCGGCGATGCAGGGCGTCGGGTTGCAGGTCCCAGTCGGTCAATTCGTCCAACAACCAACGGTCCACGAAGCTTTTTTGGAATTTGTTTTCCAGGACGGGGCGGACGGAGGTTTCGAAAAAATCCGGGTCGCGGGCGTGGAGAAAGAGGTGGAGTTCGTGGGAGGCGTATTGGGCGAGCTTTTCGTGTTTGGTTTCCTCGTCCAGTTGGTGCCAGTTGGTGAGAAAAGCAAAGTCGGAAAGACCGACGGAATCGTTGAGGCGGCGAAAGGCGTTGAAGGCCTCGGTGAGGGTGGTCAGGGTTCTGGCGTTGACTGCGGAAACGTGGGCGGATTCTCCTTCGTGGATGAATTCCATGGCGGTGTCCCGGAGGTGGGGGGCGTCGGGAATGCGTCCGCGGGTCATGACTTCTGGATGCGGGTCCATGGGGTGGTCGGGCCGGGTTTCCAAATAGCGGCTGCTGCCCCGGGGGGCGAGAATCCAGATTTCCATGCCGGTCAATTCGGGACGCCCCGGATCCGGAAGCACGATCCGGCCTTCTTCGTCGGGGGTCAGATTGATTTCCCAGACCGCCCCGTAGTAAAATGCGTGGCCAAAATCACGAGAGGGGCCTCTCATGGCGGTGCTTTGGACTTCGTAGGCGGACAGAGCCCGGGATTCGGCTGTATTCGGGTCTCGGGCCGCGCTCCAGTCGTCCGGCGGGTATAGGAAATGACTTTCATAAAACTCTTCATACGTTTCCGAGGTTCCCAGATTCACGCCCGTCCGTCCCCAGAATGAGCGTTGAAAGGGTTTCCGGGCGGGCATCGGGAATTCCACCTCCCGGAGTTCCCAGGGGTTGAGTTGAAGAGATGGACGGGTTAGCAAGCTACCGGCAAAGGCCGGGCGCGGGTCGCGGTTCGCGAGATATGCCGATTCCGCAAGCATGGGGCTACCGGAGTTGAAGTAAGCCCTCTCTTCGTCTGGAAACCTATATTGGACGATGCTTGGCGGTGGGGAAAGAAACCTTTCCAAGGCGAGGTCATCGCCGGCATAGCGATGATAGCGAACCGCGACCCGGGTTTCGGAGTCCGCATGGCGGATGCGCAGGATGTTGCCGTCGGGACCTGCTTCCACGCCAGCCAAGGAAGGGAGGGCGGCGGGGGAGTGGATGACGCGTTTGGGTTCGCCGAAGATAATGTTTTCCACGCTATGGCCGGCATGGATGTGGATTCGCAAGGGGTCATTATGCTCCCAGATGCGAAGGGTATAATGACCGGGGGGGAGGTTTTGAATACGCAGTTCTCCGTCGGAAATTTCGACGTGGTCGTTGAAGAGTTTGAGGTTTTTCCGGCCCGGGGTGGTGTGCAACAAGGTGACCGAACGGAGTCCCGGAACCTGCGGGTATGGATGGGGGAGGGAAAGGGTTTCTCCTTCCAGCAAATCGAAACGCTTGGGCAGGAGGGTTCGGCTGATGCCTCTGCCCCCGCGGGTTCTTGGAGATACACCGTTCAATGGGCCCAAATGTATCCGCCCGGCATCCTTGGGCAAGGGCCTCAGTTGCAAGGATCGATTGAATCCGGGGTGTTGGACGTAAAGCGGGGTGGGTAATTCGGTCCAATCCGCTCCGGTCAGGTCAAAGGTTTCCAGCCACCACCCTTCGTCGCTGGGTTGAAACAACGAATTCAGCCGGCGCAGCCCTTCGCCGCGAATGCGCAGATCATCTGGGGTGAACACGGCGGTATTCTTGAGCGGAATCTCCTCTCCGTCGCGGCTGTCGTGGAGACCTGCGGTGACGGTGACGGCCAGTTCGTGAAACTCCTCCACGAAATCGAAGGGAATGGACAACCAGGGTTCGTCGGTGAAGGCGACTTCAAAGTGCTGGGTACTTTTCTCAACCTTCGGATACTTCCAACGATAGAAATCCATGCTCACCCGCACATCCTTCAGGTGTTCGGGGCTGATGGGATATCCGTTGACGCGCAAGTCGGGACGAAGGATGAGCAGGGGTTGTCCAAAGGGGGTGAGGGTTTGCGGGTCGATGCCGGCGCCGGCTTCGAAGTGCACGTTTTTGGCGACATGTTGAAAGATGATCGGTTGACTGAATTCTCCGTGCCGTATTTTTGCCTCGCGTCTTGTCGGGTTTTCGGAAAACGGGACGAGGATGCGTCCCCGTTCATCGGGGACAAATTCCCGTTCATTCATCCAAATGCGGGCTTCGGGCAGGTGTTCGCCGGCTTCGGTGAACACCTTCACCTCCATGCCGTTCCGGGTGGACCGGGTCACGGTCTCCAGGCGTCCAATTCGCAAAACGATGCTGGTAGAAAGTCCTCCGCCGAAGAAATGGATGACCCACACGCCCCGTCCGTGAATTTCGGGGAAATCCAATTCGTGGCGGACGCGGCGTCCGGGAGGAGTGGCGGCGTCGATTTTTCGTTCATGCGTGGGTATCATGCCCGCCAAGGGGGTGAATGTCTCGAAATTCACCACCGGATAATCGCGCAAAAGATCGAAGTTCCTCATTTCGTATATCTTGAGGGTGAGTTCCGAAACGCCCACGGTATCCACCACAAGGTTCACGTCTTCCCCCGGCGCAAAGGGTTGCAGACGTGGCACGGGAAAGGTGATGGCGCGCCGATCCTGGATCTTCCGGAGGGATTCGGCGGGAATTTTGCCCGACAGCGAGGCCAGGTCCCCGGTGCCGTGCATGATTTTGCTTTCCGCGAAAACGGTCCACAACCAGTCTTCTTCAAAATATTCGGCGTAGTCGTCAGGCGTGTCGGCGTCGCGCAACAGATCGTGCAACAGTTCGCGTACCAAAGTTTCGTCGAAATATGATCGGGCGTAGGAGGGCTTCATAAACTCCGCAAAAGGATCCTTGGTGCTGGCTGGGGACGCCCCCATGAATTCTGCAAAAGGATCCCCGGCGCGGGATCGGGATGACGTGGGATCGCGGAGCAAAAAGCTGTCTGCAGTAGTCACGTCCCCCAGGTCCAAATACCGTTTGAGGAGGGTTTCGTCGGCCCGTCCCTCGTCCCGTGCTTCTCGCAACATTTCTTGAAGCATTCGCTTTTTGAGCGGATCGAACAAGGGGGGCAGGTTTTCGATGTAGGTCCAGGAGTCCGGGCCGAATTCACCCTCCCAGTCCAGTCTGAGCAAGATTTCGGCAACAAAGGCGGGCGAGTTGATTAAGGTGGGTCGTTTTTCGGCCAGTTCTTGCAACTGGTCGAGGGTCAGGAGGCCATGAATGGCATGGTCCCCGAAATTTTTGCCTTCCGGGTCTTCGAGATCCTCGAGGATCCAGCGGAGGAGTTGGGGAAGGTCGGGGGTTTTGGCTCGGCTTAGCAGAACGGTACGGGCCTCGGGGCTCAGGCGATCCTTGCGGGCGAGGATTTCCAGGCCACGCTCGGTGAAGGACTGAGCGAACCGTCTGTCGTCGGGGGCTTCGGCGCGGGCATTTTCCATGAAGGCTTCAACCGTCAGTCGGGCGGGATCGAAACGTTCTACTTCGGGTTGTGGGTCTCGTTCCCCCGGTGGCGTGGGGAGCGGTGGCAGTTCCAGGGCTTTGGCCAGCGCGGGCCAGGCGGTGTCGGGTTGGGATTGCAATCCGAGCAGGGCCTGTCGGATGCGCATGCGTTGCAAGAGGGGCGGGGTGCGGTTGGGAGCCTGTGCGGCCCAGTCGGCCAAGGTTTTTTCGGCGGACTGGAGGTCGTTTTCGAGTTGATGGTGGAGGGCCAGATAATAAAAATGCGCATCCGTTCCGGGGGTCAGTTGGTCCAGGGCCGCCAAACGTTTTCCCCGTGCATAGGTCTCCAGAAAAGAGAGGGGTGGTTCCTCGCCCTGCAAAGCGGACAAGAGCAGAAAAAGGAGGATGGCAATGCGAATTTTCATGAAAAACTCCGGGAGAATGGACTCGGGTAACCTCAACCTGAATCCGTGAGATATTTGCTGTGAATCCGCACAATCTCATGGGCTGCAAGGAATTGTCGGGAACGCTCGACAGACCGCAAGGGTATGCCTCGATTCCCGACAATCCCTTTCGCTCCATGATCTTGCACGCCTTCTTTGCAAATATCTCACGGATTCAGTCTCAGCCTAACACGAATGCCTCTGGGAAAAAACTATTTTTCTTACGATGTTAGTTATCTTAAAAAAGTCCCTTTACATTCAAAATGTATTGGTTTATCTTATACATATTATGAAAGCTTGCATGCCAGTTTCGATATCCGTGTGGGGTATGATCCTGTTTCTTTGCAAAACCTCCATAGGTTTTGTGTATGCGGACATGCATGAGGGTGACGATTTTTGGGACCGGGTTGCCGTGGAGATGCAACGGGGGGCGTATTCCGAGGCGATACGGGAATTGGAACATGCGGAGGCCGACCAACCTGAAAACCACCATATCCATCGAATTCTTGGCGTTTGTTGGCTTCGGGAAGGGAACCATGCGAAGGCCGAAGCGTCTTTGCGGGAGGCCTTGAGGCTTCATCCGGACAGTATTGCCTCGCGTTATGATCTTGCCCAAGTGTTGGCCCTGCGGGGCAAGATGAATGAGGCGGAGTTTTTGCTAACCGAAGTGATGGATCTGGCACCGGAATCTCTCTATGCCGCGCGGGCCGCGGAAATTTTACCCGGATTGCGGCAGTTGCGGCAGACGTTGCTGGTGCAAGATCAGCCCAAGCGCTGGAGCCTCTATGCCCGCATCGCCGGTGAATGGGATGACAATGTGCCCGCCCGCCCCGCCTCCAGTCCGGACGGGGACACGGAAGCTTTTCGGGTGACCAGTTCTGTTTACGCCGCTTATCGGCTCACCGATCAACGCAGTCAACCCGGGCTACCGACTTTGGAAACCGGAATCCGGTATTATCGAAGTGACTACCCGGATGATGATTTCGGGAATTTTGAGGTTGAATCCATCAGCGCCAGCCTGGATCTTTCCCGGAACGGGCGGCTGTTTGGAAAATGGATGGAAGTGGGGCTGATGGCCTCCTATACCGACACCCAATTGGGCGGGGACGCTTTCAACACTGATGTCGGTGGGGCGTTTCGATTCAGTCTCCAGCCCGCCCCGCGGGTGATGACGACCGCGAGGTTTTCCGCGCATCGAAAATCCTTTGACAGCGAGCCGGAGTTTCCCGAATTTTTTTCGAGGGAGGGCGAGGAGTACGAAGGAAGCTTCGACACCCATTTTTACCTTTTTGAGAATCGAATGATTCTGGGTGCGGGCTACGCCTACATGTGGAATGATGTCGACGGGAGCCAGTTTCAGTTGAATCGCCATCGTTTCCGGGGGTCCATGACCTTGAATCTTCCCCTGGCATTGCGGTGGTACACCCAAGTCAGTTTTTCCAGCGAGGATTATGAATCCTTCGTGCCCGACCCGAAGCGGCAGGACGATGTGTGGACGGCGTATACGTCCCTGTCCCGCGCTTTGGGTTCCCCCGCGTGGCGGGCCGAAGTGAACGCCACGCATACGCAGGCGGATTCCAGTCGCGATTTCGCTGAATACGAGCGAACCGTTTATGGGATCGCCATCAGTTGGAGCCCCTAAATCAGAGGTGCATATGAATTTCTCTTTTCGTTTGAAAGTTTCCGGCCTGCTGATGCTTTTGCTGATGCCGGTGAGTTTGTACGGGTCTCCGGAGGCGTCCGCCGCCGAGGAGGAGGCCTTGGACACACGCCTCGGGATTGAATCCCGAAGTTTTGATGTGAACCTGGTCGCATTGCGCAGTCGTTCGCAACTTCGGGAAGCAGCCGGGGTGCGGACGGGACTGCCCACGTATGATCAACAAGTTGAAAATGCCGAGGGTGCGCCCGCCGCTTTGCTGGCGGAATTGCGTCCTTCCCCCCAAATACAAGTACGCGCGGAGCGGCGTTCGACGGCTCCCGCAACAACGGATTCCCCGGAATCCCAACCCCCGCCCCAATCCCCCAACCTACAGAATTGTCCCCTGACCCATGTGGGACCCTGTCCTTAAATAAAGGAGCGTGTCATGAAAACCACTTTTCGTGTCGAAACCATCACGTTGGCCCTCTGTGCCGGCGTCGCCCTTTCCGCCCTCCATGCGGAATCGGGCCCCCTGACCCATGTGCCATCAGTCGAAGTGAAGCCACAAGATCTTCAAGAGAACAAACCCGCCGGGGGCGGTCCCCTGACCCATGTGCAGCCCCCGCAAATCCCCCCGAAAACCACGATTCCGATCATCACGCCCGAGGAAGCCGCGCCCTTGCCCGGTGCCCAGCCCCGGGAAGTTTTGATTCCACAACCGCCCGAGATGTCGCGTCCCGATGACACCCGGGGACCGGATCATCTGCTTGAACGGGGACCGGACGGGACGAGTCCGGCCGCCGACCGGATGCGTGAGACCTCGGTTCAGAATCTCTTTGAGAATGCCGCGCGGGTGCATCCGGGGGAACTTGCGGATATTCCCGACGCGGATGCCCTGCGGGAAATGGATGGCGCTAGCGGGATCAATCCCTTGGAAGACAATCTGTTGGAGCGTCCGCAAGGCGGTTTGATTCCGGGGCAGCAACGAGGATCCTCCCCGGGAATGGACTTTGAAAGCCAAGGTTTCCGAGGACCGGACGGCATGCCGGCAAGTCCGGTGCCCTCGCGGACCGGCAGGGATGCGCCCCGCCTGGTGGGCCCGCCCTCGGCGAATTTGCGGGATGCCGGAGCTGGAGCCGCGGCGACTGGAGGCGGAAAGCCGACGATTCCCGCGGTGACCACCATTACCCCGCGCGGCAGTCGAACCGTCTATTATGAAGATGGCGAGGATAATCCCGCCACAGGTTCTTATGAAATCAGCCAAGATGACGACGGAACAATTATCGAGCGCCACGAAACGCCCGATGATACGGGTGAAAAAGTGTTGGTCGTGGTTGTTGAAACCCCGCCCGATGGGGGTGAGGCACAGAGTCGTTCGGAAGTTGTGCCGCGCAATTTGGATCGTTTGCAAGACGGGGATGCGGACCCCACCGGCGGATCGGGTGTCAATCCGGTCACCGGGTTGCCCACCCGTCCGCCCAAACAAAATCCGGATCAGGTGAATCCCGGTCCCGATGGCGCGGTGGTTTTGCCGTCCGGCGCTCGCATACGCCCCCGGGATTTGGAAGTGAACCCCGATCCGCACCAGCATCGGGGAGGGCATGATCCCGCCGCCACGCTCCGTCGTATGGAGTCTCCCGATCAGGTCGCTCCGCCACCCGTGGGACCTGCCGGCGCCGAGGCCCCGTGAGTACAACACCCCCAAATCGGATTTCAAAACGGCGAAAGCGCATGAAAAGCCTGCTCATGCTGACGATGGCGGCGACGATCGGTGTTCCGATTTCTTTCCCCGCGCATGGGGACGGCAATCAGCAGCAACAGGCCCAAACCCCCTTGACGCATGTGCCTGTGGTGCCCGCCGTGCAGCCGAAACCCGCGAATCTGCAGACCGCAAAGCCGCCGGAGATTCCCGACGTACCGTCGGTGGAAATCCCGGCGGATGTGCGCCGTTCATCGCGGGCGCCGCCCATGGAACCCTCCCTGCAACCCAAACCCGTGTACCCTCCGCCGGAAACCCGAGGCCCCGATCACCTGTTGGAAAGGGGACCTGATGCGGCACCCGCTGGTTTGGATACAATTCGCGAAAGTGCGGTGAGCCAATTGTTCGAAAATGCCCTGCGGGCCCACCCGGGTGAATTTGAAGAGGCGGGCGCGGGAGAATCGGTCTTTTCCTTGGATCTCGAACCCGGCGAGGTATTGTTTACGCCTGGCGAATCCGGCAGTCGCATTCCAGGAGGGCAATCCAGGGAAATCCCTGGGTATTCCCATGGGGAACAGGGGTTCGTCGCGCCCGAGGGAATGCCGCCTTCTCCCGTTCCCGACCGTTCGGGGCAGGGGCCCGCCCGTCTGGTGGTGCCGCCGTCCGCCAACCTCCGCGATGCCGCGTCCGGTTCGGCTTCAACCGTGACCGTGGGGTCCATCGAAACGAGCACGGGGGGCGGGGTTTCCATCGGGCCCATTGAAACCGAAGTGGAACGATCCGGTGTTCAGATTGAGGTTGAGTCCATCGAAACCGAAGTCGCTCCGTCCAGGGTCGAAATCGGACCTGTCAAAAGTGAAGTGGCTCCGGCACCGGAGAAAGAAATCCCCAAAGAGGACCTTACCCAATTGCAGGACGGCGATGCGGATCCAACCGGCGGATCGGGCGTCAATCCGGTCACCGGTCTGTCCACTCGCCCGCCCAAACAAAATCCGGATCAGGTGAATCCCGGTCCCGATGGCGCGGTGGTCTTGCCGTCCGGCGCCCGGTTAAGACCCCGGGATTTGGAAGTGAACCCCGATCCGCATCAGCATCGGGGAGGGCATGATCCCGCCGCCACGCTCCGTCGCATGGAGTCTCCCGATCAGGTGGACCCGCCCCCCGTGGGGCCTGCCGGCGCCGAGGCACCGTGAATACGTGCAACCACAAGAACTCACGGATTCAGGGATTCTTCCGAGGGACAATCACCTTGAAATGTTCTTTATGGACTTTCCGACGCTCGGAAGCCAGTTTTTTTTCTGTTCCGAGGGTCGGAAAACGTGGAATCGGGCTGGTTTTTGGCGGCCCACTGGCATTGGCGGGCGAGGCCGAGCATGATTTTGACGTCGTTTTCGGTGAAGGCGCCGCGGGAGAGGACGCGGCGGAGGCCCATCATCATGTGATCGAGTTTGTCCTCTTTGCAAAAGCCGGTGCCGATCATGGTTTCTTCCCAGGCGTCGAACATGCGTTCGCGGAATTCGTGGTTGGCGGGGGGAGAACTTTCTTCGCGGGGTTCGAATTCGCCGGAAGCGAGGAAGAGTTCGTGGGCGCAGAGGAGCACGGCTTGGGAGAGGTTGAGGCTGCTGTAGTCGGGGTGGGAGGGAATGCGAATCCAGTGGGTGCCGAGTTTGAGGTCGTCGTTGCAGAGTCCTTTGTCCTCGGCGCCGAAGACGATGGCGACGGGTTTGTGTCGGGCGGCTTCGAGCAATTCGGGGGCCCAATCGCGGGGGCCTTTGGCCTGGTCGCGGTGAAAGCCGTCGATGCCGCTGGTGACGGCCACGGCGCCGCAGTCGGCCACGGCCTCGGCGAGGGTGGGGTATTCTTGGCGGTTGTCGTACACGGTGATGGCTTTGAGGGCCATTTTGCGGAGTTCCACCGGGTCGAGATCGGGGTTGGGGTTCACCAGGCGCAGGTGGTGCAGTCCGCAGTTCTGCATGGCCCGGCAGATGGAGCCGATGTTGCCGCCGTAGAGGGTGTTGACACACACGATTCGTATTGGGTCCAGTTGTCGCATGGGGGCGGTATATCAGGTTTTTGGCGATTTAGAAGGGAGAAAGAGAAATAGAGGTCAACATCGAACGTCGAACATCGAACGTTGAAGGCCGGGGCAAAGGGGGACGGGAGCGCCGGTCTCCGCACCGGCAGGAGCGTAGGGGGCGTTTCCTTTGTCTTAAGCTTGAGACAAAAGTATATATAAAAAAGGCCTGCGGATGCCAACAACCCCGCCCGGGCAGGCTATAAAAACCAAATCCAAAAACAAACAAATAAATAAAACGCTTTGCCGACCAAC
>JAFIGC010000160.1 GCA_020831635.1 Verrucomicrobiota bacterium | reverse complement strand
CTTGCTTACTTCAAAACATTCCAAAGCATGGCTCTCTTAGAAAAATCAGCCGTACACCATCACTTCCGTAATGGTGAAGCCATGGCGATCCGGCCTTGGGCATGCCGTGTGTTTTTTCGTCGAGTCGGCGCGGTCTGCGTTCAAGCGTTTCATTTATTCGGTCCAGGAGCGGGGGATGTTGGTGATCACGGTTTCAACGGTTTCCGGAACGCCGCTAAACGCGCCGTCACGGGTATTTCGCACCCATACGTCCACGCGTATTTGCATGGCGGGCATTTCGCCAGGGAGGGGTGCGACCGAAGTCACGCGTCGGAACAAGCCATTCTCTTCCATCAGGCCCACCGCATTCACCACGGTCCCCGGGGCCTTCTCCACCAGGTCTTCCAAATTATTGAAATCCACCAACCGGGCTCTTTCCACGCGACTCCATGCCAGGGAAACGGCTTCCGATCGTCGCCGAACGCTTTCCGTGGTTCGCGTCGTTTGCACCAACATTGCCAACGCTCCAGAGAGAAACAGTGCCAGAATCACACTGGATACCATCACTTCCACCAACGTGAATCCACGTGTGTTCGCTTTGCGTTGAGTGTGAAAATTATCGTTCATTTGGAATAGATTTTGTATACATTATGACAAATGTGTAATTCATAAAGTGAAAATCTAAGGATAAATTTCAAACAATCAAGCATAATCTATGGGAGCCATGGGATTTTGCAGATGGAGAACGTCAAATCAACCAAAATCATGGCACTACAAAGTATTCTTCGGTGGAAATATTTCGTGCCTTTCTTATGAATAATACGAAATTTACTTGATAGAATTCCGTACATGGGTTATGATCATTCATGATGAATACTAAGTACTAATTAATAATAACTTATTATAGTTATTTATTTACATCCCAATCCAAAGGTAATGATATGAAAGCAGCACAAATGATGACGTATATGGCGGCCTGCTTGGTACTCAACATGCAGTCCGCGTCAGGTGGTGTTCTTGAAATCGATTTTTCCACCTCGACTTTGAACAATCAAGCCACGGGGCATTTGGGCGGGTGGTTTAGCGATCAAATGTCCTTTGGCGAGTGGTACGGACCTGCGGACGCAATCAACATGGGGGACCATGGCCTTACGGTGTATAATTCCACCACCAGTTCTTTTCGGGGTACGGTCATTTTTTTAGATCCCCTCCTTTTTGGTGGAGAGGCGGGAACCTATCGACTGCAATTCGATGTCACCGAAATTTCATTTTTCAGTGATTCCAATAATCCCGACACGCCAATTTCGGGGACGCCAGGCGTAAATGGCAGCGGTTGGGTGGGCATTGTGGAGGTCAATGGATATAATTTGGACCTGGATTCGGGAGACGCCATTTTTGTCAATACCACGCCCCCGAACGCGGGTGCGGTTTTTGCCGCGCTAGGAAATGCAAGCATACAGGATTTGGCCACGCTGGTCATTGAGACCACGGGCAGTTATGGCATGGATTTTACCTACAGCGGGACGGGAGCGGTGGGCTTGGCCTTGGGCAGCATAGACTCGAGTTGGCCTCACACGCTCATCAACTATGACAACGTCGTTTTGATTCCAGAGCTGTCGTCATTCTTTTTGGGGTTATTGGCCTTGGGGACCGTATGTCTGGGTAACCGAAAGTGGAAACGGAACCGTTTTTAGTGTCAAGCTACTGTTTTACAGTGCTGCGGCCACGCCGTGCCTTTCCGCTTGGCTGGGGCAAAAGCGGTAGCTTCGCGGAGCTCGCTACACGCACTCCAAAGCGGCTTCGCCGCGCTCTTTACTCCAGATCGGTAAATTACAGCGAGGCATCCGCGGGCTGCCAGCCGGCGATGTCGCGGATGGGGGCGCACCAGATGCGGGCGTGGTGATCCCCGAGTTTTTGCAGCAGACGTTCGTGGGCGGTAACCCCCATTTCGGCGAGGATGGCGGAGTCGATGCGCCAGACGCCCCAGTGCGCTTTTCCCACATCCGCTTCGATGCCGTTTAAAAGCATGTCCGTATCGGCGGGCGCTTTTCGGGACGGAAGTGGAGCGGAGAGATCGGGGCCGGGCGAGGGGATGACCCCATCGCTCGTGCCCAGCCGATAGAGGAAGCGCGCGGGATCGGACAAGGAGTCGGTCGGCAGGAAGCAACCCCGCTCCGGGCATCCATCCAGCTTTTGCAGGCCGGAAAGCAGATCCGGATCCTCCCGCCCCGCCACCAGATCCCAGTTTCGTTCGGCGGGAAGGGAAAGATTCGGGTGGAGGTCATTGCACACCAACGAGGCGCGAATGCCGACGGCGGCGTGGTGACGGAGCACGTGGTCCAATTCCTCCGGCTGGAGGTCGATATAACAAAGACTGGCCGCACCTTCGCGTCCTTCTTTCCATGGGCCTGTGGGGGTCATTTGATCTCGTCTCCGTTGGGTTGAACATGCCCGCCTGCTTTAGGGGGAAATGATTTCATTCGGGAATTCTTTAGCAGGCGCTTGCGCTTTATGAAACAAAAAAACGAGGCATCAAAGAAAGGTTTGGGTAGGTCCATGGTGGAGGAGTGCGACCCCGTTGGGGTCGTCAAATGGGGTTGGGAACCGTTTCCCGGGGCGTTGCCGCCGGGCTGACGAGTGTGACCCCGTTGGGGTCATTCGGAAATGTACTTCCTCCCGAAATTCGCATCCCAACGGGATGCCACTCGTCAGCCGGGGGTGAAACCCCTGGTCTGCAGGCCCCCACCCAAATCCGCATCCCAACGGGATGCCACCCTTCCCATGGGGGTTTGGCTATGGTTTTTCCGATCGTCGGAAGATATTTTTGAAACGCTTCCGAGCGTCGGAAAGGGGGGCAAACATCTTTGTAAACTCCTGTTCAAACCCCTCTTTCACTTCTCCGTTCCAATCCCTTGTGTTTTTTAACAGAAGGTCGCGAAGGAAGCGAAGCGTTTCCGTGGTGGTGCGCTGTTCCCTCTGTAAACTTCTGTTTTTCTGGGAGAACAAAAAAAACGGGGGCCGAAGGGGCCCCCGTGTGGTGGTGGTCGTCGCGGCTCAGTGCCGACGGCGGAAAATCGCCAATGCGCCCAGGGCGATGCCGAGCAGCATCAGGGTGCCGGGTTCCGGGATCACCGTCAGGGTGATCGAGTCCCCTGAGCCACTACCGTAATCCAAGGTGAAGTCTTCGAAGGATTCCAAACCGGACACGGAGCCAAAGGTGCCGTTGAGGGTTCCGTAGTTGGCAATGGTGTAGGTGCCAAAAGAGGCATTGATCACATTCAGAATCGAATCGTTCCCCAGATTCAGCGCTCCGCCAATGTCCAGAAGGTCACTGGTGTTTCCGGCGCCCAGTTCGATGCTGAGAATCGCATCATCGTTGAAGGTGGCGTCGTTGTTGAGGGTGAGAATGCCGATGGACTTTCCGGGATTTACGGTGCCGCCGGCATTGACGGTGACGTCGCCCTCAATAAAGCCATTTCCACCGAGGGTGCCGCCGTTGATAAACACAGCACCGGTGCCCGTGGCCGACCCAGTGTTGTTGTTGGCCAGCAGGAGGCCGGATTGGAGGGTGGTGGATCCGCCCGCATTGGAGTAGTCATTGTCGTTCCGCAGATCCAGAATTCCACCTCCTTGGACGGTGAGGGTGATGCCGGAACCGGGATCCGATACGGTGAGATTGCCATCCACCCGGAAGGTAGACCCGGTATCCACTTCAATCGTCCGGTTCCGGTTGATATCCGATCCGGAACCACTCCGATTCATCAGATAGGCGCCCTCCAGGTTGGTCAAGGCGGTGTTGCTCACCCGGAGGGTCATATCCCCCGGATCCGTGGTGAAGAGGTTTCCGGTCAATGTGAGGTCTTCGCTGCCGGAAATCTCCATCGAACCTCCCGCGTTCATATTGAAATTCGTCGAAACTGACTGTGGTCCCCCATGGGCCGCGATTTTCCCTCCATTCCACTGGAGTTCGTTGGTGGCACCTAGGGCGGGGCTGACGTTGTCGACAAACTGGATCGTGCCGCCGTTGTGGGTAATTCGGTTACTACCGCTCATGTCGTTGGAAGTGTTGACCAGACGCAGAATCCCGTTGAACCCGCTGGCGGTTGCCAGGGTACTGTGATTGGCGCCCGGGTCAATGCCTCCGCCCAAAATCACGGTGCCGTTGCCCGTGAAGAAATTGTTGCGGGTATTTCCTGTTGTGGTCGTGTCGTGCGAAAGCATCATTCCCCCGGCCAAATTCAAGGTGCCACCGTTGACTTCCCAATTCCGTTGACCGCGCTGGGTGCTGCGAAACTGTCCGTTCACATTCAAGGTGGAATCGCCAAGATTGAAGATGAAGTCACGGGTTCCTGTGCTTTCTTCAATCACACTAAAATCGGTGTTGACGGTCACCGCGCCGGCGCCGACGCCGAAATTCACCACCGTTCTCGGATTGCTGGGGGGGCGGACTTCCAGGATGCCACCAGTGCCCGCATTGAAGGTGGTCGTGCCCAGATTATTGAAGTCCAGCCGTTGAACTCTTCGGGTCCCGTCCAAGGTAATTGCTTGGTCGATATTGTTGTCGGTTCCGTTGAAGATGGCGACATCGCCGCTTCCGGCAATGCCTGAGGCCCAGTTTCCGGTGTCGCCCCAGCTTCCGTCTCCACCGCTCCATTCACGGTCGGCGGCCAGGGCGTGGGAGCCAATCAAAAGGGAAAGGACGAGCAGGGCGGTCATTGCCCGGGAGGTTTTTGGGGTGGGGGTATTCAAGGTCATTCTTCTTCTCCATAATTGGGTTTTCAAAAGGTTTGAATATCCTACCATTCATGGGGCGGACTGTATACGCAAGTTTGCGAATTAAAAAAGTTGTTTTGCGTATTCCACTTTGCTATTCCGGGATACATTGCATTGAGATGAAACACGACCCTGAAATCCGCATTGCCTGTCACATTATCCGCACCATTCCCTATGGCGCGGGGATTCTGCGCGGGATCATCGAATGGAGCCGCAACCGGATGAACTGCCGCATTCAAAATTATGTCCATTTCGAAGACATGCGTCCGTTCAAACCCCATGGGATCATCGCCTTGTTGGGCAATAAAAAGGCCTTGGCCGCGGCAACCTCCTTCTCCATTCCCGTGGTCAACGTTTCCTCCGGACAGCCGAACATTCCCTTTCCTACCGTGACCACCGACAATGTGGCGGTGGGGCGGTTTGGGGCGGAGCACTTGCTTTCCATCGGATTGGAGCAATTTGCCTTTGCCCGGAGTCCCTGGACCTATTTTAGCCGGCTGCGCCAAGCCGGGTTCGAAGAAACGCTTCGCGAACGCGGGAAAACGGCACTCCCCACGTATGTTCAGGGAGAATCCGAGGAGGGAAGGAGCGGGGATGGCTATCCCCATCCTCCCAGCATGGAAGTCTGGCTGCGAAAGCTCCCCACACCCTGCGGTATCATGACCGATACCGAGGAAATGGCGGGTTGCCTTTTGTCCTGCGCCAAACACTGTTCCTTGCGGGTGCCCGACGACATCGCCGTGGTCACCGCCGACCAGGACGAATGGTTTTGCGAACTCTCCGATCCTCCGCTGAGTTGTGTGCCGTTGATGGGGCAAAGCGTGGGCTGGAACGCCGCGGAAATGCTGGACCGTCTGCTGCAGGGTGACCCGCTACCCCCCAAGCCGCTGCTGCTTTCCCCGGATCCGGTGGTGGTGCGGCAGTCGTCCGACCTGCTCCACATTCCGGACGAGCATGTCTGCCGGGCGCTGCGCTTTATCCGCGCACACCCCCATCAACGAATGACCGTGCCCCAAGTCGTGAGCGCGGCGGGGGTTAATCGCCGCACTCTCGAAATCCAGTTTCGGCGTTATGTGCACCGCACCATTCTCGAGGAGATCAATCTGGCCCACCTGCATGAGGCCCGGCGGCTCTTGCGGGAAACCCATTTGCCCATGATCGAAGTGTCAGAGCAATCCGGCTTCCCCAACCCGGAGCGCATGACCTTGGTCTTCAAGCGGGAAACCGGTTTCACGCCCTTGGCCTACCGAAAACAGGTGGCTCCGAAAGATTGACCGGGCAGAGCCCGTTCCAATGCAGGAAACTCCTACTCCTAATCTTAATCCTAATCTTAATCCTAATCCTAATCCTAATCGTAACCTCCGATCCAATCCACGGCAATTTTTTGAACAGGAGGTCGCAGAGAGCGCAGAGAAGGGAACGCGGTGGCGTTGCCTTTGATCCCTTTGCGTGTTTACGTCCCAATCCACTGTGTTGTTGAACGGAAGGTCGCGAAGAAAGCGAAGAATTTCAGTGGTTTTGCTTTGTTATCTCCGTTCTCTCCTGTTCAAACCCCTCTTCTTCACGTCCCGTTCCATAACACCGAACTTGGGACAAAGCTTAAGACAAAGGCAAAGCCCCCCTCCGACCCGCCGGTATTCGTTCGATGTTGAATCTTGGACGTTCGATGTTCAAACACTCCGCACTCCGCATTCGACACTCCGCACTCAAATGCCCCCCTCCGCCCCTGCCGATGCGGCGATCGGCGCTCCCGTCCCCCTACGCCCCGTTCCTTCGACGTTCGAAGTTGGACGTTCGATGTTCAAAGTTCGTTTTCCCTTCCGAATTCCCCCTTCGCTCCTGCCGATGCGGAGATCGGCGCTCCCGTCCCGCTACGCTCCCTGCCGGTGCGGAGACCGGCGCTCCCGTTTCCATCTACCCGAAGATCTGAGACATCATCCAATAGAACGGACGCTCACCGGCCCAAGTTCGGGGGACGGTTGGTGCGCAGTTGGAATTGGGCTTCGTAGAGATCGGGTGGCGTGGGGACGCGGCCCGTGTCTGAGACGATGCAGTCCTTGTCTCCCGGAACCATCGCCCACGCGGGTTTGTCGGTGGGTTGCACGCCCTGGATGCCCACCAGGGCGCCTTGGGAAATCATGTCCGGCTGGAGAACCCACTCCGCTTGATGGTTGGTGACCCGGATGTTCCAGTGGACCACCCGTCTGCCATGGAGGGGGCCGGCGGTGTTTCCCCCGCCCGGTCGCCCGTCGTTGTGGAGGGTGATGTCCGTGCGCACGAAGTCCCAGGACATGGCCCGGTGAGAGTCGAAGGTCCCATGCCGCATGTCCCCCCGCCGCCAGACGTTTCCGGTGGACAGGCTTTCGGTGTTGATGCCGTGCATGACGGGGGCTTCCACGGTGAAATCGGTGATGAGGTTGTCGTGCGAACCCATCCGCAGGGCGGTGGCGTGGTGCATGCGGGGGCCGCGAAGGGTAAGGCGGGCCGTGGTGGTTTGTTTCGCGGCGGCATGGATCAGGCCGTTTTCCGCTCCCTCGATGACCACGTCATGCACCCAACAGTTGATCGCCCGGTTGAGGTAGATGCCGTTGTTCCCGATGTCCTCCAAGTGCCGTTCCACCGGCCGGGGATTTTCGAACTTGAGGGTGAGTCCTTCAATCCCCACCTCTTCGATAACCGTTTCGATTTCGTGGAATTGCACTTCCCACTCCGGACGAACATCGATCCGCAGGGGTTGGGCCAAGGTGATCTGGTCGCCCTGAATGCGTTCTATTTGCACCGGCCAGCGCCACCTGGACATCCGCACCAGTGCGGCGGCATCCTGATGCCAGTTGTATTCCTTCATCAATGCATGACCGGCGATTTCATGGAGCAGGGAAAGATCCCCGGGGTTTTTCCAACTCATCAGCACGAACTGCCCTTCGCGAAGCGCCGCGGGAGTGTCCACAGTGAGGGTGCGATCCCCCCGGACGGCGGGCTGGCGGACGTTGGCCAAGGTGTCGCCCACCGGCCAGCCTTCCCGGCTGACGATGCGACCCTCGTTGTCAAAGGTGTTGTCCGGCCCCACCCAGACCATGCCCCCCATCCAGGACCACGCGGAGGCATGTCCGCTGGACGAGCGACGTTCGCCGATGGCTTGGGTCAACGAGCGACCGAACAAGAGGGTGGACTGGTCGGAACCGGCGCCCAACAGGACCACCCGGGAATGGTTCAGGTGCAGGACCTCGTTTAACAGGTAGGTGCCGGGGGGCACCAGTACGGTCCCGCCACCCCGGGCCGCCGCCTGGTCGATGGCCATGCGAAAGGCGGCGGAATCGTCGGTGACCCCGTCACCCTTGGCGCCCGTGTCGCGGACATTGGTCACCACGGGCGGCCTGGGGAGGGGGCGTTCTCCCCGGTGATAGCCCGCGTACGAAACGTTGGGAATGTTGGGGTCGTTGTCAGGGTTCGCCGCGTATCGCAGCCAAAGTTGTCGGGAGGTCATGGCGGTGTCCGAAAAGAGGAGGAAAGGAAGTGTCGTGAGCAGGAATAGAGAGGGTTTGAGCATGGTCATACAGGTCAGATTGGGTTCATAGGGGTGCCTGGGTTTATTCTGAGGAAAGGGTACTTTAGCATGGGGGCTTCTCCGGCAATTGCAATTCCGATGCGCTTGCAAAACAACCCAAAAGGCTCGCAATGCGGTGCATAACGGACTCCATACCGATTTTAATGAAGGAAACATGGGTGTGTTTTAATGCTTGCGTGCAGATAATAGGGGTGTATTATATGCGGTATGAAAAGGAAGCATGAAGCATTTTTGACGTCTTGGTTTGGAAAAACCCAGCGGAAACCTTTGGTGGTTCGCGGGGCCCGCCAGGTGGGGAAATCCACCTTGGTGCGGCAGTTTGCCGAGACGCGCGGGTTGAAACTCTTCGAGGTGAATTTGGAGCGGCATCCCACCATTCGGGAGGTTGCGGAAACATTGGATCCGCGGAAAATTTTGAGGGAGTTTGAGTTCATATGCAATCGGGGGCGGATCGACCCATCCGATGCGCTTGTTTTTATCGATGAAATCCAGGAAGTTCCGAAGCTGTTGCAGTGCCTGCGTTATTTTTACGAGGAAATGCCGGAGCTTCCGGTGATCGCGGCAGGGTCGCTGCTCGAATTCGCACTGGCGGAACATTCGTTTCCCATGCCGGTTGGGCGGGTCGAGTATTTTTACATGGGGCCAGTCTCCTGGGAGGAGTTTCTGGCTGCAAAAGATGAGTTGCCGCTGCTGGATCTACTCCAGAACTATGATTCAGGGACCGCGTTTCCGCTGAGTGCACACGAGCGCTTGGTCTCTTTGTTGCGGGACTACCTTCTGGTCGGGGGCATGCCGGAGGCGGTTCAGTTGTATTTGGATGAAGGGGGATTTGATGAAATCTTCGACGCGCAGGAGTCGATTTATCAAACCTATCGGGATGATTTTTCCAAATATGCCCAGGGTCGGGCGCTGGTGCGTTTGCAGAAAATATTGGATTATCTCGGACAGGGCGTGGGCGACAAGGTGAAGTATGCCAACATCGACCGCGAGTCCCAGTCACGCGAAATTAAGCAGGCCTTGGATTTGATCTTAAAAGCCGGGGTGGTTTTGAGTGTGACGCACAGTCACGCGAATGGCATTCCCCTGATGTCTGAGGCCGATGACAAAGTCTTTAAGCTCTACTGCTTGGACATCGGACTCTACAACCGCATCTGCCGTTTGGATGGACTCAACGAGCAGCTGCTGCGGGATGCCCGTTTCGTGAATGAGGGCGTCTTGGCCGAGCATTTTGTGGCGCAGCAACTCTTTTTTGCCGAGACGCCGAAACGGGCGCCGGAATTACATTACTGGTTGCGGGAGGGACGGGCCAATAACGCTGAAGTCGATTTTTTACTTCAAATTGGGCAGACGGTCGTTCCGGTTGAGGTCAAGGCCGGGAAGGGGGGCTCTTTGAAGTCCTTGTTTCAATTTTCAGATGCCAAAGGGGCAAGATTGGCCTGCCGTTTTGATCTCAATCCGCCTAACCGGCAGATGATTCGTCACCAGTTCAATGACCGGGAGATGACCCTGGACCTTCTCTCCTTGCCGTTGTATCTTTGCGGTCAGGCAAATCGTCTGTTGTCAAATGCTTTAAACGAAAGAACCTAGTACGCTGTCACCTTGTAATTGTCGGGTAAAGATGGTGTAAAGATTAGGTTATCGAGCAGGATTAAGATTATGAATTTTGGCTTGTTCCTTCTCTCGTAATCCTATGGATGATTTGCAGACCCCCGTGCCCTTGTGGCACGGGTGAACGGGACCTAAGGCTAGACCTTCGGGGCATAAACAAAGAGCCCCGCGAGCTTGTCTCGCGGGTGAACGGCATTCGTAGCTTCTTCCCCACAACCCAAGGAAGCCGCGAGTGCCGTTCACCCTCGCCGCAAGGGCGAGGGGCTCTTTCTTTTCAAGGCCTTTCCATTCTAGCCTCAGGTGCCTTTCACCCGCGAGACAAGCTCGCGGGGCTCTCGATCCATTCCAAATCGGAATCGCAGAATGAATTTTGGGGAAACCCGACTGTTTCAAGGTGACAGAGTACTAGCAAGGGGTTTGTCCTTGAACTTGAAAAACAGCCTTATAGGAATTCGGGCATGACCCACACATCGAAAATCCCTGACATCCAAAGCACGCCCAACGCCCCCCCCGGGGAAACCTGGAACGAATCCACGGTGTACACCGACCCCACCACTTTGAAGCGGGTGCGGCGGTTGACGTGCAAGGGACTGTATAACCAGACCCCGAACTACCACACCGCCACGGGATTCACGGATGATGGAGGCACGCTGATTTTCGCCACCGCGCGGGAGGGGCGCAGCGCCCTGTGTAAGGCCGACACCGCCTCCGGAGAGATCACCCGGCTCACGCAATGGTTTGACGGCATGGGATGTTTGGATGAGCTGCACAAGATGAATGGCCGCTGCATCGGTAATGGGATGGGCATCACCATGTTTGCCTGTATGGCGCCCCATCGACGGGAGGCGGTATTTGTGCAGGGCCGCTCCGTCCGCAGTGTTCATCTGGACACTTTTCAGGAAAAGGTCTTGTGGGAAAATTTCGGGGAGGCGTGGATTTGCGGCATGCCGAGCGTGGATCCCCTGGAAAAACACGTGATGATCCCCCTGATGCCCGTCCACCCCGAAATCCAGGCGAATCCGGAGACCCCGCCGGAACGGACCTACGTGGACTGGCACGGCGGAGAGGGAACCGTCGAAGTGCGTTTGATGGAGATTCCGTTGGAGGGGGGCGCTCCCCGCGAAGTGTATGCCGAAAAGGGCGTGGGCTGCGCGCACTGTCCCCATAATCCCGTTGACGGGAATCTGGTGCTTTTGGATCGGGACCGTCCGCCGAAACTGTGGTGTGGCGGGGATGAGGGCGCGACCAGCCGGGTGTGGGTGTTGTCTCTGAAAGACGGCGCCCTGACGGAAATCCGTCCGCGCAATGCCCAGCGCTTTCAGGTGCACGCGGCCTGGAGCTGGGACGGGAAAGCGGTTTTGTATCACGGTACCGCCGCCGACGGGGGCACTTACATCGGGGCGGCGTCACCGGATGGACGCATTCTGAATGAATACGTGTTTCCCGAGGCTGTGCATTACGGCCACGTCTCCGCCCTGGCGGGACGTTCCGCGGTGCTGCTGGACGGAAACCTCACCCCGGACATGCTGATCGCGCTCGACTACGACCGCGATCCGCCCCGGTTGGAACTGTTGGCGCGTCACGGTAGCGACAAAAACACCCTTCCCTGGCAATACGCCCATGTGCACGCCCAGTGCGATCCCACCGGACGCTGGATTTCCTTTCACCGGGGCAGTGAAGGCCGGGCCGACGTTTTTCTGGTGGAACGATAACGGTTCGATGTTTGCGTTTTGAACAGAAGGACGCGAAGGGCGCGAAGGCGATCGGGGGAACCACGGAGAACACGCAATGCACCGAGGTTCGGGGGGGGAGGCGTTTGTCTCATCTCCGGCTCCCTTCCAATCCGCCGAATTTTTTTGAACAGGAGGGCGCAGAGGGAGCAGAGGGGAATGGC
>JAFIGC010000159.1 GCA_020831635.1 Verrucomicrobiota bacterium | reverse complement strand
GGCAAATCCACCGCCATTTCCCTCTGCGCCCTCCGCGTCCTCCTGTTCAAAAAATTCGGCGGACTGGAACGGAGGACGGGAAACGTTATCGATCCGCCCCGGGGCCATTTTTTAGACTCATAGAGGTGGTTTGCCTTGACTCCCGATCCGTCATGTTGCACTTCTTTGATTATGAGCAATCAAATCGAAAGCATCCAACACAGTCCGCTGAAGACCTTTATCTCCCGCATGAAGGAGTTGTGCCAGCCGAAAGACATTTACTTGTGCGATGGATCGGACAAGGAATGGGACTCCCTCACTTCCACCCTCGTCGAAGCGGGGACGTTGATCCGGCTCAATCCGGAGAAGCGTCCCAACAGTTTCTTGGCCCGGTCCGCCCCCTCCGATGTGGCCCGGGTGGAGGAACGCACCTTTATCTGCTCCAAACGGGAGGATCAGGCCGGCCCCACCAACAATTGGATGGAGGATTGGAAAATGGTGGAATTGCTGAAAGAGAAATTCCACGGGTGTATGAAAGGGCGGACGATGTATGTGATCCCTTTCTGCATGGGGCCGCTGGATTCGCCCCTGGCCAAGGTTGGGGTACAGGTGACCGATTCCGCCTACGCGGTCCTCAACATGCGGATTATGACGCACATGGGGAAAGATGTTCTGGAAATGCTGGAGAAAGAACGCGCGGGCAAGGTGTCCTCCCGACGCACCAAACCCGGTTTTTTCATCCCCTGCGTTCACTCGGTGGGGGCGCCCTTGGAGGAGGGGGAAGCGGATGTGCCCTGGCCCTGCAACGAGGACAAATATATCGTGCATTTTCCGGTCACCCGCGAGATTTGGTCGTATGGATCCGGCTACGGAGGCAACGCCCTGCTGGGCAAAAAATGTCTGGCCCTGCGGATTGCCTCCAACATCGCCCGGGATCACGGCTGGCTGGCGGAGCATATGCTGATTCTGGGCGTGGAGGAACCCGACGGAACGAAATCCTACATTACCGGCGCGTTTCCCTCCGCCTGCGGGAAAACCAATCTTTCCATGCTGGTTCCGCCGGAATCGTATCAAAAAGCCGGATGGAAAACTTCGATCGTGGGGGATGACATCGCTTGGCTGTGGCCGCATGAAGACGGAAAGCTGCATGCCATCAATCCAGAGACCGGCTATTTCGGGGTCGCGCCGGGCACCTCGTGGGAATCCAATCCCACCGCCATGGAGACCCTGCGGGCCAATTGCATCTTCACCAATGTGGCCCTCACCGATGACGGGGACGTGTGGTGGGAGGACATGACCCAAGAGCCGCCCGCTCACCTGATCGATTGGAAGGGGAACGACTGGACCCCGGATTGCAACACCCCGGCCGCGCATCCAAACGCCCGTTTTACGGCCCCGGCGGATCAGTGCCCTACCATTGATCCTGACTGGCAGAATCCCGACGGGGTGCCGGTGGAGGCGGTAATTTTCGGCGGACGCCGCAAAACCACCATGCCGTTGGTGTACGAAGCGTTCAACTGGTCACACGGCATCTACATCGGCGCCACCATGGGGTCCGAAAAAACCGCCGCCGCCGCAGGTCAGGTCGGTCAGGTGCGCCGCGATCCCTTCGCCATGCTGCCCTTCACCGGTTACAACATGGGCAGTTATTTCCGTCATTGGTTTCAACTGCAAAAGCACGTGAAACGTCCGCCCCGCTTTTTCCATGTGAACTGGTTCCGGCGCGATGTCGACGGCGGGTTCCTTTGGCCTGGTTTCGGAGAAAACATCCGAGTGTTGGAGTGGATCATACATCGCTGCAAGGGTCAGGCCCGGGCCCATGAAACCCGAATTGGCTGGGTGCCGGAAGCCGCCGATTTCAATCTCGAAGGGGTGAGTGTGGACGCGGAACAATTCGCCCGCCTCATGGCCTTTGATCCCGAAGAGTGGAAACAGGAAGTGATCTCGCAAAGCGAACTCTTCCTCCGCCTTTTCCACACCATGCCCAAGCAGTTGGTCTACGAACGCGAATTGCTTTCGGCGCGGTTGTCTTGACCATTTTTCAGTTTGCAGACGGTATGATTTCGGGGTAAGGGCTGGGGATGCAGACTTCTTCGACTTTGGTGGAATATTTGGTGGCGGCGGAACGGATCGTGGTGTTCACGGGCGCGGGCATTAGCACGGGCGCGGGGATACCGGATTATCGGGGGCCTCAGGGCATTTGGAAAACGCGCCCGGAAATTCCCTTGGATGTCTTTTTGGAATCTTTCGAGAAACAGCGGGAATATTGGCAGCAGAAAAGCGAGGATTTCATGCGTTGGGGAAAGGTGGACCCGACGCCGGCGCATCTGGCTTTGGCCAAGCTTGGGGAGTTGGGCAAATTGCGGGCGGTGATTTCACAAAATATTGACGGGCTGCATCGTCGCTCGGGCATTCGGGAGGATTTGCTGGTGGAACTGCACGGGCGGATGGATCAGGTGGTGTGCGTGGAATGCGGGTTTCGGGATGCGGCGGAGTCGTATTATCGCGAGTTTCTGGAGGCGGGGGAGGTGCCGGATTGCAAGCTTTGCGGCCATGTGCTCAAGCCGGGGGTGATTCAGTTCGGGGAAAATCTGGTGCAGGAGGATTTGTGGCGGGCGCAGGCAGCCATTCAGGATGTGGATTTGGTGATCGCGGTGGGCAGCACCTTGGCGGTGCAGCCGGCGGCGACGTTTCCGATCATGGCCGCCCGCATGGGGGTCCCGTACGTGATCGTGAACCAAGGGGAGACCGCCCATGACGGCATGCCGCATGTGTCCTTGCGCCTGGAGGGCGATGTGCAGGAAATTCTGCCTGCGGCTGTAGCGGATACTGAATCTATGTTTGGCTAAATCAGGCTTCTTCGGCTTGTTCCTCGAAGACGCCCATGGCCCGGAATTTGTCGTAGCGGTCTTGGATGCGTTCTTCGACGGTCATGGCGTCGAGTTGGGCGAGATGTTTGGATACGCACTCGGCGAGGTTTTTGGCGGTGGCTTCGGGGTCGTGGTGGGCGCCGCCCAAGGGCTCGGAAATGATGTCGTCGGCAATGCCGTTGTTGGTGAGATCCTGCGCGGTGATCTTGAGATTTTCGGCGGCTTTGTCGGCGTAGGCCCGGTCTTTCCAGAGAATGGCGGCGCAGCCTTCGGGGCTGATGACGGAGTAATAGGCGTGTTCCAAGATCAGAATGCGGTTGCTGACCCCGATGCCGAGGGCACCGCCGCTGCCGCCTTCGCCGATGACCACGGAAATGAAGGGCACTTTGAAGAGGAAGGATTCGCGGAGATTGACGGCGATGGCTTCGGCGACGTGGCGTTCCTCGGACTCGAGACCGGGATACGCGCCGGGGGTGTCGATGAGGCTGAGAATGGGCATGCCGAATTTGTCGGCCATTTTCATCAGGCGAAGGGCTTTGCGGTATCCCTCGGGATAGGGGCAGCCGAAGTTGCATTCGAGATTGCTTTTGGTATCGCGGCCTTTTTGGGTGCCGATGATCATCACCGGACGTCCCTGAAAGCGGGCCACGCCGCCAATGATGGCGCGGTCATCGCGATAGAGGCGGTCCCCATGCAATTCGGTGAAATCGGTGGTGATGAGGTTGATGTAGTCGCGGGTGTAGGGGCGCAGGGGATGGCGGGCCATTTGCACCTTTTGCCACGGGGTCATACCGGAATAAATTTTTTGCTTGGTTTCGAGGATTTTGTGTTCGATGCGCTCGACCTCGCTTTTCATGTCAATGTCCTGATCTTCGCTGAAGGTGCGAAGTTCGGCCATTTTCTTTTCCAGTTCCAAAATGGGTTTTTCGAAAGGGAGTACGTAGGTGGACATGTTGGAAATCCTCTTGGGTCTGTAGAGAGAAGGGTGTCAGAGCAGGGCGTCGAGGTCTCTTTTGACCAAGGCCATGCTTGGATACCGATGAAGGGGGTTTTTGGAAAGACATTTCATGACCACTTCCTCGAGTTTTCGGGAAATGTCGGCGCGGTATTCGTGCAAGGGATAGGCTTTGACGCGTGGGTCGACCACGGCGCGTTTGTATTCGGTGACGCTGTTGGCCTCGAAGGGCTTGTGCCCGGTGAGCAGTTCGTAGGAGGCCACGCCATAGGCGAACACTTCGGAGCGTTCTTCGACGGTGCGATGGACCAAGGTTTCGGGGGCGAGGTAAGTGGGGGTGCCGGGAAGGGTTTTCATCCTCACGGTTTTGGCGCCCCTGTGCTTGAGACTGAGGTCAAAGTCGATGAGCAACAAATCCACCGAGGCCTTGATCAGCATGTTTTCCGGTTTCAAATCCATGTGCAGGTACCCCATGGAATGCACGTAGGCGAGGGCGGCGGCGAGCTGGCGCACCAAGGTCAGCGAATGGGCTTTGAGAATCGGATTTTGGTGGAGAATGCATTCGCGAAGGTTTTCGGATTCATGGTAATCGATGATCATGTAGGGGATCCCTTTGATGACGCCATCGTTCAAAACCTTGACAATGCCGGGGTGATCGAGTTCCTTGAGAATCTCCAAACCTTTTTTGAATGACTTGCGCATATTGCGGTCATGCTTATATTGTTCCCGGATAAAGCGAACCACCACCCGTTGTCCATTGGGTGCGACACAGACATAAAGATCGGTTAATCCCCCTTTGGGAATCTTGCGAATCACGCGAAAATCGGGTAGGTCTTGGATTTGCATTCGAATGTTCTACCAAATTGTGAACCACTTGTACATACAGACAACCCATAAAATGAATAAAAATGAAATTCAAGGTCCATAACGACCCCTGGTTGCCGGATACGCCGGTGACCCGGTGGCTGATTTTATTAAATGCTTCCGTCTGGCTGATCGGTCTTTTGGGGGATGTGACGGCATTTTCCCCGCTTTCCACCGAGGGTTTGCTGTTGCGATTCGCCCTGTTCCCCGAACAGGTGGCGGCGATGGGGACGCTTTGGACCCCGTTCACCTACATGTTTTTGCACGGAGGGGCCATGCACTTGGTGATGAACATGCTGGGGCTGTATTTGCTGGGACCCGACTTGGAACGGGTGTTTCGCGCCAGGGGCTTTGTGTTTTTGTATTTGCTGAGCGGTTGGGTGGGCGGCATTTCCTATTGGGTGTTTTCCCACCTGCTCTTGGGGCAGATCCATCCGGTGGTGGGCGCTTCGGGGGCGATCATGGGCTTGTTGGGGGCGATCGTGGCCATTTATCCGCAACGGGTGTACATCCTGCTGCCGTTGATGATCCCTCTGCGATCGGTGACTTTGGCGGTGGTGATGGTGAGCGTGCACTTGTTTTTCATGCTGACGCCGTATGGCGGTCAGGTGGCCTATGACGTCCACTTGTTCGGGGGCTTGGCGGGCTATGGCTTTGCCATGGCGGCGGCCACCGTGCACCGCCGTCAGTGGCGGACCTATCTGCCGGATTTGGACCGGGAACGGGACGCGGTGGAACTGGAGGCCTTGATCGTGCGGATGGTTCGCGGGGATGATCCCCTGTCGGAATCCGAGTTGGAGCGCTTCCACACCTTGCAAAAGGCGCTGCGTTACGAGGACGTGGTGACGGTGGAAGAGGCCCGGTCTTGGCCGCTGGGCAGTTGAGCGCTCTCGTTTTTGCGCATTTTTTGGCGCAATTTCTCCAAACCTTCCGCCGCCGCCGCCGCTTCAGCCGCGCGTTTGCTCATCCCGATCCCCCGGGCGATTTCTTCTCCGCGGATGGAAACGGCGGCCACGTATTGCCGGGCATGCGCGGGCCCAAGCTCTTCGACGATTTGGTATTCGGGACTTTGCTGCCAGGTTTTTTGGCTCAGCTCTTGCAGGGACCCCTTGGGGTTTTCGAGGTCGGGGTTCAGATCCAGTCGCGTTTCCATGCGGGGGGCGAAATGGCGTTGGTAGAGTTTGCGGGCGGCTTTCATGCCGCCATCTTGGTACACGGCGCCAATCACGGCTTCCACGGCATCGGCCAGGTTGGAATCCCGGCTGGCGCCCCCGGATTGGGTTTCCCCGCGTCCCATCAGCAGCATGGGGCCGATTTGCCACGCTTCGCCCACCTGGGCGAGCCCACCGCGGCTGGTGATGCCGCTGCGGAATTTGGTCATGTCCCCTTCGCCCATTTCGCCTTCCAGGCCGAACAGGTGTTCCGCGCTGAGCAGGCCGATGACCGCGTCGCCCAAAAATTCGAGCCGCTGGTTGTCGGAAACCGCTTCGTTCCCCTGTTCGTGTCGGAAACTGGGGTGCGTAAGGGCCACCCGCAACAAGTCGCGGTTCTTGAAGCGGTAATGGAGGGTCTTTTCGAGGGTTTTGAGAACGGTTTTCATGCGGGGAAGGCGTTATGCCCTGGGGTGAAAGGCGTGGTGAACTTGCTTGAGGCGCTGTTGGTCCACGTGGGTGTAGATTTGGGTGGTGCTGATGTCGGCGTGGCCGAGCATTTCCTGAATGGCCCGCAACGGGGCGCCGGCGGAAAGCAAATGACTGGCGAAACTGTGGCGCAGGGTGTGGGGATGGGGGTGTCCGCCGAGGTTGGCGAGGGTGGCGTATTCGCGAATCAATTGCCAGATGCGGGCCCGGGTCAGGGGAAGGCCGTTCAGGGAAAGAAAAACCTCTTTCGGGGTGACGGCGGTGTTGAGGAGCCGGGGACGGATTTCGTCCACATAGGCTTTCACCAATTTGGCGCTGCGACGGGCCACGGGGATCAGGCGTTGTTTGCGGCCCTTGCCCATGACCCGCAAATATCCGTCGTCGAAATGGAGGTCTTCCAGTCGGAGGGTGACCAGTTCGGTGACCCGCAGGCCGCAGGCATACATCAGCTCCAACATGGCCCGGTCCCGGCGTCCGCGGTCGGATTTTTTGTCGGGGGCGGCCAGCAGACGGTCAACGTCGTCGGGAGAAAGAATTTCCGGGAGGTGCCGCCAAAGGGCGGGGCTGTCCATGCTGTCGGTGAGATCGTTTTTGAGGATGCCCTCCTGATCGAGAAAGCGGAAGAACATTTTGATGGCCACGAGGCGGCGGGCGAGGGTGGCGGGCTGCAGCCCTTCTTTGCGTCCGTCCATAAGAAAGGCCACCAGCCTGCGGCGTTCGATTCCGGCGGGATCGGCCCGCTCTTCCGGGGTCAAAAACCCATGGAACGCCTTGAGATCATTTTGATAGGCCTCGACGGTGCGTGGGGACAGGCCCCGTTCGATGAGCATGAAATCCAAAAAAGTCCTGACGTATTCGTCCATGGGATTTCCGGGGTCAGTCGGCGTCGGCGGCCTGCCGGCGGAAGGCTTCGCGGCGTTCTGGATCGCCGGGGACGCCGTCGGCGCCATACCCGACGTCGGCGAGGAGATGGGCGATGTTTTTCCGGGCGATCATGCGGGCGTTGTAACGGATCAAGAGGCGGGGCGGGTCCATGCGGGTTTCGACGCTTTCAAAGGTGCGGGCTTCCTCGGTGAGCCTTTGGTTGTAGGCGCGCAGGTGGCCCGCTAACATCTCCAACGCTTCCAGGGTCTCGGCGTCGGGAATGGCGACTTCCCATTCGCGCAGGTCCGAACGGTAGCAGGCCGCGCCCGCCATCCAGAAGGCGAGGAGCAGGGGGACGCTGACCGGGGAAAATTTCAAGGGGTGTGCAAGACGGTTCAAGGTGATTCCGACAGGCGGCGTTCGCGGTCCATGATTTCCAAGGCGTGGGCGGCGCGTTGGCCCAGATCGGGGTATCCTTCCGAAAAGACGTCGAGCACCTCCTCGAATGTGGCCCGGGCTTGGGCGATTTGACCGAGCCGCCATTGGGCCTGTCCGAGATTCCAATGGGCGGCGGGCAGGACCAAGTCCTCGTCGAGATCCACGGCGCGGGCGAAATCGGCTTTCGCGGCTTCGTAATCGCCCAGATGCCAATGGCATTTGCCGCGTTGGAAGTGGTAGTGCAGGTGACGGTTTTCGAATTTCCCCATTCTCAGGAGATCCGTGTAGATTTGCGCGGCGGCTTGGTATTGACCAAGGGTGTAGAGCGTTTCCGCGTGTCCGGCTTCGGACTGTTCGCGGTGGGCGCTGTAGTCCTCGCGGGTGGCGTAATGCAGGCCGATGGTGCTGGGGAGCAGAATGATGATCGCGGCAATACAACCGACGATTTTGGTCCGATGTCGTTCGAGGGCGCGCACGAATTTCGGATATTTGCTCAGTTCCAAATCCATTTTGGTGCGCAGGGGGGCAAACCGCAGGCAAAAGGCGGCGGTGAGCGGATGCCATTCCGGCGCTTGCGTGGGGGCCATGGAAAGGGGAAATCCGATGTTTGCCCGGGCCAGATTGTCCAGGCCTTTGGCCCAGGCCGCGCCCATGAGGGTGGTGATTTCGGGGGGGGCGTTGCGCAAAAGGGGTTGCAACATGAGGTGCTGAAGTTCCGGACGAACCGGGGGGAGGGCGGGATCCTCGGGACGGGCTTCCCATTGCATCAGACCGGTGGCGCATCGAAGCCCCTCGGCCTGGGTCAGGGTTTTCAGGATGCCCCTACGATTGGGATCGGGCAAATCTTTCCAGATGAGCGGGATCAAACCGCCGGCGGTCATGCGTTTGACCGGCGCTCCGCCTGCATCACCGTTGTTGAGGCGATCCAGGAAAATGCCGCGGGTGTCCGACCAATGGGTCTCCAATAGAATCTTGCGGAGTTTGTTTTTGGCTTCCGCGAAAAGATCGGACTTTTTGCAAAGTTCCGCGAGAGATTCGATTTCGGAGACCAGCATGGCCGCGAGATCGGTCAAGGCCAGGTCTTCGTCGAAAATTTCGGGCGTGAAGGCGGCGTCACCGTCGGGCCAGACCGGGAGGGCGGTGCCTTCGGAATCCCAAGTGGCGAGATATCCCTTGATGTGGGCTTCCAGCTTCGCACAGAGTTCCGGGGAGGGCGTGGACAGGGCTCCCGCGTTTTTGGCGGCCAGGACCGCGCGGGCAAGCAGGGGCCAAGCGGGCGCTTCCGCCATGTCGTTTTCCAAGGTGACGAATGCGGGCAGACAGCCGGAGGGCAGGGTGGGCAATCCGCTCAGGGTTTCGATGACCCCCCGGGCGGCTTCCGGCTCCAAGCGGGCCAGTGCCGGGAGTTCTCCGTCCAGATGATTGAGGTTCAGGGAGGGGGCGGACGCTTCCGGATCGCGTAGCCATTGGGCGGAAAAGGGTCCGCCGGCAGGTTCCACGGCCGCGTCCAGGGTCTCGAGGGCGAGGTCAAACATGACCGGACGTTCCTCGGCGCCGAGGCGGTTCAGCCAGCTCATGCGCTGTTTCCACAGGCCGGCCCAGGTTTCGGAGGGGGGCGGACCGTCCAGCACTTTCCGCGCGGTCAGGCGTTGGGTGTCGGCATCCTTGTCATTGATGATCAGAGCCATGCGCCTGCGTTTGCTGCCTTCGGGGCGGTTTTCCATGAGGAGGCGAAGGCCATCCAGCTCCAGCCAGGAGCAGGATTCCTCGTCCCGGACCGTTTGTCGGGTGGAGAACAGTTCGGGGACCACGGACAGGGGCATTTCCGCGGAAAAGACGCCGGGGCGGAGTTGCAGGAGGATGATGTCCGCGCCTTCGCGGGAGGTGATGCGATAGCCGCAGTTGAGCAAGTGCAGGGCCTGCACGTCGAATCCCGGGGGCAGCCCCGGCTCAAAATGCCAGGAGGATTTCTTCGCCGAGCCCCGGATTCCGCCCAGGGCGGGCGCGGTGAGAAATGCGCGGGCAAGTGCGTCGCTCGCGCGTTTGCCGTCCGGGAGGGCGACGATGGGAACGCCGTCGTGCCAAGTGTCTGAATAATGTTGGAAATCTGTAGCCACGAATCTGCTTTGTTGGGTTTGGAGTTTTTGGGTTGCCTGTGATCAATCCCCCGGCAAAGTGTCCCTGAGGGTCATTCTCAGCATGTCGAACAAAGATTGGGCATCGAAAGGTTTTTGCAAGTAAAGGGTGGAAGGAAGATTGCTGGCGGTGGCCACGCCGGGGTGGGTGACGGAGAAGCCGGACATGAGCACCACGGGCAGGTCGGGATCCTGTTCGTACAACCAGGTGCGCAGGTGGGCGCCGCGCGTGTCGGAGAGCAAGTATTCGAGAATCACCATGTCGGGGGGCGCAGGAGCCAGTTCATATTGTTGGCGAAGTTCGGCGCCGCTGTGCAGGCGCAGGATGCGGGCCCCGAATTCATTGAGCATGCGGGACAATTGTTCCGCCTCTTTGTCGTTTTCCTGCACGATCCAAATCAGGGGGAGGCCGGATGGATTCGTTTCGATTTGACGGGATTGCAGGGGAATGAAGATTTCCACGCGGGTGACGATGCCTTCGTCCCGGTGAATGCGGAGTTGGGCGGCCATGCGTTCGGCCATGCCGACCCAATCCGCGAATTCTTCCGCGGCATCGTTTTGCTCTTCCATCAGTGCCCGGTCGAGGGCCACGTCCACCCCGGCGAAGGTGGCATATCCGCCGCTGTCGCGGATTTCGAGGTGCAAACAGGGGGCTCCGTCGAGTTCCGCGTCCCGGCTGCCCACGGCAATGAGGCTTTGTTGCGGGGCCAGACCGTCCGCCACCCCGGCCAACATGGTGTAGAGCAGGTGATTGAGGGCGTGGGGATTGGCCACGACTTCGTGATGGGTGGCTTTGAGCTTGAGATCGAAACGAACGTTGGGGTCCCGTTCGGCGATTTCTTCGGTCCAATTGCCCACCAGTTCGTGCACGGAAACGCGGGCGCGGATTTTTTGGTGTTCATCGCCCAGTTTTTTGAGCTGGTCAATGAGGTGCAGGCCCCGTCGAGTGGCGAGCAGAATGCGCTCTGCGGCCAGGGAATCGATCCCGTGGGTGAGTTCGGGCATCTGCTGATGAATGGTGCTGAACAGAATGCCCAAATGGTCCGCGAAACCGGGCTGGAGGAGATCGAGTTGGGCTCCGGGAAAATTCCGGGAGGACGTGGCCTCGGTTTGGGGCGTCGCTCCATTCGGGACGGAGGTTTGGGTGCCGATTCGAATTGCGAGATGTTCCGCGAGTTCTTCCTGTAAGGTTTGCAGGGCCTTGAGTTGCGCGTGGGTATAGGGCAGGGCGGCGTCCAGACCGGCGGGCAGGCGATTTTCGGGCAGGCCGCAAAATTTGGCGAGGGTGGCTTTTTCCTTGGACTGCCAGGGTCCGATTTTCAGGGGGCCGCTGTCGAGCAGGAACACGGTGCGGCCCTTCTGTTTGACCGGGGTCAGGAGTTGGACCACGCCAAAGCTTCGGTGCACGATTTCGGTGCCGTTGGCGAGAATGGCGCGCCGGAGTACGTCCACTTCCATGCGCAAGGCTTCCAACCGTCCGTTGGCGGTCAGGTGAAAGGTTTGTTGAAGGGCCTTGTGCAAGATGGGGTCCAAAGGGGGACGGCTCAGCTTTTCCACCGGACTTTTCGGGACAAACGTGGCCGCAAACACCTCGGAGACGAGTTGTTTCTTTTGGGCTTCCAGTTGTGAAATCAGATCTTCGGGCAAAATGGTCCTCAATGGGGGGGTCTTCTTCTCAAGGCTTCTTCGGTGGCCCGCTCCTGAATGAGGGCGGCGCGCTCGTTTCGGTCCACTCGAATGCGGGACTCCTGAGACAGTTGGCGGAACATGATGGGCTGGTCTCCGGTGTCCGGCAGGGTAATGCGCAGTTGCACGGCGCCGATTTGCTGTATGACGCCACTGATCACGTGCCCATCCGTCAAGGTCAGGCGGGCAAACTGCCCCTCTTCGAGCATGGGGATCTGTTCGTCGAGGAGTTGGGTGTATTCCTTGACCAGTTGGTCGCGCAGCTCGAAAATCGGCGGACGGCGGGGTTCCTGTTCGGGATCGGGATCGGGCTCGGGTTCAGGCTCCGGGTCGGGTTCGGGGTCGGGCGGGGGGTCTGGATCGGGCTGCGGGTCTGGTTCCGGTTCGGGTTG
>JAFIGC010000158.1 GCA_020831635.1 Verrucomicrobiota bacterium | reverse complement strand
ATGTTTTTTTAGGAAGAATGCAAATAAAATACATGGAAAACGCAGCTTCTGTAACTAAAATAGTTTTGCTCGGCATCCTGCTAATAAATTGCATAAGAAAAGTTAAAGAAATTAAAGCTATTTTCTCAGAAATTCCGCCAGAAAAGCTCGCCAACCGCCCAGATCGGTGATGTCGGTGGCGCCTTCGATCCCGGCGGGTTCGCAAATGAATCCTTTCACCCATTCGCCATCTTCGAGTTCCAAGGTTCCGATGCCCAGGGGATGCGGGATTTTGGCGACAAACCGTCCGAAGGCTTCAGGGGTGAGGTCGTAGGTTTCCACCCAAATGGAGCCCCCGCCCTCCGAAACCCTGACAATCCCCGGTTTCGGGGGCGTGCTGTTTGGGAGCGCATAGAACCGATATCGGGGGGCGGTCCGCACTTCCCGCACAAATCGTGCGTTGGCATCTTCGAGTTGATGATGCAGGGGGAGCCCCCGCAAATGTGCGCCCAAAACCGCAAGGCGCACCATGCCCCGGGCCTCCGCTTTGCCGTCCTCGTGAAAAACCCGGGCGGCCCGCAACAAAAAGGCATCCCCGAAGGCGGGAGCCATCAGGGTGACCCCACAGGGGACCCCGCTGGCAAATGAACCGTGCGGCACGGCGATCGCGGCCAGGTCCAAGAGATTCATGAAATTGGTGTAGGTGCCCAAATTGGAATTCAGGCCAATCGGATCCGCGCGTACCGCCTCCAAACTGTAGCAGGTGGGCACGGTGGGCAACATCAGCATGTCCATGCCGTCCCAAAGCGGGGCGACTTCGGCACGGATGCCCTGTAGCTTTTCCAAGGCGCGGAATGTTTCGACGGCACCGTGGTTTTTGCCGCCGAGAATAATTTTGCACACCGTGGGGTCCAAATCGTCCCAACCCTTCTCGAGGAATTCCCCCACGGCCGCATAGCGTTCCGCCACCCAGGGTCCGCCATACAGGAGTTGCGCCGCTTCCAAAAATGGACGGATATCAATCGTCACCATCTCGTGCCCCAGCGTTTTCCACTGGGCAATGGCTCCGGCATAGGCGTCCCGCGCGGAAATGTCACCATCGAAAAACAGCGTATCGGGGTCCGCCACCCCAATGCGCCAAGGTCCGGCATGGGAGGGGGTCATGGGGGCGCTTCGCGACCAGGGATCTCCGGGATCGGGGTGGGCGACGAGATCCAGAATCGTTTCGGCCAACCCCGTATCGGGCGTGAAAATGCTCACGCAGTCCAGGGAGGCACAGGCGGGAACCACACCGCGTGTACTCAGCAAACCTCGCGTGGGCTTCACGCCGATGAGCCGCTGAAAGGTCGCGGGCACCCTCCCCGATCCGGCGGTATCCGTTCCCAGGGCAAAATCCACATGCCCGAGGGCCACGGCCACGGCGGAACCGGAACTGGACCCCCCGGAAATCATATCATCGCAAAACGCGTTGCGACAAGACCCATGCGGGGAGCGTGTCCCCACCAGCCCGGTGGCAAACTGATCCATATGGGTCTTGCCCATGCAAATCGCGCCGGCGTCCAGCAAGGCTTGCACCACCGGACTGGAATCGTCGGGCGTGTAGGCGAAAGAGGGACAAGCCGCCGTGGTCGACATCCCGGCCACATCAATGTTGTCCTTCACCGCGAACGTTTTGCCGTAAAGCGGCAATGCGGGATCCACCCCCCCGGCCAACGCCAGCAGATCCTCAAGTTCGGCGATATGAATCCAGGCATTGAAACCGACATCTGCGACAATGCGCGCATGGCGTTCACACAAGAGGGACTCTAGATTATTCATGGCGTTTCTTTGGAGAGGGTTGAAAGTTTTTTTCGTAGACAAACTTCATGCAAGTCGGGCATGAATCGTTCGGACGTTTAAACGGGTTCACCCCGCATTACCACCAAGGCTTGCCCGGCGGTGACGGCTTTGCCTTGTTCGGCCCGGAGTTCGACCACTTCTCCATTCATGGGGGCCAACACGTTGGTTTCCATTTTCATGGCTTCGACGATGGCCACCACTTCGCCCTGCCGGATCTGCTGACCCGCTTGCACATTCATTTTCCAAAGATTGCCACTCAGGGGGGACGGCACGCCTTCACAGCCTTCGGGCAACTCGGTTTCCCCGACGTCAAAACTCAGACTCTCCTCCACTTCGGGCGGCGGCGGCAACAGTTTCCATCGCTCGCGTTCTTCACCGAAAGCCTGACGCTGCATCGTGCGGAACGCTTCAATTTCGTCGGCGTGTTTTTCCAAAAAGTCGTGATAGTCCCGCAGCCGGAAAGTTTCCGCTTCGATGCGGAGTTTGTGACGTCCCAAGAGGAAATCCTTGCGCAAGACCAAAAGTTCCTCGGCACTCACGGGATAAAACCGGATCTGATCGAAAAATCGCAACAACCATGGCTTTTCCTCCTTGAAGTCGTCGGTTTGCCGGAAGGTGTTCCAAACCTGCAGGGTCCGCCCCACGAATTGATACCCGCCCGGCCCTTCCATCCCGTAAATGCACATGTAAGCGCCGCCGATCCCCACGGAATTCTCCGCCGTCCACGTTCGGGCGGGATTGTATTTGGTGGTCACCAATCGATGCCGAGGATCCAACGGCGTGGCCACGGGGGCGCCGAGATACACATCCCCCAACCCCAGCACCATGTAGCTGGCTTCGTACACAATGCGTTTCACTTCCTCAATTTCCTGGAGGCCGTTGATACGTCGGATGAATTCAATGTTGCTCGGACACCAAGGCGCGTCGGGCCGCACGGATTGGGTGTATTTCTCGATGGCCAGCCGCGTGGCCGGGTCGTCCCAAGACAAGGGCAGGTGCACGATTCGGGATGTCACTTCAAAATCCAGGGTATTGCCCAGTTCCGCTTCGGCCTTTTGCAAACGCTCGACCAAGGTGCGGCGTGGCAAAATCCGGTTGTCGTAATGAATTTGCAAAGACCGAATCCCCGGGGTCAGCTCAATCACGCCGGGCAGGTTTTGTGTCTTCACCCATTGCATGAGTCCGTGGGCCCGCAGACGCAGGTCAAAGTCCAAGACGATGGGACCGTATTCAATCAGCAAATTTTTGTCGCCCTGGGGGCGATAGGTCACGGAGGGACGTTCCTCGGTTTCCGGCAAATGGGCGATGATGGCGGTCTCGGGAAGCGTCACCGTCTCCGGCGCACGCGCCAGTGTGGACGGATAACTTCCTTCTTTTACCGCCGCATCCAGGGCCGCTTCGACCGCGCGGGCGACATCTTCGTCCACGGGCACAAAGCGCACCGCGTCTCCCGGACGCAGTTGTCCCATGATCCACCGGTCCCCGCGAATGATTGTGGCCGGACACACGAATCCACCCAAACTGGGTCCGTCGGGTCCCAAAATAATCGGCATGTCCCCGGTGAAATCCACCGCACCAATGGCATAGGCGTTGTCGTGAATGTTCGAGGGATGCAACCCGGCCTCCCCGCCGTCGGGCCGGGCCCATTCCGGTTTTGGGCCCACGAGGCGAATTCCAGTGGGATTGGAATTGTAATGAACCTTCCAGTCGGTGCCGAAAAACATGTCCATGTCCTTGGCCGTGAAAAAATCGGGGGCGCCGTGGGGGCCATACATCACTCGGATATTCCACCGGTTGGACCAGGCGGGCGCGGCCAAGGCTTTCGCTTCCGGTTCGGGGACCGCGCCTGCGGAAAGATGCAGCACATCCCCGGCCCGCAGGGCGCGTCCGGCGGGCCCGCCAAAACCCCCAAGTGTAAAAGTGGCCCGGCTCCCGAGATATTCCGGACACCGTATGCCGCCATACACGGCCAAATAGCTGCGGCAACCGGTCTCCATCACCCGTTTGAGTCGGAGCACCTGGCCTTTTTTCACCGCCACGGGCCTGTCCATGGGCAAATCGCATTCGATCCGTGCCCCGGTGAGCGCGATCACGGTATCGACGTTGAATTTGAGCGTGGGACCGGAAAGGGTGATTTCAATGGCGGCCGCACCTTCGGGGTTGCCGACCAAGTGATTGGCGAGACGGAGAGAGGCATCGTCCATGGGACCGGACGGCGGTACGCCCACATCCCAGTGTCCGACGCGTCCGGGATAATCCTGCACCGTGGTCATGGCCCCGCCATCCAGCACATCCATGCAATGGGCCACATACGGAAACCCTTCCAACATGCGCGTGGTGGCCTCGCCACTTCGAAAAGGGTCGCTTTCCAGAATTTCGGAAAGAAATTCGAGATTGGTTTCGATCCCGGAAATTTCACAACTCCCCAGCGCCCCGTGCAGTCGTGCCAGCGCCGCCGCCCGGGACTCGCCACGGGCGATGATTTTAGCCAGCATGGGATCGTAGTCTGACGGCACCACCGTCCCCCGCTCCACCCAGGTCTCCACCCGCACGTTGGCGGGAAAGGAAGCTTCGATCAACAAGCCGGATGAGGGCTGGAAATTTTTGTGCGGATCTTCGGCATAAATCCGGGCCTGAATGCTGTGCCCGCAGGGCTGCAACGCCCTGTCCATCATGGCCTCATCCCCAAAGGCCAGCCGCACCATCCACTCCACCAAATCCACGCCGTAAATTTCCTCGGTCACCCCGTGTTCCACTTGCAGGCGAGTGTTGACCTCCAGAAAATACACCGCCCCGGTATCGGCATCGCACACGAATTCCACCGTGCCCGCGGAACGGTAGTTTACCGATTCGCCCAAGGCGCGCGCGGCCTGCGACAACATCTCGCGGGTTTCATCGGTGAGGTTCGGCGCCGGGGTTTCCTCGATCACTTTTTGATGACGCCGCTGCACCGAGCAATCGCGCTCGCCCAGGGTCACCACCCTGCCCTGGCCGTCCCCGAAAATCTGCACCTCGATGTGACGCGCACGCACCACGTATTTTTCCAGAAACACCCCGGCATCGCTGAAATTGGAGGACGCGAGACGGGAAACGGCTTCGTACTGATCCCGCAATTCGGCGGCGTTTTCACAGATTTTCATGCCGATGCCCCCGCCGCCGGCGGTACTTTTCAGCATCACCGGCCAGCCGATGGCTTCGGCCGCCTTCACGGCCTCCTCCACATGTGCCAACAACCCCGTTCCCGGCAACAGCGGCACCCCCGCCGCCTCGGCCAAGGCCTTGGCCTCGTGTTTCAAACCAAAGGCCCGCATCTGCGCGGGCGTCGGCCCCAAAAAGCGGATGTTTTCCGCTTCCAATTGCTCCGCGAAGGCCGCGTTTTCACTGAGAAAGCCGTAACCCGGATGCACGGCCACCGCACCCGTGGCCCGGCAGGCCGCGAGAATTTTCTCCACGTCCAAATAACTCTGCGACGCCGGAGCCGGCCCCAAGCAAATGGCCTGGTCGGCCTGCCCCACGTGCAAGGAGCCGTGATCGACATCGGAATACACCGCCACCGAGGGAATGCCCATCTGACGCAGGGTACGGATCACCCGGCAGGCAATGGCGCCGCGATTGGCAATTAAAACCGGTCCGGCGACAGTCATTCGGCATCCCAGATGAGCACCCGCACCGGGGTTGGATGGTAGGCGTTGCAGGGGTTGTTGAGCTGCGGGCAGTTGGAAATCAAACAGACCACATCCCGTTCCGCCCGCATCTCCACGTACTTGCCGGGCGCGGAGACCCCGTCTTCAAAGGTCAATCCGCCTTCGGGGGTCACGGGGACGTTCATGAAAAAGTTGATGTTGTGCCCCACCTCGCGTTTGGTGAATGCCTCCCCATATCCGGCAATTTGCAGCATGAAGGTGTCCCGGCAATTGTGCATGTGCCGCTTGTCCAGGGCGTATCGCACCATATTGCTCTCCGCCGCACAGGCCCCGCCCAGGGTGTCATGGCGTCCGCAAGTGTCGGCGGTAATCGTCAACAAGGTATTGCCGCTCAGGGACAACAAGGGCGTGCCCGCGCTCAGATAAACGCAATTCTGCTCCCGGATGGTGTCCTGGGCGCTGAAACGGTCCGCCGGATCGGTGGCATCGAAAAACAAGGTGTCCACCGCCTGATTGCCTTCGAGATCGACAATGCGGAAGGTCTGCCCTTTTTTGATTTCATGCATCCAGCCGTCGCCGGCGGGAATGATGTGATCGAGGGCGGCGTTGGAAACATTCAGAGGGGATTCAACCAGGCTCATAGAAAATACCTTTCCGTGATTTCAAAGCCGCGGGTGTTTTCCGGACGGGACAGGCGGCAAATGTCATCGGGTCCGGGAGTGGGTGAACTGTAAACGGCAAGCTCTAGGGGCGGCGGGGCGTAGTCGCCGCCGGGATGAAGGGGATGCGGACAGGTGTTGAGGATCACCAAGGTATTCATTTCCGCGCGGAGTTCCACGCAAGCGCCCGGACGGGAATGGTCGGGGCAATATTGCAAGGCCCCCTTCCCGTCCACGGTCACCTTGCCGAAGAAATTCACGTTCATCACCAGATCCTGCAAACCTAATCCGTATTTCCCGAGTTCCATGAGAAAATTGTCGCGGGCATTGCGGTGAAAACGATTGCCCGCGGACTGAAAATCGGCGGTGCCGAAATTTCGGTTCACGATCTCGCGGGTCGAATGCCCGGCGAGCGGATCGTGCCACCCGAGGTTGTCCCGGGGAATGGACACCAAAATGCGCCCCATGTCGGAATACAGACAATGCCCGGCGGTCAATTTGGCCGTGTGCTGGGCCTTGAGCGTGTCGGGGACATTCAGCCGTTCGGACAACAGTTCGAAATTGAAAAAGATCGCCGACACATTGACGCCGCCCTCGGGATCGCGGAGACGCAGGGTGGTGCCGCGCTTGAGCACATGGGACCAGTTGGCCCCGCCGGGTACGGTCTGCCTGAACCGGAGATCTTCGGGTTTCAATGCGGGGGGCGGTTTTGAGTTCATTGTTTGGGTATTCATGGGGTTTCCGTGTGATCGTGAAGGGGCGGGAGCAAAGTGCTGCTGACTTGCAGGGCCGCGTGGCGCACGCCTTTCAGCGCCGCAAAGGCGTCGCGAATTTCGCGCAGTGTCCCCGACGGACCCTGCACGAGCAGAATTTGCAGACTCTGATCCTTTTCGAGGTGCACCAATTGTATGGTGATGATTTCCTTGAGGAATTGATGTTGCACGTCCGTGATGCGATTTTGCAGGTTCCGCCGCCGGTGCTCATAGATAAACGTCAACACACCCATCATCACCGTCTCGCAGGTCTCGGCCTCATACGCGATCACAGCCTCGCCAATCAAGGCGGAAAGGGCCTGGGACCGGTTGGGAAAGCCCCGCCCTTCCGAAAGGCGGTCCAGACCTTCCAGATTTTCAGCGGGGATGCTTACGGTGATTCTTCTCAGTTCTTCGCTCATAGTATGACAAATATATAAATACGTAATACTTTTTCAAGCACGAATGTTGAAATATTTTCTGGGAATCACGCCGCCGTCATGCTGGTTTGGTTCGGCTATATCCTGGCCAACAACCTAAAATGGCGGGTGCGGATCGTCGCGACCCTCGTCACCCTCATGTCCTGAGACATTTGAAAATCAGTGGAAGCAGAAAGAAAGAGTTTGGAACGACAAGGGGACAAAATCATTCCTCACTCGTCACTCCGAACTCCGCATTCCCCACTCCGATACGGGATAACACGTTACACTCAATGCAAAGTCGACTTTCGTCGCAAGCGACATCAACTCGCTTGGCACCTCAAACGTACAAGTCACGGTATCATGAAAAATGCCAATCACCACCGCCCCCTTGAAGTTCGGATCCAATTGAAGTAGACTCAGGTTGTTCTTGATAAATCGAAGCATATCCCGATGAACAGAAGGCCATGAAACGTCTTCGAGAAGCTTCAAATTCTCTACAAAATATTTGACGCATACGGTTTCCTCACCCGGCAGGATAACCCAGGATTTGGGTGTACTTTGCAAAAATAAATCCAGATCCTTGGATTTCCTGAGTTCGAATTCGAGGGAAATTGTGATTTTTTTCATGGGGATTGAAACGCACTCCTCATTCCTCAAACCAGTTTTCCACCTTCACTTCGGGTAGTCCCTGAAAATGTCGCACATTGCCGGTGGCAACAATGAGTCCGTGGACGTGGGCCGTGGCTGCGATGAGCAAATCAAAATCCGCTCGAGGCTGCCCCAAGGATTCCATGTGGGCTTTCATCTTGGCAAACCGTTGCGCAATCGTTTTGTCCACGGGAAATTGCTGAAGTTTGTTTTCTAGTCCAGCATGGTATTCCTGCCAAAGGCGCTGACTGTTGCGCTTGTGTAATCCATACAAGAGTTCCGCTTCACAAATTGATGAAATCGCAAGGCGTCGATCCCCCAACTCTCCCCACTTTCGCACCACAACGGGGTGCGGGAGGGGCTTCAGTCGCTGACAATATACAGAGGTATCCAACAAGTGCGTGAGGGTCGTCATCCCAATGGATCTTCCCGGTTTGATTTCACTTCACGTGGAGGCGGATCAAAATCCTCCGTCAGAGGACCATATTTGGCCCGGCACTCCGCGACAGTTCCCCACACGGACTGCTCGGGACCAGGTTCTTCATAGGGAATAATCCGCACAAGGGGTTTTCCATGCCGCGTCACCACAACGTCATTTCCGCGTATGGACACGTCCTCACACACTTCTGAAAGCTTGTTTTTCACTTCGAATATTCCCATGGTTTTCATAGAATGAAAATCTAGCTGTCTAGATGAAAAATGTCAAATCGATTTATCCAAAGAAGAAGGAGAGAAGGAGAGAAGGGAGAAGGAGAGAAGTAGAGAGGGAGAGAAGGTGTCACACAGAGGTGAGTAGAGGAAGGAACCGATAAATAGACTCTTTCTTCCATCCGTGGTTCGGCAAGGCTATCCGTGGGACTCCCCGCCCAAAAAAAACCTACATCCTTATCGCTTGATCTGCTTCATCCATCATACACATTATTCTGTATCATCTTCCTCTGGAAGACTCCAAATCCCTCCGATTTCGCAAATTCTTACGCTTTTTTCACAATTCCTGTATTGACGATCTCACAGAACCATTGCAAGATGCGTGCCATTCACTGGAAAACCCATGAACTCTGTATTGGAAAAAAATGTTGTCCTGGTCTTGAACCGAAACTGGCAGGCGGTAAACACCACCACGCCCGAGCATGCTTTTTGCCAAATGTCGGCGGGAAACGCCTTGGGTCTGGATATTCAGGAAGATCACCACATGGTGCCGGTATCCTGGGAAGAGTGGCTCACCCTGCCCGTGCGGGAGTGTGACATGCAAGTGGGCGTGGTCAAAGGCGCCTTGCGCGTCCCCACGGTTATCGTCGCCTGCAATTACAGCAAGGTCCCCATGCGCCGCCCGAAATTTTCCTACCGCGCCCTTCGCGACCGGGACGGCGGACGTTGCCAGTACACCGGACGCAAACTCTTGCCCGACGAGGGCAACATCGACCATATCGTCCCGGTCTCACGGGGAGGAAAAACCTCTTGGCAAAATTGCGTCCTGAGCTGCAAACGGGTCAACAACCGCAAGGCCAACCGCACCCCCGAGGAAGCGGGCCTGAAGTTGCTGAAGGATCCGGAAACCCCGCGGGTGCTGCCCACGACCTTTTTCCTGCGCAATGTCCACGACATTCCCGATTGGGACCACTTCCTGATTCAGGCAGAGGCCTAGCAGCCTGTCGGACTTTGGGCTTCGAAGAGAAAACCCTGGTATTTATACCCCAGACCGTGCACGGTCAGAATCACGCTGGGGTTTTCCCGCTCGGGTTCGATTTTCTTGCGCAACTGGGCGATGTGCTGATCCAAGGTGCGGGTGGTGCCATAATAGTTCATCCCCCACACCTGGTTCAGCAGTTCGTCCCGTCCCAAGGCTTCTCCCGGATGCGCGGCGAAGACCCGCAGGAGTTTCATTTCCCGCGGACTGAGGTCGAAGGCTTCTCCGTTCATGTACCCGGTATGCGTTCTGGGGTCGATTTGAGCGGGACCAAACGCGAAAGGCGCTTTGTCCGCTTCCCCGGAGGCGGGACCGGGATGACACCGCCGCAACAAAGCGTGAATGCGGGCGAGAAATTCCCGCACCCCGAAGGGTTTGGTCATGTAATCGTCCGCCCCCAATTCCAAGCCGAGCACTTTGTCGATCTCCTCCCCTTTGGCGGTGAGCATGAGCACCGGCAATTGGGCGTTGGTTTTTCGCAGTTCGCGGCAAACGTCGTATCCGCTCAGTCCGGGCATCATGATGTCGAGCACCAACAGGTCGGGAACGTCGCCGTTTTGCAGCAACGCCAGGGCGGTTTTGCCATTTTCGGCGGCGCTGACGCGATACCCTTCGCTTTCCAAGGCATCCAGCAAGCCTTCGCGAATGGCGGGATCGTCTTCGGCAACGAGGATTCGGGGCATGGGTTTCATCATGACATCTCCTGACGATTTCGGGGTACGGTCCACACAAAGCAAGCGCCTTTCGGCACATCCACCCAAGCCAGATCCCCGCCCATTTCCCGGGCCAAACGGCGGGCCAGGTGCAGCCCCAATCCGGTGCCTCCGCTTTCACGGGTCAAACGTTCATCCACCTGATGAAAAGCCTTGAACAGATGTTTGCGGTGTTTCGGGGGAATGCCCGGCCCAAAATCACGAAAACAAAGGCGCAGGAAGCGAGGCGATTCCTCGACACTGACCTCGAGGGTTTCCGTTTGCGGCGCGTATTTCAGCGCATTGTCGAACAAATTGAGCATGATTTGCTCGGCGGCGTCGGCATCGCAAAGCGCCGGCAACTCCGCTTCCGGCAGGTTCACCCGAATCCCGGCCCCGCGAAAACGTTCGCCCAGCGCTTCGGTCACCTTTTGCAGCAGCGGGCCCAGATCGAGGGCTTCGGCTCGCAGGGATTTGCGACGCATCTCCAGACGACTGAAATCGAGCACGTTATACACCAGCCGCGCGAGCCGATCGCTTTCATCCCGCATGGTTTGCAAATAACGGGTTTGTTTTTCGGGGTCCTTTACCCGCCCCTCCAAAAGCATCTCCGAATAAAGCCGCAAGGTCGTGAGCGGGGTTTTGAATTCGTGGCTGACGTTGGAGACAAAGGTGGTTTTCCGCAAGGCTTCCCTGCGACTTCGGTTCAACCAGGCTGTAAGACCCAACCCGGTGGCGGAAATGGACAACAGTAAAAACAACCCCGCTCCCGCCGCGAAGAGATAAAACAGATTCCCCGACACCGTCGGTGACGAGGTCCGGGGATACACAGCCAATCGGGCAAATGGCAACATCGGACCCACTTCCAAGGTCACCGGCACGGATTCGGGCACTTCGCCCGTGGTCAGCAACATCCTGTCCGCCCTGTCGAGCAGAGCCATGGGCGCCCCGCCCTCCGACAAGGCCCGCAGCAACACATCCAGCCGCGCATACAAAGCGCTCATTTCCAATTCAATCCCAATGATGTCGCCCCGGGGTTCGCGCCGCACATATGCCAGCAACGCATCGCCATCTTCCCAGTGCCAGGCCCTCCAGTTTAACGCCTCCGCAGAAGATTTCGGCTGCAAATCCTTCCCAAAATCCGCGCCCTTGCCATATTCAAAACCCCGCAAAGCCACCTGTCGGGGAGAGCGGCGCGGTTCCAGCATCGAGGGTTCGTCGACAATGGGAGACAGCCATTCCACCCGCCCCTCGAACAACGCCCCGTACCGATGCAGAAAACGCTCCGTCTCCGGGTCAATGCCCATGCCCGACGGAGGCAGCATGCGGTCCCCATCCGCGCGCACCCAAAAAACATTCCGGACCAAGGGATGGGTTTCACCCAGCAAGTACAAAGCCTCTCCGGGGTCGGCTTCGGAAAGCCGACCCAAAAGCCGCGCAAACTCATCGCGCAAGGTTTCCAGTCCATCGTGGATATCCTCCGCCGCCTGCGCGGCCATACGCTCCTCGGCCGCCTCCGCCTGCGCTTCCCACCGCTCCCGCTCGTGACGCAATAAATGCATCCCCGCCATCCCCAGCAGGAAAACCGGGCCGATGACGAACAGCATCAGCAAAAAAATGGGAAGGAAACGTTTGAAATTGGTCATAAAAAGGAGTGGGAGTCGCGGGCGGTTTTTAAAGCGCCGGGCCGGGGGGTGGGTTATTTGG
>JAFIGC010000157.1 GCA_020831635.1 Verrucomicrobiota bacterium | reverse complement strand
CCTCACCCCCGCCTGGCCGGAAAAAGCGGACGCCATCACCCGCACCTTCCACCTTGAAAACCGCCGCAAACACTTCCGCATCGTCGACGAACTCACAAACTCCAGACTGAAAACCGCTCTCCGCTGGCAATGGGTCACCCGCGCCCGCATCGAACTCGCCGACAACCGCCAAAGCGCCCTGCTCCATCAACAGGACAGAACCCTCCGACTCGAAATCCGCTCCCCTCAACAAGGCGCGGCCTTCGACATCGCCCCCCTCGCCCCCCCCACCCCGGCGGAAAACCCCAATACCGGTTTCCAAATGCTCCACATCACCTGGCCCGCCCCACTCCCTCATTCCGCGCGCCTCGAAGTCCTGATCCACCTCATTTAGTACCGGCGTGGTAGGGGGAAAGGATCGCCGATCTCCGCATCGGCAGGGGCGAAGGGGGATTTGCCTTTGTCTCAAACATGAATAGTGCGGCGTTCGGAGTGCGGAATGCGGAGTTTCCCTCCTCATCTTTTTGTCACCTCATCATTCTGCCAATTCAGGGCTTGGCGAGCGTTTGCGTGCGCAGGAGGTTTTGAAAGGTTCCCGGCAGAGCGGAAAGCTCCCCGTAGGTGCCATCCTGAGTGATGCGTCCGTTCTCCACCACTAGAATCCGGTCGCAGGTTTCGATGGACGCAAGCCGATGGGCGATAAAGATGGCGGTGCGTCCGGCTGAGACACGTTCCATCGCCTCTTTGATCAACTGTTCACTCAAGGTGTCCAACGCGCTGGTCGCCTCGTCAAATACAAAAATCGAGGGGTTTGAGAGCAGGGCCCTGGCAATGGCCAGACGTTGGCGCTGTCCGCCGGAGACATGGCTGCCCCCTTCGCCCAACCGAGTGTCCAAACCCTCGGGAAAGGCCCGGATGAACTCCCAGGCGTTGGCCTGCTCGCAGACCTCCCGCAGGCGGGCGTCGTCCGCGCCGGGGGCGACCAGCGTCAGGTTTTCGCGCAATGAGCAGTTGAACATATAGGGATCCTGGGGAACCACGCCGAAGCTCCTTCGGTATTCCGCGGCCGGGAAAGAACGGATGTCGGTTCCATTGAACAGAACCCGCCCTTGGTCCGGATCGTACAGGCGAAGCAAAAGTTGCGCGATCGTGCTTTTCCCGGCCCCGGAGGGTCCGACCAGCGCGACCTTTTGTCCGTAGGGAATGCTGAGAGACAAGTCGTGCAGGACCGGCTCATTGTCGTAGCCAAACACCACGTTTTCCAAGGTCAAATCACCGGACGTGGGCAGGGCGGGGCTGTCTGTTGCCGGCTCGGGCGTTGTGCTTTCCGTGCTCAGCAACGCGCTGATGCGGTCCATACTGGCCTGGGCGCCGCCTCGAAGAAGAGCCACTTGGAAAAACATGTTCAGCGGGGACTGCAGGCCAATATAAGAGGTGAGGTAAGCGGTCAACTGACCCTCGGTGATATGCCCCTCCAAAAACCGCCAGCCCGCGAGGGTGCACAATATCGCATACCCGATATAAAGAAGGCTCTCCTGCTTCATATGTTGGAAGTGCGTAAACACATCCCTTCGGTAGGATTTGTCGTGGATCATGGTCAGTTCGCGCCCAAAGTCTTGGTCGGCATGGTCCTCCACCCCATGGAGTTTCAAGGCCCGGTGACCGCGCAACAGGTCCGCGACCTTGCCGCTGACCCGCGCTTCGGTTTGCTGATAATCCCGGTGTATCTCCCGCACTCGCAGGCGGGAACGGACTTGAAACCAGAAATGCAGCCCCACCGAGATGAAGATTACCGAGGTGAGGAGCAGGTCCCAACGGGCCAGAAACAGCAGCGTCATCACCAGCGAAACCGCCTGATAGGGAATGGCCATGGCCATTTGGGAAAAATACTGCTGTACATTCATCAGCGGGGTTCCGAATAAATAATTGAACAGCTCCCCGCTGTTATGACGGCTGTGAAAGGAGATGCACAAACGGTTCACGTGATGAAAAAACCGGGATCTGAGTTCGGAAACACATTTTTCCCGGATTCGGCTGAAAATCCGAAGTGAGGCATGGTACACCGAGGCCCGTAAAAATATGCCGACAAACACGTAAAACCCCGCCAGCAGGATCAGACGCTGGCGCCGTTGTTCCACATCCAGCCCTTCTTTCAACAACGCGTCGTCTATGATGAACTTTGGAATCAGGTTTTGAAAGGCAACAGAGGCCCCGACCACAAGATTCAGCCCCAACGCCACCAGCAAACCGGTTTTGTGCGTGCGCGCCATGTCCCGAAGCAGGACGCGTGTGGGGTTCAGCGGCTTTGGAGAACGGGACGTAGGGGGAAAAGCATGTGATCGTTTCATGAAAATAAAATGGAGAATATACCGGAGGTTTACGGTTGGGATTCCCGTCCGGCAAGGTTATTGTCCATCCGCTGACGGAAAATGCCCAAGCAAGCTTTGTCGATAACTTGTCGGCGTTTTGCCCGTATGTTTTTTGAAATGCACCCGCAGGGTGCGGGCATCGGAAAAGCCCGTGCGCATGGCGACCTCTTCCACGGAAAGGGACGGGTTTTGCAGCAATTCCTCGGCCCGTCTCACCCGCATCATGTTCAAAGCCTCAAAAGGCGTTAGCCCCTGTTCCCCCATGAAACGGCGTTCGAGGGTCCGGCGGGAGGCCTTCACTGCCCCCGCCATGTCCTCCACCCCGATTTCCAAATGCATATGTTCCCGCACATAGGCAAACACCCGCTTCAGCAGCGGATCGCTTACGGCCAAGGTGTCGCTGGAGGCCCTTGAAACGATGCCCAAAGGCGGCACGCGTTCCTCTCGCACGCCATCATCCCTTCCATTCATCAGCGCATCCAGCTTGCGCGCGGCGGCAACCCCCAGGGCATGGCCGGCCAAGGCCACGCTGGATAGCGGTACCACGCTCATGGCGCAGGAAATCCGTTCATTGTCCACCCCCATGAACGCGAGGTCTCCGGGGATCTGCAACCCGGCGTCATGGGCGCGCCGCAACAGCTTGACGGCCATGTGATCGTTTTCCACGAAAACCGCCATGGGCCGGGGAAGACTGAGCAACAAATCCCGGGTTTCCCCATGCCCCTTTGACAAATCAATCGAGTGCAAATCCACCAAAGTCGCCTCCAAATTTTCCTCCCGCAATCGGGCCCGAAACCCTTCGCCCCGCTCGCAGGCATAACGGAAAGCATCATATCCCGCATAACAAAAATGCCGGAAACCCCGTTTCAGGAAATATTCCGCCACCAGTTCCCCGGCGCGAGGATCGTCGTTGATGACCCGTGGAACGGGAGAATCAAACCCCGCGTTCGAGACCCCCACCATGTGGGGCGCCACGCCTTTTAAGGTTCGGAAATCCATCCCGGCGGAAAAAAATCCAATGATCCCTTCAAACCGATCCCTCGTTGGAGACAGATCAGTCAAATTTCCCGGCGGTCTCACCAACACCACCGTCCAATGCGCGTTTTCACGCGAAAAATCAAGTACGCCATTCGCGATTTCACGCCCCAAATCCATCCCCAAAGGAAGAAAAAGGGCCACTCGCTTGATTTGGGTTTCGTTCATACCCCCATTCTGTCGCATATTTGTATGAAGTAAAGACGCAAATGCGTATTTCGGAAAGTCGGAAATTCCGATAGAATCTTTTCCGTAACGATTGCACACCCCACCCAAAGGTTTCCCATGAAATTTTCTTTAAGCCCAATCCTCCAAATGACGCTGATCTCCGCCGTATCCCTTGGCACCGCGCTCCAAGCCGCCCCCATCATCAGCATCAACCTGAATCCCAATGACACGGAGGGCGCCTTTGAATTGGCCCCAACGGACACGGCTGGCTTCGTTCCCGCGTCAAATTGGAACAATGTCACTGCGCCGGGATCGAACTACACCACCATGAATGCCACGGACCTTGCCGACAATACCGGGAGCACCACCGGTACGGAATTCAATTATTTTGTCACGGGTTCCGGCCAAGGCCGGGGCGGATCCTTTATCACCGCCAACACCGCACCCGACACCACCCCTGACGACAAAATGATGAAAGCCGCGGTGGGCACCTTTGATGCCGGGGGGATCACCAATTACGAAATCACCGGCCTTCCGGCGGACTTTACCAGTCCGGGGTACATCATATACGCCTATTGGGGCGGAAAATCCGGCGATTTGGGACCCAATGATACGATTCGGGACATCTACGCCCTTAGCGCCCCGGGACAGGATGCCGACGGCGAAACCTTCGTCATGGGCTACACGGGCAGCGGAACGGACTCCCACTGGGATGGCACCTACACCCAATCCACCGTCACCTCCGCAGGTGATTTCGAAGCCGGTAATTTGGGAGAATTCAACTTCATTCGCTTCTCCGGGCTGACCTCCGACAGCTTTACCATTACCGTCACTCAGAACGAGGAGCGCCGACACGGGCAACTCAGCGGCATTCAAATCGTGGCCATCCCCGAGCCTTCCACCCTACTGCTCTTGGGGATTGCCCTGGGCAGCTTGCTGATGTTCCGTCGCCAAAAGTAAATCAAGTTCGGCGTTCAGCCTCCAATGCCCGTTTCCGATGTTCGGAAGCGGGCATTTATTCTTTTCCGACGCTCGGAAACCCATTCCCCACACGGGCAACCTACTTTTATTCTTCTTGGGGCTTGCCTAACGGGAACGGACTATTTCGCCAAATGACCTGTTGCTATACCTCACCAGAGTTATCGACGGCGGCGGAAATGGATCAGGAAGCCCACGGCGAGGCCGACCAAAACCAGTGTGCCGGGTTCGGGGATCATCACCGCATTGAAACTGTCACCAAAGCGGATTTCATCGGCGCGGGATTGATTGGAGAGCCCAATTGTGACTTCATTCCAAACCCCATCGCGGCCAAATTTTGAGAGACCGTTTGTGAAGTCCGGCAAGCCAAGGGCCGCTTGGCTGGACGTGTCCTGCGGGTCGAACCAGAAATTGATCGTCGATTCACGATCACTGAAACTTCCTGATCCCCGGATGGCTTGCACGAGAAAAAGGTAAGTTGAACCATCTGCGGCGGCGGTGGCTCCGGTGTCGGTCCAAGTGTTGGCCCCCTCATTAATGGAGCCGTAAAATTGAACGTTCCCACTGCTGTTAACCCCAAAACCAATGCCATCCACGTTGGAGCCAGACAGAAATTGAACTCTCGATTGTCCGTCATGATTTTCCAACTGAATCAAGCCCGTCAACCAAAATTCATCTCCCGCACTGGCCGTACTGAGCTTGTCGATATTCACAGCATAGTTGATGGCGCGGTTTCCTGAACCAAAATCATGATGAAAGGAGCCGCCGACTTCGCCGGGCATTCCGGGGTGGGACAAGCCGTCGGGATCATAGTATAAAACTCCTGAAGTCGTTTGCCAGTCAGAGACATTCTGAATGTTGTCACGTGTATCGCCGTAGTCGAAGCTTTCCGAAAAAAAGAGTTCGGCGGAAGCGGGGGGCAAACCAAGTACACCGATCAGCACGGTGGCCAATAAAGTTTTGTGGATGTTCATGTCAATCTCCATGGTGCGGGTGCTTATCGTCCGGATCAAGGAGTCCGGAATTTATTTCAATTTTCCATTATACACCCAAAGCCCGTTTCGATTCCACCACCCATTGCGCAAAATAGTGAGGCATTTGCGAAATGATAGGCACTGGATCGTACCTGTTGCTGGATATGCTCTCCGGCCATGAGGAAGAAGCCAAGGGACTTTCGCTCCGGTGGGGCGAGCCCACCGGGGGCGTTCGTATGGGGGGAGCTTTTCTAGCCACAGGTCTTTCGCTCCGGTGGGGCAAGCCCACCGGGGGCGGGAAACGGAAGACACGTGAACCAGGCCTTTTGCGTCTGGAGAACGACCCCTGACCACTTGCCGGGTAGGTGAATCAGACCTGTGGCTGCGGAGAAAGACCCCTGCGGGCTTGCCCCGCACGGTGAATCAGACCTGTGGCTAGAAAAAACCCAACATGCCAAAAAACAGACCCCTGCGGGCTTGTCCCGCATGGTGAATCAGACCCTCGGCTTCTTCTCCGGACGCGTGGATCAAGTCTATGCATTGTTGATGAAAGTCCGCCACTTGACCAAAAAACAGCACAAGTCTTCATATTAACGTTGACTTTACATGACGATTTTTCATCCAAAAATGCATGACATCCCCTTCAAAATCCAGCATCAACCCCTATGCCTATCAGTTGCGATACGGTTGGAATGCTTGGCCCGGCGAAGATACACGCTTTCCTCCAAGGCCAAGTTCTTTGCAAGAGATTGTGGATTTGTGGGAGACCGACGGATTGCGTCCCCTGGAATGGGTTTGGACCCCGGAAGGCATTCAAATACTTTTCTCCACGGTTCCCGGTGTGGCGCCGGTTGAGTTGGCCCAGCGGGCAAAAGGACGGCTGCAACACCTGCTGCGCAAAAACGGAACCCCGGCCACGTTCAGCCGGAAAGTCTCCGCGGCTTCCGTTGGCAATGCACATGAACAAGGGGTGGACAACTATCTGCAACAGCAGTTGCAGGGCGCTGATTTTGCCGACCCGCGTTATCGCGACGCACTGGCGGAACTGGCTTTCCAGACTTCGGATTTTTCGCTGTGCGATCCCATCTTCACCCACAGCGGACGGTATGTCTACGCCCTGCATGTGGTGTTCGTCACCGCGGAGCGTTGGCGAATGCCCCTCAAAACGGCAACCATCGTGCAAAAGGCTTTTCTGAACATGTCGGAATCATCGACATGGAAAATCGGCAAGCTTTCCATGATGCCGGATCATGTGCATCTCGCCATACGCGGGGATCCGCAGTGGAATCCGCAGGCAATTGTGGAGGCGTTGCGGGAAGCCACATGCACGGCCGCAGGGACGCGGGGGTTTTGGATGCCGGGCGCGTATATGGGCACGTTCGGTCCATATGGGATGGGGGCGATCCGGGCAAAAGTCAGAAACGAAGATTCGCCATAGGGCATGCGCTCCGAGGAAGAAGCCAAGGGACTTGCGCTCCGGTGGGGTGAACCCACCGGGGGCGTTCGTGTGGGGGGAGCTTTTCTAGCCACAGGTCTTTCACTCCGGTGGGGCAAGCCCACCGGGGGCGGATAATGGAATTGGAAGTTTGTGCATCAGACCTCAAAGCGGCGAGGGAGATGCTGGCCGCAAATGAAAAACCCCGCTTCCAATGCGGAAGCGGGGTTTGAGATGTTCGGAAAAAATCCGACTTTTACTTGCGGCGGCGGAAGATCAGCAGACTGCCCAGGGCGATGCCGAGCAACAACAAGGTGCCGGGCTCGGGGATGGCGACCAAATAGCCAGTGGTGGTGTCGAAGGTCCAATCCCCCGAGGTGTATTGGGTCCCCGACTGGGCAAAGGTGGTGTTGTCGGTGAATTGCAGGCCGAAGTTGCCGCCAAAGGTTTCGGACAAGGTGTCGACATCCACCAATTTCCACTGGCCCATTTGGTTGGTCAAGCCATCGGCGTCGATCCGGAAAATGCCGTCGAGGGTCGCGGATCCGGTGCCGGTGATTTTGTTGCTGTTGTTTCCATCCTGCAGCTCGAAGCGCAATTCGCCGCTTGCAGTGAGCGTCAAGCCGCCTTCGGTCACGGTGGTGTTTCCGGTGTAGGTATTGGCTCCGCCGAGAATCAGGGTGCCCACGCCGCCTTTGGTCAGGCCGTTGTCGCCGCTGATGACCCCGTTGATGGTGAAGGTTTGCCCGGCGGTGCGGCCGGTGTAGAAGACCCCTTCCACCCCGGTGGGGAGGTCGATGTTGAGCAAGTCCAGGGAGAGATTATCCGTTGCGTGCTCCATGATGATTCCGCCCCCGTGCACGCGCAAGGTGGTGTTGGCGCCGCCGCTGAAGGAACGGCTGAACCTGGCCGCATAGGCATTTTTGACCTCATCTCCCCTAATCGCAAGTGTTCCGCCGGTGTTTGTTGCAAAATACAAGGTGCTGTCCCCCGTGTTTCCAGCGTTGTTTAAAACTGTTTGCAAGCCCGTGCCGGAGGCAGTGGCCGCCGCGAATTGACCCGTGGTGACGTTAGGATTTGGTGATGAGATGTAAGTGGCGAATGTGGGTGTGGGGGAGGGTGTGCTGTTTGTACTCGCAAACATAATGAAGTGGGGACTGACCATCCCGTTGGTGACGACTGGAGCGGTTCCGGTCACGGTGATTGATGTTCGGCTATCAGCCCCGGCTCTACTAATCTCAAGGATGCCCCGGTCCACGCGGTTGAGGTCCGCAATGCGGAGAATGGTTAAATCACCAGGACCACCTCCTCCCCGCGTCAGATCCAGCCGGGAGGTTCCGCTGAAGTTCAGGATGCCGACCGTTTCGTCCAGAATGCCATCTGGTCCGTTATCCATGAAAATGCTGCCGGAGTGCAGGGTGACTGCGTTGCTGTCGCTCAGACGGGTGTTGGTGCTGTTGCCGGTGATGCGGAGGGTGCCGCGCTGCAAATTGAGCGTAGTGTTGGCCAGGGTGGCGGAACCGGTGAGCGCCAGGGTGCCGCCCGCGAAAATGTTGGTGTTGCCTGTGAGCGTGTTGGCGCCGTTATTGAAGGTTTGCAGGCCGCCGAATACGTTCAGGGAGCCGCCGTTGATTCCACCACCGGTGAAGGTGTAGTTTTGGGCGTTGGCGAGGAAGGTGGTGGACAGGGGGGAAACGCCGCCTCCTTGGATCACAATGCCGGAAGGACCGCTGCTCCCGAAGGAAACCGTGTCCCCATTGTCGAAAATGGTACTGTCGCCAGACCAGTTGGCAGTGGACGTATCCCATTCCACTCCGGGGCCTGACCACAGGAGGTCATTGGCGGAGGCGGGACCGCAGACCAGCACAAGGGCCAGTCCAGCTATGCTGAGCACGAATTTATTCTTCATTTGATTCTCCAAGGGGTGGGTTCGTATTTCCCGGCACGAAAAATCCGGGATCATTTTCACTTTACATCATACACCCAAAGCCCGATTCGAATCTACAGCCCCTGGCGCATAAAAGTGAGGCGTTTGCGAAAAAGAAGGGTTGCCTTTGGTGTCGTGATCCCGTAGGGTTGCCTCATGCTTCCCCACCTTGTTTTTCTTTCACACGCTCAAAACAGCTACTATCAGGACGTATTGTTGGGAATTGTGGAGATCCTCGAGGAGGAGGGGTTGTTTCATTTGCAGACCTGGCAGGGCAAACATGTGATTTCAACCGCCGCGCTGCAATACTTGCCGGTGGACGCGGTGGTGACCACGAGTTGGGATTGGGCGGCTCTCAAGGGACTCTCGGGAAATATTCCCGTTATCGGCATCAGCAATGCCAAGGCGGAGGCGGAATTTCCCCGGATCGTCAACGACGACCTCGCGGTGGGGCGCATGGCGGCGGAGGCGATGATGGACGCGGGTTACGAGCGGCTGGTCATCTTGAAGAACTTGGATCACCACCATGTCCGCCTTCGTTGTCAAGGGGTGGCCGAGGTCGCGGAACAGCACAATCTGCCCTTGCAAATGCACGACCTTTCGCTGCGCAGACCCCTGGCCGGAGAAACTTTCGGGGATGTCTTGCGGGAATCCCGCCAGGCGTTGGCGAGGTGGGTGGAAGATCTCCTCCCGGGTACCGGCATTTTGGCGGTGCAAAACGATGCCGCCTCGGAATTTTTGAGCGTTTTTGAAAACCTATCGCGCTTGCGCATGCCCGAGGATCTCGGGGTGCTGGTCATGGACCAGAATCCTCCGGATGAACACCGATTGGCCTGCATCAAATTGAACGGGCGCGAGATCGGACGGCGGGCGGTGCGGGCCCTGCATGCGCAATGGCAAGGCGCGCCCGCCCCCGCGCCCGAATCCTGTGTGGCGATTCCGCCCGCAGGCATTCGCTTTGGCAAAACCTTGCGACAGGGCGAGGGGGTCCTGCTCTATCAAAAACTGTGCCAGCACTATGAGGCGGATCTATCGGGGGAATTCCATGTGGAAAACGTTGCCCGAATTCTGGGACTATCCCGTCGTTCCCTGGAAATGAAACTGAAGGCCTGCAATCTGCCAGCACCCTACGAACTGCTCACCCGGCTCCGCCTGCATCGGGCGGAGGAACTTTTGAAAGGGGGTGACATGTCCGTGGAGGAGATCGCCCAAACCTGTGGCTTCGCCAACGCCCGGTCCCTGACCGAACGATTTCGCGCCCACCACGGGATGACCCCCTTTGCCTATCGGAAAAAAGCGCGTACTTCTTCTTAACTCCACTTGTTTATGAGTGACTTCGCTTCCTTCGCGACCTTCTGTTCAATAACACAGGGGGATTGGAACAGAAGCACGCAAAGGAAGCAAAGGGATGTTGCCAGTTGAAGGTTGCGGGTTGCTGGTTGCCAGTTGCTGGTTCAGCGTTCGAAGTTGGACGTTCGATGTTCGACGTTCTCATTCTTCGCCCCATCGGTATTCGTTCAATGTTCGGTTTTCCGGACTTCCGTCCCCCTTCGCCCCAAAGCGGTAGCTTCGTTGCACTCGCTACACGCACTCCAAAGACGCTTCGCGTCGCCCCCTATGCCGGATGAAAACCCAAGCTTCCTCCTTCCCCTTGCGCCCAGACGCAGGCTGTGGCGCCGGCGAAAACGGGATGCGCGAATTCCTGAAGCTGTACGAGGGCGTCCAGGGTTCGCCCCTCTTCCGGGGTACTCCAAGACGCCCGCACGCCGGCGGGTGACCAAGTGAGTTCAAGATCCAGTTGGTCCGTATCCGGAATGGTTTCACGGGCAAAGACCTGACCTTTGGCGTTTTCGAGGATGAGTTCCTGCCCGCACCAAGCCAGACGGAGCCAGGCGGATTCGGTGCAAAAAATCGCCAGTCCACAGGACAATCCTTTTTGATCGGGGCGGAGGATCAGACTCCAACTTCCGGTGAATTCCCGGATGCGGCGACCCATCAGGGCGGGCGCGTGTTGGGTGTCCGTCCAAGCATGGGGACGGGCGGCAAGCACGCCTTTCGCGGAGATCAGGGATTCGGGCGGGGTCCGAAGTCCGATCCAATTCGAATCCAAGGACGCGCCCTCGCCATGAATTCGCAAGGCTCCGGACTCGGGGGAGAAGACGGGCCATTGGCCCGGGGGCCAAGAGACGGGGAGGGTCCAGGTTTCCCGGCCCATGAGGGTCAGACCGTTCACCCGCCGCTCCGCCAGACAACAGGCCAGCCACTGGCCATCATTGTCTTGCATCAGGTCCGCATGACCCACGCATTGCACGGGATGGGTGGGATCCAGATGACGATGGGTCAACAGAGGATTTGCGGGACAGCCCTCGTAGGGTCCGGTGATCGAACGGCTGCGGGCCAGGGTCACGGCGTGGTTTCTGCCGGTGCCGCCTTCGGCAATGAGCAGCCAATACCAGCCGTCGCGCTGGAAAAGTCGGGGGGCTTCGGGGGTGGCGGCGCCGACCATGGCGCCGTGCCAGAGCACGAAGGGGCCTTCTTCCGGCTGCAAGGTCTCCGGATTCAGCCGCCACGAACGAATGGACCGGGTGGCGCCATGCGAATGTTCCGCCGCAGGCAAGTCGTTGAGCACGATCCACAGGGAGCCGTCCGCGTCGGTGAAGGGGGTTGGATCGATGCGGCCCAGATCTTCGGGTAGCATCACCGGGGCGGACCATCCTTGGGCGGGGTTTTCACTGACACAGATGAAATTTTGAAATCGCTGTTCCTTGCGGCGCACCAGGGTGCAGGCCAGGAGAAACCGCCGCCCATCATGGCGGATGCCGGGGGCGTAGAGTCCGTCATCCACGCCACATCCCCGGTAGTCCAAGTGTCGGGTATCCGGGATCGCCGGCGGCAGGGGTTCCCATTGCACCAGATCCCGGGAGCGGTACACCGGCAGACCGGGTAGCCAGCCGAAGGTGGAGGTGACCAAGTAGGTCCATCCGTTGACGTGGACCCAGGAGGGATCGGGATGAAAACCGCGGAGTGTGGGTTGAGGGTTCATGGATGAAAGGAAGATGGTGAGGGGTGATTTGGAGGAAATTCGGGCTTTTTCGACGCTCTACCTGATTCAGTGAAAAGGCCAAGGGTCTAATGGCACTAACTTAAGGGCCGATTGAACGGACAGGCTCGGTCAAAACACTGAAACCACAGACCCCTGCGGGCTT